>JALSGV010000053.1 GCA_026982565.1 Gammaproteobacteria bacterium
CGTGGCGCTGTCGCCCGCGGCAAAGGCGCTGGCCCGCGCGCCCGCGGGCAGGACCGCGCGCTTGCCCCCGACAAGTTGGCCGTCGGCGGGCTTGAAGAAAAACACCCGCCCGTCCCGGGTGTAGCGGATGCCTACCTCGCGCAGTTCATCCATGACCAGGTGCGCGGTGCGCGCCCCGTTGTCGCCCGGCAGGGAATAGCTGGCCACGGGGCGGGCGTCGGCGGGCAGGAATAGTGGGATGACGATATAGAGAAGGTAGAAGAAAATGAGAGCGACGGCGGCAATAACGAATACGCCGCCCAGGCCCACGGTGTAACGGGCCAGGGAATCGACGATCAAGCGTCTGCGCTGGCGCTTGGGCGGGGGTGCATGAAACGATGCGTGTGTCCTTGACATGGCGTGAGTGTACTGGGGGAATGTTACAAAATTGTGACAGGATCGAGTGATGTCATGTGGCTGTCATCTTCCACCTCCGCCAATGCGGATCAGGGAAAGGGGGAAACAAAAAAGGGAAGGAGTTTGCCTCCTTCCCTTAATGAGCAGTACACCTGCAAGAGCTTGCTCAGAACACATACTGGGCCTGGGCGAAGATCTCCGTTTCATCATCGCCCTTGACGCCGTTCTTGTCCGAGTTCTGGCGGTAGGTCAGCTGATATTTCACATCGTGCTTGTGAACGAACCAGTTGACGCCGCCGGAGAAACGCGTCCACGCCTCGGCATAATTGTCCGCGTCCTGGCTGGAGTAACCCAGTACCAATTCCAGCTTGCCGGGAATGACCATGTAGCCGCCCTTGACCATCCAGTTCTCCAGGGTGGTTTCTCCGTTTTTGTACAGGCCGGAAGTAACGGTGTTGTCCTTGAGTTCGGAATCGAAGCGGTTGTATTCCAGGTCGGTGGAAAAGCCCTTGTTACGGTAGGCGCCACTGACTTCGAAGCCGGTGACAGCATCGACGTCAGTGTCCTTTGTATCTGGCGGCGGCAACTTATTGTTCTGCACATCGCCATCATTGTTCCAGGTGAACGCGGCAAGGCCGATGGTCGCTTTCTGCTCCTGCTTGAAATCACCCTGGGAGAATTTCAGTTTGCCGAAGGGGTGGAAATCGATACGCCCGCCGATCATCCAGCCTTCGTTGAAGTCCTTGTCCTTGTTGACCGGCGAGTCGAAATCCAGCTTGGAGTTGCTGGGGTCTATGGATGCCGAGGCAATGGATACCCCCCAGGTCAGTCTGTCGCTCGCGTTGTGGCCGCTGGCGTGAATGCCCAGATTACGGTCCGGCGTTCCATAGTTGCGGTCGCCCACGAAGGTGCGCTCGACGAATTGCTGGTATTTTGAGGAAGTGACAAATTCCCGGGAAAAGGGAAATACATAGTTGCCCAGCTTGATCTTCATGTTATTGAAGCCTGAATACTCCATGTAGGCATCCTTGATGGCTACCTCGTTATAACCTTTGGCCTTGCCCATGTCCCACTGGAACTTGCCTTTCCAGTCGGGGTGCAGACTGCCCTCGATGTAGGGGCGAAGGCGGCGGAAGAGCAACTCATCCGTACTCTGCCCTTTGTCCGGATCAGCATAATGGTATTGCAGTTGGATACGCCCACCCAGCTTCATGTACTTGTCACCATCCTTGTAGGTCACGCCGCCGGCATTGGCAGCCGGGATCATAATGCCCAGACCGAGGGCTGCACTTACAGCCATAACAACTTTTTTTCTAAAAAACACACTATTCTCCTTTGAATGATAAAGTTTCTAATGAATGGAAATTCCTGCCGTGTCTGGATTTCCGGTTTGTGCAAAATAGCTGGGCGCAATACTCCCATCTATTTGTGACAGGACAATTAAGGTATTATGAAAGTTTTGTGACACCATCATGATGGTGCTTGATACAGCAGATCCCGCGGGAATATTTACTAATTCACGACGGATCTGGAAAACCCCGGGCCTGCTTCCGGGGATATGTCATGGAAATTTATATTCCAGCGATGTCTTCAGGGTGATGCCTTTGCGGGTCGACCGCTCGACTTCATCGCCGCGCAGGATCTCGATGGTGGGGTCAAGGATGTTCTGGGCCTTGAATTTTAACTTGAGCTTGTTGCCACGGGTGCCTTCATAAAGATTGCGGCTGTAAACGAAGTCCAGCAGTGGCGCCGGTTGTGCGTAGGCATCGGGCAGGCCCTTGGTACCGACGCTGGAAATAAACTCCCCCGCCATGTTGAAGAGAAGTGCGGCCTTGGTGGTGGTAATGAGGTTTTCATAACCCAGGGTGAAGTTGACGACCCACGGGGCCTGCCCCTGCAGGGCCCGGTTGGGGTTGGTCTGTTGAGCGCCCGCATCACCCAGTTTCACCTTCGATTCAATCAGCGATACATTGCTTTCAACATAGTAGCGCGACAACTTGCGGCCGAAAAAGCGTGACAGCCAGGCGCGGCCCTGTAGTTCAAGTCCATAGTTAACGGCGGATTCCGCATTGGCGAACGAACGGATACCGCCGGCGCCGAGGCGGATAACCTGCTCGATGGGCTGATCAAAGTCCTTGTAGAACAGGGCTGCCGAGAGGCCTTCGAACTTGGTGAGGTACCACTCCCAGCGCAGGTCAAAGTGGTTGATGATGGCGCGCTCGAGGCGGGGGTTTCCGATAACCGTCCAGCGTGAATCAGGGTCGATGTAGGGCGCCTCGGAGAGTTCTTTGAAGTCCGGCCGGTTGACCGTCCGGCTGACTCCCATGCGTAATTGCTGTTCACCGCCCAGCAGCCAGGTGAGAGTGAGCGCGGGCAGGATGTCGGTGTCGTCCAGGTCGGCCTTGGTGGCTTGGTCGGGATTGGTAAGCTGGAATGTCGTTACCTCCTGACGGGATCGCTCCAGCCGTACGCCCCCCATGACCTTGAAGCGTTTGAGCTGGGTGTCGGCCATCAAGTATTGGGCGTTTACCGTTTGCTCGGCGGTGTAATTGTCTGTGGGAAGCGTGGTGTTGCGCAATTGGTAACCATCGGGCCCGATAAAGGCGGCGTTGAGTATTTCCTCGGGAGAACGGGTCACAAGATCATCGCGACGGATGTTGTTGCGTGAAAAATCCGTCAGGAAACGGAAGCGGGAAAAGGCGGATGCACGCTTTTTGCGCAGATAGTTGAAGCCAAATTTAAAATCGGTCTGGGCGCCAAACAGGTCATAAACGGGAAAGGTAAAATCGATGCCCAATTGAGTGCTTTTGTCGTCCAATTCTTCAAAGCTCGTCTCATTGGATTGCCCTTTGTCCGAAAACGCGAAAAGACCGTCCTCCCGCTGTTCATAGCGGTAAAAACGGGTATCGGGTTCGTCGCGGCTGGCCGTGGCATAGGTGGCCTGCCAGTCGATCATCAGGTCATTGAGGCGCGGCAGGGAATGATTGCCGCGTAATTGTTCCATGAACAACTGGTTCTCAACCCATTCCAATGTGGTGTCGCGCACGGTAAGGGAATTCTCCGACAGGAACCCTTCTTCGAATAATACGCGGTCATTGGTTTGGCGGGTGAGCAGAGTGGTGCTTTCCATGGTGTGATTGTTGCCCAGCTCCAGGCTGAGATGCAGGATGCCGCCCAGGTCGATTTCGTTGGTGGTGATCTGCATGGTTGATTCATCCAGCGGGTTCAGTCCCCCCAGGCCATTCAGGCCATAGGTAGTGCGTTCCTCGTTGCGGAGGATCCAGTCGTTTTTATAGTTCAGCCCGAACAGATAACCCCAGCCCCATTTGCCATTATAGTCCTCATAACGATCACCCAGATTAAGCTTGAATCCGACATTTGGAGGCATTGTTACGGGTTCAGTGGCATAGATGGGGGATAATGATTCTCCGGCGGACTCCACCTGTTCTGGTGTAAGGCCGGTCAGCAACTCCCTTCCGCCATTGGTCATCTGGTCGAGCAGCTCTGGAAATTCACGGGTGCCATCGTCAATGCCCAGAAAATCCGTATTCCCCCCTTCATAGCTCAGTCCATCCTGGAAAGTTGTGCGCGTGTTGCCGCCAAGAGAGACGGAAAGCTTGCGAATGCGTTCCTCAGGCAGGCCACGGGTGCGCAGTTGGACGCTCCCGCCGCCGAATTCTCCAGGCATATCCGGTGAGTACGTCTTCTGGATGACGATGCTGCCAAGCACGCCTGTAGGGAAGATGTCGAGGGGGATCACACGGCGGATAGGGTCAGGGCTGGGTAAACTGGCGTTGTTGAGCGTGGTGGATGAATAGCGGTCACCGAGGCCGCGCACATAGACGAATTTTCCATCCACAACTGTGAGGCCGGTTACGCGCTTGAGGGCGCCGGCCGCATCGCTATCGCCTGAATTTGACATCTGATCCGCGCTCATGACCTCGGCAACGGCAGAGCTGTTGCGCTGCTCGTCGGCCAGGGCCGAGAAACTGCCTTCCAGATAGGGGGCGGTGACTACAAATTCCTCCAGGGCCAGGGCGTTGGGGGTGAGTGCAAAGTTCTGGTGTATGGTTTCCCCTTTTGTCAGAACGATATCCTCCACGGCCTGGGCAGTAAAATCAGGATGGATGACCGATATGGCATAGATTCCTGCCGGTATCCTGATATTGAAACGTCCTTCCGTGTCGCTGCGGATTTTTTCGCTCGTCCCGCTGATAAATATGCGGGCGCCAGGTATCGGCGTGCCTTCCTGAAATGTGCTTACCCGTCCGGTCAGGGTGGCCAGGGCCTCATCCGGGGCGGCTGGTGACATCCCGCTGTTTTCATCGGGCACGGGGTTCCCCTGGGTATTGCCATGGGAGCTTTCGATTTCCAGATTGACCGTGCTGTCATCCTCGTCGATATTGGCAATAATCAGCAGGCTTTCCCCGGGGTGCAGGTCAAGAGTCATGGTCCGTAACTCTGCCGTATTGTGGCGCAGGGACAGATAGTGCTGCCCAGGTTGGATACTTACATGAAGGGCGCCGTTCATGTCGGTCATCCCGAGCGGGGACCGGCCCGCTGACAGCGCCATGCCCTCTACCGGTAGTCCCTTCTTGAATATATAGAGGTGGAGGCGCGCCGCTTCCGAGGCCAGGGCAGTACTGGAGGCAAGCTGCATGATGGTAAAAAGCAGTACGGTTGCAGCGCGCATATTGAAACAGTCCTTTTGGTCGGTTAGTAACAACGAGATGGCGTATCTTCACAGGAGGCCATGGCCTGGCGCAGTGCGGTGGCCTTTTTGAACAGGGCGGGCCGCTTCAGCAGGTTCAGGTGACGTTGTGCCGTATTGAAGTCCCCGGTTTTGAATGCGGCATAGGCGAGGGCATAACGAATATCTTCATTATCCAGAAGCCCCACCCGGTAAAGGGCCTCTTCCATGTCCATTGCCTGCTGGTGGAGGCCGGCCTCCAGAAGTAAACTGAGGCGTTGCTTGAGTTTCTTCTTTTGGTCGATGGTGCGTTCGTTGAGGAACAGGGCACGCATGGGAAATCCTGCCCGTTGGTAGAGTTCCGCCGCTTCGCTGAGATATTCTGGGTTTCGCAGTGCGGCCTGTTCAAGCAGTCCAGCGGCCGTGAGGTGCTCTTCCAGATCTGCATAGGACAATGCGAGGGCAAGCAGGACCTTTTCATTTTCAGGGAATTGGATGCGCGCAGGTTCCAGAATATTCAATGCGATGCCGGGCTGTCCGCTCCGGCGCAGGGCGGCGCCGATAGCGATATAGTCTTCCGCATCTGCAGCGAAGCGTTGCAGATAGGCCAGGCCGTGCGTGGCGGCCTCCTGGTATAATCCAAGCTCGATAAGCATGAACACCTTGCGTCGCGGGAATGCCGGGTTGTCGTTAAACCGCGCTTCACCACGGAGCAGGGCCTGCCAGGCGTGTTGGGGGTCGCCCTTGTCCCAGTGGATTTGTGACTCCATCAGCATCACACCCGGTTTCGACGCAGCCATTTCACCCGCACGGGCAATGGAGGCAAGGGCTTTGTCATAATCTCCCAGGGCATACCAAGCCTGGGCGATATAGATGTGTATTCCAGGATTGTCCTGGCCCGTTTCCAGGGCCGCCCGGAAGGCTCCCAGGGCTCCCTTGTAATCGGCAAGCTTGAGCTGAATCAAGCCTTGCAGGGTGTGGAAGCGTGGCCTGTCGATTCCTTCGTCGCTGATATCCAGGTTTTCCAGGGCTACCGCTGCGCGGTCGTAGTGGCCATCCTTGACGAGAAGCGCCGCCAGGGTGAGGTAATCAACGGCCATGTTCTCGTCTTTCTTTGCCATGGCGGTGTTTGATGGCAATGCCAGAAACAGGAGCAGGATCAAGGCTGCTCCAGATCCGTGCAGGCATGGTGCTGTAAAACGGGCTTTCCTGCCGCCGTTACCACCCGTGTTTTCAGGACCCCGGAGTCCTGATGGAAAATCGCCGGTTTCTGACACTGATGCTACCCCTGCTCGAAACGAATAGTCTGGTTGGCCCAGCTTTGGACATTCTTCCCTGCATAGCGCGCCGGTTGGAAGAGCCAGCGGCGAACCGAGCGTATTGCCGCTTCTTCAAAAATCCCGCGCGGTGAGGCATCGATGACCTTGACAGTCTTGACCCTGCCCGTTTCGTCAATAAGAAGGCTCAAGACAACATAGCCCTCAATCTCCTTGGTGCGGGCGCGTGGCGGGTAGTCTAGCGGTGTGCGCTGACGAACCCGCGGCGGCTGGTCAACGATATCGCTGGTCATGACTACGTTCCCGGTGTCTCCAAGCAACGATTGGTCTATTTCTCCCATGGCGTCCAGAGAGAATGCCGGCAGGCTGAAATCCAGGCCTGACAGGCCGCTGTCGAGATGCAGGATAGGCGCCGGTGGCGGCGCTGTCCTGCTGCGCCTGGGCCGTTTTTTTTCGACTTTCTTACGCGGTTTGGTTTTGGGCGGCTGCCTGACCTCGAATGTGGTTTGTTGGACAACCTTATCCGGCATATCGGGCAATCCAGACTGGTTCATGTAGAGCAGCAAGGAAAAAATTACGCTTGATCCGCCAGCCATCCAAAGCAGGCCGCTTATGTGATGCTGCAGCCGGCCGCGCCTTGAGTACGGTGCGGAGACTTCGCCAAATTTCTGGGGAACAGTCGGTGAATAATTCATCTTTCTACTGTATGGCGTGCGGCTCTTTGCTACCTGGCCTCTGTCTCGGTGACAACGCCGACGTCCTGTGCGCCAGCAAGGCGGCACTGGTCGACGACTTCTACCAGTTTCCTGGCTGATACCTTTTCATCAGTCACGACAAGTACTGACCGGCTGGTGCTGAGGCGCAACATGTCACGCAGGCGGGACTGGATGGCCCAGGTGCGTACTGCCTGGTCATCCAGGAAGGTATCACCATTGCTGTCAATGTACACCCTGATTGCCTTGCTGGATGCCGGAGTAGCGCTGCTGGCTTTGGGGCGCTGTATTTCAAGATTCATGTCTTTGACAAAGGTCGCGCTGACCATGAAAAAGATCAGCAATATGAAAACCATGTCAATCAATGGTGAAATGTTGATTTCCTGGTTGGTGTTTTCCCGCTCACGATAGCGCATGGTCTGCGAACTCCGGTTTGTTAATCTGTAGTGGGCCTGAGCGCCATGGCTGGCAGGCTGCACAGGATGTCCTTGATTTGCGCCAGCTCGGTCTCGATGCGCTGCTGGCGTTTTTCCAGGAAGCGGCTGAAGAGCAGCCCGGGAATGGCAATCGCCAGACCCAGCTGGGTCGTGATCAGGGCCTGTGATATGCCGCCGGCGATCCCGCCTGACTGGGTAAACAATGTCATCTCTCCGAGTGAATCAAAGGTCTCTACCATGCCCGCCACAGTGCCCAGCAGGCCAAGCAATGGCGTGACCGCCACCAGGGTGCGTGTCAGCACGGCATAACGGTTCAGCAGGGTGTGGTAATCGCCATACAAATCATCCAACTGGCGGCGCAGGTGAGGCGCACCCCGCCGGGCCAGTGCTATGCCATTGACAATCGCTTCCTCGATGATGCCGTTCGCCTTTTTCCACTTGTTCCGCTGGTAGCGGTCTATCAGCGCGCGTACGCTGCGTTTGCTGCGGCTGCGCTTGATCGCAGAAAACCGGTATCCGAGCGCGTACCAGAGCAGAATGGCGCTGGCCAACAGCGGCGGCATGACATAGCCGCCGGCGCTGTAGTATTCCACCAATTCATCAAGCAGTGGCGGCATGTGGCGGCTCGAGAGTATGCTTGGTAAATGATGTTTCCGCGCCAGGACCGACCGCCCCCTGGGAGATATTCATGACCCGCAATGCGGCCTTCTCCATCTCATCCTTGATGCGGTTGCTCCAGCCACTGAGGAGATTGCCCAGAATGAGTGTTGGTATGGCCACGATCAGGCCCAGCTCGGTGGTTACCAGTGCCGTGGATATGCCTCCTGACAGAAGTTTGGGGTCGCCTGTGCCGAATTCAGTGATTACATCGAATGTTGCGATCATGCCGGTGACCGTGCCCAGCAGTCCCAGCAGTGGTGAGACGGCGGCAATGACGATAATAAAGGTCCCGAAGCGGTTAAGTGAGCTGCTTTCGTGCAGTATGCTTTCTGACACAATGTCTTCCAGGTGGTCACGGTCTCTGTCTATGTTGCGCAGTGTTGCGGCGACCACCCGTGAGGTGGATCCTCTTTTTTCACGGCAGAAATCCAGTGCGCCCTCGATATCTCCCGCGCTGACCAGCTTGCCAACCTCGTTTTCCACGGCGCCCGTGGAGGCGCTGGCTGCACGCAGGAAGAGAATGCGGAGTATGATCATTAGAACAGCGAGGACACCGAGCGCGACGATAGTCCAGCCAATAACGCCGCCACTTTCCAGGACTTCCATCATGCCTTTTTCCCCGCCTGCCGCAACGTCCTTGTTGAGCGATTCATAGAGGAAGATCTTGAGCGTGTCGGGATGCTTGCCGTTTGCCAGCGCAAGCGCGACATCGTCGCTCGGCGCATCCCAGAGTTTGAGGGATCCCGCACCTGCCGGAGCCAACGCGCCCGCCCCCTGGTCGCTGACGCCATAACTTGCAATCTCGCCGATCTTTATGATGGTGCCTTGTGTCTCAGTGCCGTCAGCAAGGTAGAAATAGCCTTCTTTGCGTTGTATTTCAGAAAGATCTGAAATGACATCAGTGGCAACGGCATAGAGGCGGGAAAGTTTGCCGTCGTTGTCAAGGGTGCTGAAGCCGACGTCATCATTGAGGTCAAAGCCGAAGTCAGAAAGGGTCGCCTGCGCCTGTTCATAGGTGGCCTCGATAATTTCACTGTTGGCCTGATTGATCTCCGCCGATCGCTCCGCCTTGGCTATCTGGTCGGTCAGGCGTTCAGTCTCCCGTTCCGCGGCCAAGAGCTGTTGCGTGAGGGTGTCGATACGGCGGTTCTCTTCATTGATCCTTTTCTCGGTGTCTGTCTGAAATTCGGCAAGGCGCTGGCTGAGGTCCCGTTTTTGGGTTTCGAGAAAGGCGAATTCCTTCTGAAAGGACTGTTCCAGGCTGGAGGGTGATTCCTGTGCATCAACAGCCGTGCAGGACAGGCCAAGCAAAAGGATTGCCGTGCGGGCAACTCGGCCCGGGACCCTGGATGTTCGTGGAACGGGCCAGCCAAAAGGTGACAGGGTGAGTTTATTTGGAAAAATAGTCATGATATGCCCTTGCGCTGTCGCTTATATGGGGTTCGGTAACTCAAATAAACCGCTGCGGATCTGCTTCTCAAGTGATTCGAAAAGCAAGGCAATCTGCTTTTTTCCGGAGGGGGCGGTTACGAGCTGGTATTGCCAATCCTTTTCTTCGCGCCGGGCCATTCCGTACTTCTCGTCCGGGGTACGAAAGTAGAGCATGACCATGCCCAGGCGGGCGACATCTGCCAGGACCCGTTCACCGTTTAGTGATATTGTCTGGCGGTAGAGGCCGATTTCCCGGTTCAGGCGAATTTCGTCTTCAAAAAAGGCCCACAGGCGATTGGCTGCCCGGGGCGGGGACAGGGTTGCAGAGGTGATCTGTGACCTGATTTCCTTCAGGTCAGCCAGTCTTTCTTCAATTTTGAAAGGGAGGCGTGACTTGATTTTTTCTTCCAAGCTAGCGATCGCGCTAATCAGGACCGGAACGGTTCGGGTTGCATCATTTCCCGCTGTTTCAGCAATTTCAAGGTTGCGTTTCAGGGTCTTGCGCAGTTTTTGTTGATTGATCTCCGCGCGCTTCAGCCGGGCTTCCATTTCACTGCGCTGCGCCAGCAGTGCCGCCATCGTTTGCTTCCGCTCTTCACGCTGTAGAAGAAGCTCTGTGTTGAGATCTTCTACCTCGCCGCGCAGGGTGATGAGCTTCTGGGTAAGGTTGTCTATGCTGTCATCCCCGTTGGCCTGCCCCATCAGGCCGAGAAGGGTCAGCATGATTATGCCAAAGTGTAAACAGCGCAGTATATCTGTCCGGCTCATATATCGTTTCTCCATCAAGCCTGGCAAATATGGATTGCCAGTACATTCGTAAATGTAGCGCCTTCGGTGAATTGGGCGTAAAGATCAATCTGAAAAAATATGATGGCGGCTAGTATAGATGCCGAATATTACAGATCTGTTTCGGGATTGTTTCTGTGATTTGACGATATGATGACGAATATATTGCTGAATAATTTTCTGGATAATCAGGGGAGTCTTGGCATATAGGGTGGTGGAATGAATCGTTGCATTGACCTCTTGTGTTTTATCGCGCCTGAAATGACCGTGTGAATCAAATTTTCAGAACAGCGGCCTTGTGCTTTGTTCTGAGGTTTCCCTGGGGGTTATGTGGCGTGTTGGTGTGTGGCTGTGTCATTGGCCTGCGGAACGACATAATTGGAGAAGCGGTAGCCTATGGTTCTCACAGTCTGGAGATATCCGTCGTAGCCGTGTGGTGCAAGGGCTTTGCGCAGGCGCCGTATGTGTACGTCCACGGTGCGGGGGTCTACATCTGTTTCCCAGATATTGGAGAGTAGTTCTTCACGGGTGAATGCCTGGTTCAGGTGGCTCATGAAGAAACTCAACAGGCGGAATTCGGTAGGTCCCATTATTACCACCTCGCCTCTGATGGTTGCCAGGTATCCCGCTTCATCGAGGCAGAGCGCGTCGACCTGAAGTATCTCTCCCTCCTGATTGTCCCGGCAATCAGTCAGGCCGAGCCATGCTTCTATGCGGCTGAGCAGCTTTTCAGCCGTGATGGGTTTGGAGATATAGTCATTGGCGCCCGCCTTGAGCCCGCGTACCTGATCTTCTTCCGCTCTGGGCGCTGTCAGCAGGATAATGGGAGTACACTTTGTCAATATCTCATTTCTCAATTCTCTGGCAAATTCGATGCGATGAGATTCGGGCCTAACCCAGTCAAGCATGATGAGATCCAGTTTGCGTGTAATAAGGAGTTCTCTGGCCTCTTTTATTTCGCCGCGCTCATGGAGCTCGAAGTCGCCCGTGTTCAATGCCTTCCTCACTTTCATCCGGGTTTCCACGTCATTATCGATTAGCAGTAGTCGGTACTTCATCGCTGAATCCTTGTCTCTGAGCAGGTTATCCATAATAGAGCCGTATTGTTATATGATTGTGATGATTTTGTGGCAATTATGATAAAAAAGGGGCGCTGGTATGGCAGCGCCCCTTGACCCTCAAAAGGCCCTAAGGTATCAGTCCATGTAATTGTTACTCCTCATCAAATGATACGCCGCAGCTGATCAAAGAGTTGTTCATGACGAGGTCGCCACTCAGGCTGCCAGGCGCATTGGGCCCTGCGCGGCTGAAGGTGGCGTCATCGTCAAGGTCAACGCAGTTCTTGGCAAAACCAGTTACGATCGTATTCCAGATCTTTGCTCCGGTGCCGCGGCGCAACAGGATTCCCTGGGCATCAGGGTCGCCATTGGGGTTGCCAATCAGCGTCAGGTTGGCCAATGTTGGCATGGAGATAGGCGTTGCTTGCGGGTCCGTCTTGTCGTTATCCGCCTCGATTCCCCGGTCAGCCAGATCGCCAGCCTGTCTTACAACGACAAACTGGGCGCCTCCTGTCCATCCCTGGCCCCAGTCGAGACTGTCATCGGCATTATCTGTAAGCACGATATGGGAAATGAAGTCCGCAGACCCGAAATGCTCTACACCATCATCCAGGTTCTTGTGCACCTGGATATATTCCAGTGTGGTGCCGGAACCGGTGGCGAACAGCGTCAGTCCGTTGAGCTCGTTTCCATTGCCGTCGATGTCATTGCCTGCGTGGCGAATGATCATGTATCTGATGGTGCCGCTGTTGTCTGCATCGTTCGTGCCGCCATAGGCACCAATATTCCCCTCGGCCGCAACATCGCAGGGAGTGCCGCATTCGTTACTGCGTGCGTACCCCATGAGCGCCAGACCGGCCCATTCACCACGGCCCGAGGTGCCGTCTCCACCAGCGACCCAGGCATCGAACTGGCTGCGTGAAGTCATAACGATAGGGTCTATGGCTGTTCCAATGGCCTCTATTCTGGAGCCGCGTGTAATGACGAGGGCTTCCTGAGGCTCGCCAATAATCAGGGTTCCAGGTTCGATGGTCAGGGTCACGGCGGTGTCATTGGTGCTATTCCCATCAGCAGCTTCACCATCGCCAATATAGGTGCCGGGGAACCCGGGAGCCAGCTCATAGACATTGTCATTGGTGAGCGTGACATCGCTGGTATAGCGCTGGGCCAGCTCGCAGATGTCCATGGTGCCGCCACCCACCGATGCCGGCAGGTTCTGGTCGCCGATATCGGTGGTTCCGGCCGGGCAGGTCCCATCAGCAAGTGGTGTGCCGCCAGCCAGGGTGCCGCCGGTCGCGGGCTCCCAGACGGTATTGTTGCCGTTGAGGGCGATGGTCCAGCCATCAGCCCATGTGTCGGCGCTATCCTGGGAAAATGCCCCGATATAGTCGTTGGAGACGAAGCGCGTGCCCGAACCAGCCGTGCCGTTGGGCTGGCCATTGTCCTGCAGGTTGGCGTCGATGACCTGGTTGCTGCCGTCGGCATTGAACCACGTCTCGATATCACTGCCTGCAATATCGCCATCGCCGCTTTCGAAGCTTTCGCCCGTCGGACAATATACGATGGAGTTGAATATCTCGAGGTTGCCGTCCGTTGAGTCAGCCAGGGTTGCGGCTTCGTTGAGTGTGGCCGTTCCGTCGATATCGATACAGGCATCTGCAAATCCGGTGATTACCGAATTATAGATGAGGGCGCCAGTACCGCGGCGCAAAAGGATACCGTCGGAAGCCGGGTCGCCACCTGGGCGCCCGATCAGGGTCATGTTGGCCAGGGTGGGTATGGAAACCGGTGTGGCCTCAGGGTCGGTCTTGTCGTTATCGGCCTCGATAGCCCGGTCAGCGTCATCCAGGGCCTGCCTGACCACGATGAACTGGGCGCCGCCAGTGTAGCCCTGTCCCCAGTCGAAACTGTCATCCCGGTTGTCTGTCAGCACAATATGGGACATAAAGTCGGTGGAGCCGAAGTGTTCCACACCATCATCCAGATTTTTGTGTACCTGGATATGGTCCAGGGTAGTGCCGGAACCCGTTGCAAACAGGGTCAGGCCATTGAGTTCATTACCGTTGCCGTCAATGTCATTGCCGGCATGCCGGATGATCATATACTGGATTGTGCCGCTGCTGTCAGCGTCATTGGTGCCGCCATAGGCGCCAATGTTGCCTTCCGCCGCTACATCGCAGGGTGTTCCGCACTCATTGCTGCGCGCATATCCCATAAGCGCTAGGCCGGCCCATTCGCCACGCCCGGAGGTGGCGTCGCCATTGACAACCCAATTGTCGAATTGAGCGCGGGAAGTCATGACGATAGGATCGGTAGCTGTGCCCACAGCCTGTATTTTGGAGCCACGGGTAATGACCAATGCCTCCTGTGGTTCACCGATGATCAGCGTCCCAGGCTCGATGGTCAGGGTCACAGCGGTGTCATTGGCGCTGTTGCCGTCGGCAGCCTCTCCGTCGCCGATATAGGTGCCGGGGAACCCGGGGGCCAGCTCGTAGACATTGTCATTGGTGAGCGTGACATCACTGGTGTAGCGTTGGGCCAGTTCGCAGATATCCATGGACCCGCCACCCACGGAGGCGGGAAGATCCTGGTTTCCGATGTCGGTGGTGCCCGCCGGGCAGGTGCCGTCGGCGCTGGGAGTTCCGCCAGCCAATGTGCCACCCGTGGCTGGTTCCCAAACGGAAGTATTGCCATTCAGCGATATGGTCCAGCCTTCGGTCCAGTTGTTGCTGCTGTCTTGGGGAAAGGCGCCAATATAGTCGGTGGCTACAAAACCGCTGCCCAGCGTGGGCAGCGCGCGAGAGGCATCCTGCAGGTCGGGAGAGCTGGCCGTGAAGGCGTAGGCCGGGTCCTGCAAGTCAGGGGAACTGGAACTTGGTTGGCCATTGCTTTGCAGCACTGGGTCTAATATACGATTGTTCTGTCCGGAATTGAACCAGTTGGATACCAGGAAAGGGTCGTTTGCGCTGGATGTCTGCGGCTGGCTGGTAGCGCTGCCGCTGTTGCCGCCTCCGCCCCCGCAGGCCGTCAGACTGCCTGCAATCAGCAGGGCCAGTCCCGCTTTCTCAATATTTCTCATTTTATGTTTCCTCAAAAATGTGACTGAGGTGGGAAACATAGCAGCCCAATATTTTAGATAGATTACGCCTTCATGATAATTTGATAACAAGGATGTGACAGTAGCGTGACAATGCGGGGTATCCGGTTTAGTCCCGGTTTGTGAGCTTGTGGGAGCGCCTGTTGACTTGCAAGGTATTGCAGATAAGGGTATGGGATTCTATAGACAGTATCTGGCGATTTTTTCCAGTACATGAAACGGGTGGGCAGAATGTGACCTCGACGCTGACGGTGTGTTCTCCAAGCAGGCGCCATACGTGGCTTGCCAAACTCATTTCTTCAATAAAAGGCGCTATTGGAGAGTGTCCACCCCCTGGCAATGGATAGCGAATGCATATGGGCTGTATCCAACAGTCTGTGTCCACGACCGCCGCAAAGGGTGCTGAATGAAAGAGGCCCACTTGCTTGCCGTCAGTAGTGGTTCCTTCGGGGAAAATAGCGACATTACGTCTATCCAGGATCAGGCGTCTTATCTCTGTAGTCATCTTGAAGGCCGATGCGCCATTGCCTCTCCGCAGGAAGATTGTGCCGGTCTTTGATGCGAGCCAGCCAATCAGCGGCCATTCGCGCAATTCTGATTTGGCGACAAAACATGGCGCTGTCTCACGGCCCAGGACGGGAATGTCGATCCAGGAAATGTGATTGGCGACATATAGTGCGCAGCCGCTATGGGGCGCCCCATGGCGGACGATATTGATTTCAAAAATCCTGCACAGGCGCTTGTGCCACCAGCAGACTATCGTGGATGGAAGTGGCCCGTTCTGTTGCCTGGCGGCAGTAAAGGCTAAGAATAGTATGCATGCGATCAGGCCGGTGGCCAGGTGGGCCAGCAGCAGGAAAAGTTTAATCCACCGAGTGGGCACAAATCTCCGCTTCAAAGTCGCGATCTATAAAATGCCGCTGGTAGCGTGGGTTGAGGTGTTTGATATCGAGAAATATAAACAGGTCTGCGGTGTTGAATTCCAGGTCCAGACAAGGTTCACTGCAGATGGAAGCGCCAAGGCGCAGATAGGCCTTGATCAGTGGGGGGAGACTGCTCCTGTCGGCAGGTACTTCCTTGTCATGGGGAAGGGGGAGCACTGGCTTGACGGCCAGATGTGCGGGTGCAGGATGATCTTGACGAAGGTAATTCAGCGCCGCGTAGACCTGGTAATATCCATCGCCCAAGGGAATGCTGGCGCAGCCGATCAGGTAATCGATATGATGCAGGGTAATGAACTGCGCCAGGCCGGCCCACAGCAAGGATATTGTGCTGCCGCGCCGGTAATCAGGATGAATGCAGGTGCGTCCGATCTCAAGAACCCGGCCTGGCAGGGGAAATAAACCATCCAGCTCGAATTCGTGTTCTGAATAGAAGCCGCCGCATTTCACGGCATTGGATACTGTCAGAAGTCGTGTGGTGCCCACAACGCTGCCCGTTGCCCGGTCCAGAACCTGCAGGTGGTGGCAATAATCGTCGTAGTGGTCCTGATCCAGGCTTTGATGAGAATTTTTGAACTGGGATCCCATTTCACGGGAAAAAACCTCATAGCGCAGCCTTTGCGATGCCTGGATGTCTTCCCCGGTAGCGGCAAGCCGGACGAACAGCCGGTGACCGGATTTTCCCCAGGGCAGGGGGGCTGGCATATGGGGGGCGGTTGATGTCGTCAACATGGCGTGTTACTCCGCAGGTTAGGTCGAGGTTTGATCCTACGGAGTGAATGTTTCAGAATCTTTATTGGCCAATGACAATTCTGTGAATTTTGCGCGTCTCCTTTTGGACGCGCATGGAGATACCTGCCCGCAGTGTTCCTGCGCAGGCTACGGGGGATTTCCTCTTTGTTTCAGTGGTATCAGATTTTCAGTTGGCCCCAAAGCCAGAACTTGTTGGTATCGTCCTGCCACTCATCGGCGTTGTAGCCGGCGTATTTAAGGCCCAGTGTGTAACGCCCGGAAAATTTTCTGGCGGCGAGGAGGTTGATTTCAGAACCGTAGTCGGCGCCGCCCTTGTCGGACTGAAAATCATGATAGACGGCCAGGAGTTTGATGCCGGCCAGTTTTCCGCCGAGCTGGAGATAGGTGTCCCGCAGACCGTCAGTCGGTGTGTTCAGGAACATGTCGGCCCAGCCGTTGAAGGCGTGTTTCGTGGCCAGAGGGGTTTCGAAGCCACTGAAGTCGTCGCCACCCAGCAGTTCGTAGCCGATTTTTCCCGTGATGCCCTCGATGATCATGCCCAGCTCCAGGAGGCGGTAAGCGGCATCGATGCCCTTGTCGCCATCCTGATAGTCGCTTTGTTGCGCGGCCTCTATGGTATAGAGGAGTTCCAGTCTTTCAAATTGATGGGTGCCGTTGAAACGCAGCCCCAGGGTCTGCTGGGAGTTGGCGGGCGCGTCCTTGAAGTCGATGAAGTAGCCGTAGGCGACCAGGGCGCCGAGGGAGAAGGCGTCGCAGCGGATGTTGAGGAGGTGGCCGCTGACGTCCGTGTCGTTGCTGAAGATATTTTTGACGTTGTCGATGTAGGCATAGCTCGCCCGGCCATCGGGCAGGGCCTTTGTGTCGATTCTGAATGCGTCATAGGTCTGCTCGTTCTGGCGCCAGCCGACGTTGCCGATGAAGCGCGCATTGTCGTGGATGATGCGCTGACGCCCCACTTTGGCCGTGGTGTCACTAATGCCCCCGTATTGCAGGAAGGCCTGGTTGACTTCGGTGATTTCCGGGTCGGCCACCATGGAATAGGTGCTTTTGCCGTTGCCGCCCGGACCGCTGTTGTAGTCCTCGATCAATGCCGAGGTGTTTTCCATTTCGACGAAGGCGCTGAGGGTTTTGTAGTCCCCTGTCATATAGCCCAGACGGGTGCGGACGGTCAGCGCGTCGGCCCTGTCCAGGGCGTTGTCCTGGTCGACATTCTCATAGCGCATGCGTATGTCCACGCTGGCCGCGCCGCCGGTGAGGGCTTCATCGAAGCCGTCGCCGTATGCAGTTGAGGTGATCAGACCGGCCGTTATCAGGCAGCCCGTGATGAAATAGGAAAGGTGTTTCCTGGCAAAGCGCGTGTTCAATTGATTTTCTCCCTTCAGGCCCCTGTTGTGGAGGGGGTGGATGGCAAAAAATGCCCTACAAAAAAATGCCCTATCAGTATAGGGCATTTTTTCCGGCCTGTATGCCGGGCCGGACGATGGGAGAGGTCCGTCCGGCCCGGCATGTGGGTGGGGCCTAATTGACGATGGCGTCATACTCCTTGTCGGCGACCTTGGCAGGCAGCGGGATGTAGCCATCCTTGATTACGACTTCCTGTCCCGTCTTGGAAAGCACCATGCGGATGAATTCACGTTCCAGGGGCGGAAGGGGTTTGTTGGGCCTTTTGTTGACATAGACGTAGAGAAAGCGTGAGAGGGGATATTTACCTTTTACGGCGTTTTCAGATGTTGCCTCGATGTAGGGCATGCCGGGCTTCTTGGCCAGGGGGATGGCTCGCACTCCGGAGGTTTTGTAACCGATCCCCGAATAGCCGATGCCGTTCAATGAGGCGCTGACGGACTGGACGACCGATGCCGATCCTGGCTGCTCGTTGACGGTCTTCTTGTAATCGCCCTTGCACAGCGCCTTTTTCTTGAAGTAACCGTAGGTGCCGGAGACGGAGTTGCGCCCATAGATCTGGATGTCGCGCCGCTCCCAGGCGCCGGTCAGGCCCAGGTCGCCCCAGCGGCTGATGTCGGACTTATAGCCGCATTTGCGGGTCGAGGAAAACACGGCGTCCACCTGGGGGATGGTCAGGCCTTCAAGGGGGTTGTCCTTGTGGACATAGACCGCCAGGGCGTCGATGGCGACCCTGATGGCCGTGGGCTTGTAGCCATAGCGGCGTTCGAAGGCCTCCAGTTCCTTGTCTTTCATTTTGCGGCTCATGGGGCCGATATTGGAGGTGCCTTCGGTCAGTCCCGGCGGCGCGGTGGATGAGCCCGCGGCCTGGATCTGGATATTGACATTGGGATAGAGGCGCTTGAATTCCTCGCCCCACAGTGTCATGAGATTGGCCAGGGTATCCGAGCCGACGCTGGAGAGGTTACCCGATACACCGCTGGTGACCTGGTAGTCGTGCAGGTTCGGGTCGAGACGGGTGCTTGCCTGTGCCGTTCCTGCCGCGAGCAGGACGCCACACAGTATGCCGGCTATAGTCAAACGCTTTCTGATCATTCTATGCTCCTGTTGTTTTCTGGAATTGCGCGGCATGGGATGTTTCCCGCCGCTCATGGCAGGATATTGTGCCCATGGACTATTTCACGCATATGAATTTTTCATGACAGTTTTGTGACAGGCGCGGGTGTCTGAGTCAGCACAGGGCCTGGGCCTGAAAATCGCAACGGAAGGTGCTGCCTGCGCCGGGCCGGCTGCTGATGTGCAGGTGGGCATGATGGCGCTCCAGGACATGCTTGACGATGGCCAGCCCCAGCCCGGTGCCCCCGCTTTCCCGTGAACGCCCGGCGTCCACACGGTAGAAGCGTTCCGTGAGACGGCCGATGTGCTGGGCGGGGATGCCGATACCCGAATCGGAAACCTCGAAGTGACCGCCCGCGTCATCGCAATACCAGCGGATATGTATGTGGCCACCTTCAGGCGTATAGCGAATGGCGTTGCTGATGAGGTTGGAGAAGGCGCTGTAGAGTTCTTTCTCGTCCCCCATGAGTTTGCATTCCTGCTCCACGGTCAACTGGATGTCATGCTGCCGGGAGCCGCTCAGGGTCCTGGCGCTGTGAAAGAGGTTGTTCAGCAGCGGGGGGATGGGCACGGGACGGTGCTGCGCCGTCTTGTCGTATTCCGTTTCCAGGCGCGACAACAGCAACAGATCCTCCACGAGGCGCTGCATGCGCAGATTGTGTTGTTCCATGAGCTCCAGGGGGCGCCGCCATTGGGCCGCGCAATCATCGTTGGCGTCCAGCATGGTTTCCAGGTAGCCACCCACCACAGTCAGGGGGGTGCGCAGTTCGTGGGAGACATTGGCGATGAAGTCGCTGCGCATCTGTTCAAGGCGCTTGATGCGGGTGATGTCGCGGGCCACCAGCAGGCGCTGGTTCTGGCCGTAGGGAATGATGGTCAGGGAAAGAACCAGTTGTTCATTGGCCGGGGACGGGAGTTCGATGCTGTCGGGATACTGCCCCCGGGAAAAATAGCGGGTGAAGCGGGGGTGGCGCAGCAGGTTGTTGATGCGCTGCCCCACGTCCTGTGGGGCGCGCAGGCCCAGCAGCGATTTGGCCGCGTCGTTGAACCACTCGATTTCACCGTTGGCGCTCATGACGATGGTGGCGTCGGGAAGGGCGGCCGTCGATTCCCGGAAACGGCTGATGACCTTGGCCAGGCGCCGCTTGCGGCGGTTACCGCGCTCGCGCATGCGATAGAAATGGTAATAGACTTCATTCCACACCCCATGGCTTTGCGGCGGTTCCTGGCGCGCGCCCTTGCGCAGCCACAGTTCCAGGCGGCGCAGATGAAAGAGGTGCCAGGCCAGCAGGCCAGCCACGGCCAGGAGAAGGAACAACAGGGCGTGGCCCGTGAGCCAGCCGGTAATCAGGCCGGCAAGCAGCACTGTGGTTATACGAAGGATTTCACCGGGCCAGGGATTCATTTTACATGTTGCATGGCGCTAGTGTCATGTCAAGGGATGGGGGTGATAGCGGTAGCCGCTGCCACGCACTGTCTCGATGAACCCCGCCAGGCCGAAAGGCTCCAGCGCCTTGCGCAGACGGCGGATATGCACGTCGACGGTACGTTCCTCCACATAGGTGGTCTGCCCCCATACGTGATCCAGCAATTGGGCGCGGGTGTAGACCCGCTCCGGATGGGTCATGAAAAACAGCATCAGACGGTACTCCGTGGGACCCACCTTGATTTCCGTATCTCCGGCAGTGATGCGCTGGCTGCCCGTGTTGAGTTTGAGCCCGTGGTGCTCGATGACTTCGTCCTCGCTGTGGGGCGCGCTGCGCCGCAGCAGGGCCTTGATGCGCGCCACCAGTTCGCGGGGAGAAAAGGGTTTGGTGATATAGTCGTCGGCGCCCGATTCCAGGCCCAGAATGACATCCGGCTCCGCGCCGCGCGCCGTGAGCATGATAATGGGGATAGACCTGGTCTGCTTGTCTTTCCTGATTTGCCGCGCCAAGTCGAGGCCGCTGGTGCCGGGCAGCATCCAGTCGAGCAATATGAGGTCCGGGTAGTGGTCCGATATGCGTATCATGGCCGTGCGGGTGTCCTGGGCGCTGGTGACCTCGTAGCCGGCGCGGGTCAGCGCCATCTCCACCATCTCACGTATGGCGGGTTCGTCTTCGACAAACAGGATTCTGGGCGACATGGTCATAGGTATTGATGTTACGGATCAGCAGGATGCCATTATTGCCGGGTTATTAAATACCATGATTGTTACATATTTATTAACCCGGCAATAATATATATCGTATTCAGGACTTCAGGCCTGTGCTGGAACAAGGCGCGGTGCGCAGGCAATGGTGATTCCATTGGCAAGCGCCGCAACGCCGTACCAGTGCAGGCCTGAAGTCCCTAACAGATTGAA
>JALSGV010000054.1 GCA_026982565.1 Gammaproteobacteria bacterium
CAGCGTGGTGGAGCCACTGGACGAAACGGAACTGGCGGATCTGCGCGAGCGGATACTGGCCCTGCAGCCTCAGGCGGTGGCCATCAATCTGCTGTTCTCCTTTCTCGACGACCGTTTCGAGCGGGCCGTGGAGGCCATCATCCCCGAAGATGTCTTCGTTTCCCGCTCATCGGCCATCCTGCCGGAATACAAGGAATATGAGCGCGGCGTCACCACCTGGCTCAACGCCTGGATCGGCCCTGTCGTGGAACAATACCTGATGCGCCTGTCACAGCGCCTGAGCCGCAGCCGCCTGGTGGTCATGCAGAGCGCCGGCGGCGTCATCGACGCGCCCCGGGCGGCCAGGCAGGCGGTGCACATGTTGCTGTCCGGACCGGCCGGCGGCCTGCAGGGCGCGCGCCTGGCGGCGGCCGCCGCGGGCCGGCAACGCCTGATGAGCTTCGACATGGGCGGCACCTCAACGGATGTGGCCCTCATGGACGGCGAACTGACACTGACCAGCGAAGGACATTTGGGCGGCTACCCGGTGGCCATCCCCATGGTGGACATGCATACCATCGGCGCCGGCGGCGGATCTATTGCCAGCATCGACGCGGGCGGCATGCTGCGCGTGGGTCCGCAATCGGCCGGCGCCTCGCCGGGCCCGGCCTGTTATGGCCAGGGCGGCACACAGGCAACGGTGACCGATGCCAACCTGGTGCTGGGGCGCCTGCGCGCCGACCGCTTCCTCGGCGGCAGGATGATCCTCGACGTGGAGAGGGCCCGCGCGGCGCTGGGGGCGATCGCCCGGCAACTGGGCATGAGCATCGAGGATACCGCACACGGCATCATCCGCATCGCCAACGAACACATGGCCAATGCCCTGCGGGTAATCTCCGTACAACGCGGCCACGATCCCCGCGACTTCACCCTGGTGTCCTTTGGCGGCGCCGGCGGCCTGCATGTATGCGCCCTGGCGGAAGCGCTGGGTATGACGCAGGCCATGGTGCCAGTACAGGCCGGTGTACTCTCCGCTCTCGGCATGCTGGCCGCGCCTCATGCCCGCCAGTTGTCCCGCACCTGCAACGGGCTGTTGCATGAGATGACGGCAACCCAGATCGAAGCACAGTTCTCCATCCTGATCGACCAGGGCCTGGCGGAACTCGGTAGCGAAGGCATCGCCCGCGACGCCATCAGGGTGGAACGCTTTGCAGATCTGCGCTACCAGGGACAGTCCCATACACTGAATACGCCCTGGGTGAGCCTGGAAACGGCACAGAACGCATTTCACACCCTCCATGAGCAGCGCTACGGCCACCGCCTGCCAGCCGCGGTGGAACTGGTCAACATCCGGGTTGGCCTGCATGGCCCGCGCCCGCCCATCGAACTGCCGCCATGGAGGCGTGCGGAAAACCGGCCGGAAGCCCCTGGGCGGATCTCACTCTATGGCATAAACACATCAGCCCGCATTTTTCAGCGCGAGCACCTGGATGCCAATACAAGTTTCGAAGGTCCCGCACTGGTGACGGAAACCGTTGCCACCAGTTACATTGCGCCTGGCTGGCGCTGCCGAACCGACGGCGCGGGCAACCTGCTGCTCGAAAGAATGTGAGCGCTACAACAGCAGGGCCGCCAGCCCCAGAAAGGCCATGAACCCGACCACGTCGGTGACGGTGGTCAGCAGCACGCTGCCTCCCAGGGCCGGGTCGGCGCCGAAGCGGCGCATCACCATGGGGATGAGCACGCCGGCCAGGGCCGCCATGACCAGATTGGCCACGATAGCGACGGCGATGATGGCGCCGATCTTGAAATCCCCGAACCACAACACGGTAATCGCCGCCACCACCAGCGCCCACAGCATGCCATTGAGCAGGCCCACGGCAAGCTCACGGCTCAACAGCTTGTAGGCATTGCTGCCGCCGATCTTGCCCACGGCGATACCGCGAATCACCAGGGTCAGGGTCTGGCTGCCGGCAATCCCCCCCATGCTGGCGACTATCGGCATCAACACGGCCAGCGCCACCACCTTCTCGATAGTGGCTTCAAAGAGACCGATCACCCAGGAGGCCAGAAAGGCAGTCAGCAAATTGATGCCCAGCCACACACCGCGGTGACGGGCGCTGACGGCAATGGGTGCGAACATGTCCTCTTCTTCGTCGAGCCCCGTCATACTCAACAGGGAGTGCTCTCCTTCGTCGCGAATGACGTCGACCACGTCGTCGATGGTGATACGGCCCAGCAGCCTGTGGTTGTCATCGACGACAGGGGCGGATACCAGGTCATGATGCTCGAACTGTGTCGCCACATCGCTGGCCGACATGGTCGCCAGGATGGGCTCGTCATCCGCGGCCATCACCTCGGACACGGTCAAATTGGGCGGCTGTGTCAGGAGAGCCGTCAAGGGTAACTTCCCCAGATAACAATCGTCACGGTTGACCACGAACAGCTTATCGGTCATCTCCGGCAACTCGCCGCGCAGACGCAGGTAGCGCAACACCACATCGAGGGTCACGTCGGGGCGCACCGTGATGGTGTCGGTGTTCATCAGGCCACCGGCCGTGTCCTCCGGGTAATGCAGCACGGACTCCAGGCGGTGGCGGTCCTGCTCATCCATGGATTGCAACACTTCATGGATGACGACATCGGGCAGGTCGGTCAGGAAGTCGGCCAGGTCGTCGGTTTCCAGACCCTCGGCGGCCGCCACCAGTTCACTGGTTTCCATCTCGCGAATCAGGCCGGCGCGGACTTCGTCATTGAGATGCAGCAGCACATCACCGCCGATCTTCTCATCCACCAGTTCCCACAGCATCTCGCGCTCATAGGCCGGCAGGGACTCCAGCACATGGGCGATCTCGGCCGGATGCAGACCATTCAGCATCATGCGCACGCTGGCCAGGGTGCCGTCTTCCAGCGCCTGGGTAAATGTACGCAGCCGTTTCTGTTGTTTTTCCTTGTCGCCCGAATTCTGCATCTTATGGTTCCTCTGTCCGGGGTAAGAGTGTATGCAAAAGCAGCGCATATTGAAAACGGGATTTCTCCCGCACTGCGGATGGAGGCTGCCGGGAGTTTCAGTGAAGACTGTTCAAGGTTTCGACCCGGGTAAGAATATCCTCCTGGGTCTCGGCGCGTAATATTCTTTTGACGGATTTCTCCAGGACATCCAGGCGGCTCGAGTTGATTATCGCCTTGATTTCCAGCAGGGTGGCGGGATAGGCGCTGAACTCGCGCAGCCCCATGCCCAGCAACAGGCGTGTATAGCGGGGATCTCCGGCCATCTCCCCGCACATGGAAACGGGAACACCGGCCTTCTGCCCCGCCATGATGGTCATGCGGATCAGTTTCAATATGGCGGGGTGCAAGGGGTCATAGAGGTAATTGACCTCCTCGTCCAGCCTGTCCACCGCCAGGGTATACTGGATCAGGTCATTGGTACCGATGGATAGGAAGTCCAGACGGCGCGCAAAGGCATTGGCCGCCATCGCGGCCGCAGGCACCTCGATCATGCCGCCGATCTTCATTGCCTCATCAAATCGCTTGCGCTGGCACTGCAGGCGCTTCTTTTCCTCTTCCACCAAGTTCATGACCTGCCTCAACTCCTGCAGCGTGGAAAGCATGGGGATCATCATGCGCACCGTCCCAAAGGCAGAAGCGCGCAGAATGGCGCGTATCTGGGCAACAAAGATTTCAGGCTCCTTCAAACAGCAGCGAATGGCGCGCAGGCCCATGGCGGGATTGGTCATCACCACGTGGTGGCGCTGAGCCTCCTGCAAGGACTTGTCTGCGCCCAGATCCAGAGTACGGATGGTGACCGGAGCGCCTTTCATGGCGCGCACGATCTTCCGGTAGACCTGGAATTGCTCCTCCTCGTCGGGAGGCCGGTCACGGTTGATAAACAACATCTCCGTACGGTACAACCCGATACCGGCCGCAGCCACCTTCTTGATAACCGGAATATCTTCGGGAATCTCCACATTGGCCATGAGCTGCACATGCACGCCATCCAGGGTTTTCGATGGCAGGTCCTTCAGCCGCTTCAGCTCCTGGAGGCGGCGTTTTTCCCCGCGTTGCCGCTTGCGGTAATATTGCAGTTCCACCGGCATGGGCAGCGCCAGAACCGTGCCTTGACGCCCATCCAGCACCACCATCTCGTTCATCTGGATGAACTCCTGAACATGGGGCGCGCCGACCACCGCCGGTATCTCCAGACTGCGAGCCAGTATGGCCGTATGGGAATTGGGACCGCCAAACCGCGTTGCGATTCCCGCCACGCCCTCATGATGCATGATCAGCACTTCGGCGGGAGAAATATCCTCTGCAATGATGATTCTGTCCTTGGCGTCATGCCCCTTGCCGCCAGTCATGGCATTGTCGGGCCCCATAAGATTACGCAGGATACGGTCGACCACGTGCTTGATATCGTCCTTGCGCGTGCGCAGGTATGGATCGTTCATCTCCTCGAAGACATTCACCAGGGTCTCGCACTGCGTCTTCACGGCCCATTCCGCGTTGCATTGCTGTTCCCTGATGATATCCACCGGCGCCTCGGTGAGCACGGTGTCATCGAGCATGAGCAAATGGGCGTCGATGAAGCCGGCAATATCGGCCGGGGTATGACGGGGTATGCGATTACGTATCGCCCGCAACTGGCGGCGCGCCTTGCCCAGGGCAACCCTGAAACGGGTGATTTCTTCGTCTATAAGCAGACGGGGGACAGTGTGGCGGACGACTTCCAGCTCATCTGGACGCAGCAGTTGGGCCTTGCCGATGGCGATACCTCTGGAAACGCTGATACCACGGATGACCAGTCCCATACACGGATTGCTCTATTCATCCTCTCCAAAACGCTGGCGGAAAAGATTTTCGATACTCTCCATGGCCTCCTGCTCATCGGGACCGTCAACGATCACCCTGATGGCAGCGCCCTGCCCGGCCGCCAGCATCATCACGCCCATAATGCTCTTGCCATTGACGCGCTTCTTGCCCCGCTCAAGCTGGACGGCGCTGCTGAACTCCGAGGCCAGGGTCACCAGCTTGGCGGCCGCGCGGGCATGCAGCCCGAGACGGTTGATTATGGTGATGTCCTTACGGATCATGAGATCTCTTCATCATTGTTCGGCCTGCAGGCAAAAATGCCCTCTCCCCCGCCGCTGAGGGCTTTCTCGACCATCTGGACACGATCCAGGGTGGCATAGTTCAGCAACCGGACCACCATGGGCAGATTGACGCCGGTAATGACATCGATGTGCGTGGAACCATGTTGCAAGAGCTGGGTGATATTGGCCGGCGTTGAACCATACATATCCGTCAACACGATGACGCCACCGCCCTCATCCAACTGAGCGACCTTTTTCCGCGCGAGTTGCAGTACGGCTTCAGGATCGCATGCCGTTGTCACTTCGATCACTTCGGCCCTTACGGGGCAGCCGCCCAGCATGGCCGTAGCGGTCCTCAGCAACTCGGTACCGATCAGATTATGGGTCACGATGAGCAATCCGACGCTCATGATACATCCCTGTGGCGAACCTGTACATGTTCATGGCGCAGCCGGAACTGGTCGGCCAGTTTCTCCGCCAGATAGACGGAGCGGTGCTGCCCACCCGTGCAACCGATCGCCACACTGAGGTAACTGCGGTTGTCCGCCATGAACTTGTCCATCCAGCGCTCCAGAAACCCCTGGATATCGTCGTACATACGCAGCACATCCGGCTCCTGCTCGAGATACACCCTCACTAAGTCATCCTGGCCACTGAGCCTGCGCAGTTCCGGCCTCCAATAGGGATTGGGCAGACAGCGCACATCGAAAACGTAGTCGGCATCGGTAGGTATGCCATTCTTGTAACCAAAAGACATGAACTGAATGGACAACTGGGACGATGCTTTGTGAGCCACCCGCTCCCGGATCAAAGCACGCAGTTCGTGTACATTGTTCTGACTGGTATCCAAGTGCAGGTCGGCATTGGCGGAAACCGCCTGTAATAGATCACGTTCCTTTTTCACTGCATCGATCAAGGGGGTCTGATCATCCGTCAGGGGATGTCTGCGCCGGGTTTCGCTGAAGCGCTGCAACAGGATTTCATCGTCGGCATCCAAAAATATAACCTCGAATTCCACACCCTCCTCGCGCAAAGCGCAAAGGGTCTCCTCGAAATGCAGTAGGTCCGTGATGATATTTCGCGCATCCACCCCAACCGCAATATCTTGCCCCGACCATTGTGATGCACTGCCCACCATCTGCTGTACAAACGTCGGCAACAGACCAATGGGCAGATTATCCACACAGTAATACTCGAGATCCTCCAATGCCTGCAGGGCGATACTCTTGCCTGCGCCTGACAGCCCACTGATGATCAGCAGTTTCATGGCCCTCTGCCTTCCTCTACCAGCAATCTCTGCCGCTCTATGAAAACCTGGGCAGCATCATAGCCGCGCTGGCAAAGTACGTGGTTGCGAGTAGCGCCCTCGGCAAGCACGGCCAAGTTATGGCCTGGCGCCACGGGCAATGTCACCTGAGGGATATCCACCTCCAGAAATGTCAACATCTGCTTACTGCCAGTGAGGCGGTCTATATGCCGTAGGGCCTTGTCGTCCATGCGCTCGAGATGAATGATCAGGCGGAGATTTTTATTGGGTTTGACGGCGCTGTCCCCAAACATTTCACGAATGTTCAGGACCCCCAGGCCACGCACTTCAAGAAACTCATACAAGGGGCTGGGGCAATAGCCATTCAGGATATCGGGGGCAATGCGGTAGAATTCCGGTGCATCATCCGCCACCAGCCGATGGCCCCGGCTGATCAGTTCCAGCGCCAGTTCACTCTTGCCGATGCCGCTTTCACCCGTGATCAAGACCCCCATGCCCAGGATTTCCATAAACACGCCGTGCAGGGTGATCCGGTCCTCCAGTTGGCTGGAGATATAGTATTGCAGATGGCTGATGATTTTGTGAGAAGGCAGGACTGATGAAAACAGCGGTGTTCCCGTCTCCTCGGCGCTCAAAAGAAATTCGTCACCTGCCTTGCAGCCATCCGCAATGATGACAGAGGCCGGACGATTGGCGAACAGCTGCTGGATGGCATCGTCATGGGAGTTCTTGCCAAGGCCGTCGAGGTATTGCATCTCCGCCACCCCCAACACCTGAATACGGCTGGGGTGAATCAGGTTGAGATGTCCCACCCAGACACCCCTGGCGGCAATCTCCGCCTCTTCCGCATGCACGGACCGCCCCTCGCCGGTCTGGCCAGCCACCCACTGCAGGGCCAGCTTGTGCTGATGGATCTTGAACAAACTGCCCGCAGTCAATGAGAATTCCATGGTCTTCAGCGTTGCGCCCTGGAATGGGACATCAGTCGAAACAAGGTGGAATCAGGCGATTCACATGGCAACTCTTCTATCAGCGGGATGCCATGCGATCAGCAGTTCATGGATTTCCTGGCTGTTCCTCGCCGCACGCAAGCGGGCGCACGCGACCGTATCGCTGAACAGCTCCGCCAGTGCGGAAAGGATCACCAGATGTTCATCGGTATATTGCTCCGGCACCACAAGGCCGCAGATCAGATCCACCGGCTGATTGTCGGCGACATCATAATCGACCCCTTCATTGAGCTTGATCAAGGCGCAGCTTGCGCCCTTGATGCCGGGCAGCCTGCCATGTGGAATCGCCACGCCATGCCCGAGCCCGGTTCCTCCCAGGCGTTCCCGCTCGCAGAAACTGTTAAATACATCATGCTCGGCCAGGCCGGCATCACCACGGGTGAAGAGTTTGCTGAGTTCCTCGAGCGCACGCTTCTTGCTGCTGACCCGGTTGATGCAGGCAATACGCTCCTTGTCAAAAATTTCTTCGAATGTAATCATCAGTGATATTCCATACAGACCACCTTCATGCGCCGCGTCCCACGCCCACTCTCCATGCGGTCCGGAACGGTGAACGCTCAAACCGCGAATCACCACGCCAGGACAGCTGCCAGATTTAGCGGCAAGTCAGGGCAAATCCTGAGCCTGAACACCTGGGCTTAGGCTGAATACAGACGAATATTCAGTGCTTGCGGTGGTAGTCCGTCTGCTTCTCCTTGTATTTCTTGATCTGTCTGTCCAGTTTGTCCGCCAGGGCATCGATTGCGGCATACATATTTTCCGCCTCGGCATTGGCAAACAGGTCATTGCCACGCACGTGAATGGACGCCTCGGCCTTCTGGATCATCTTCTCGACCCCCAGAATGACACGGGCGTTGGCGGCGCCGTCGAAATGACGCTTGATGCGCTGGAATTTGGTCGTGACGTAGTCGCGCAGTGCCGGGGTTATATCAACATGATGGCCTGTCAAATCTATCTGCATTTTCCTATCCTCACTTTACACGAGTCGTTTACGTTCGCTGGACGAGGGAATTACCAGCGACTCACGGTATTTGGCGATGGTCCTGCGCGCGACATTGATTCCCTGCTGTTCCAGCTCCTGGGCGATCTTGCTGTCGCTGAGCGGCTTGCGGGGGTCTTCGGCCGCCACCAGCTTCTTGATCAGCGCGCGAATGGCCGTCGCCGAACATTCGCCACCGGATGCTGTGCTGACGTGGCTGGAAAAGAAATACTTGAGCTCGAAAATGCCGCGCGGTGTATGCATGTACTTTTCCGTGGTCACGCGGGAGATGGTGGATTCGTGCATGCCCACGGCCTCGGCCACATCGTGCAGCACCAGTGGCTTCATGGCCTCCTCCCCATGCTCGAGAAACTCGCGCTGTCTCTCAACGATGCAGGTTGCCACCTTCAGCAGGGTTTCGTTGCGGCTCTGCAGGCTCTTGATGAACCAGCGCGCCTCCTGGAGATGATTGCGCAGGTAGACATTGTCGCTACTGTTGTCAGCGCGCTTCACCAGCCCCGCATAGCCGGGATTGACCCGGATGCGCGGCACGGCCTCGCCATTGAGCTCCACCTTCCAGACATTCTTTTCCTTCCTCACCGTGACATCCGGCACGATGTACTCGGTTTTTCTGTCGGCGATGAGATTGCCCGGACGGGGATTCAAGGTCTGAATCAGCTCCACGATCTGCTTGAGTTCATCCTGGGAGCATTTCATGCGTTTCATGAGCTGCGCGTAATCGCGCCCGCCCAACAGGTCAAGGTGGTCCCGAACCAGCACCCTGGCCTGCTCCAGCCACGGCGTGCCCGGTTCAAAATGCGCCAACTGGATAAGCATGCACTCCCGCAGATCGCGGGCGCCCACGCCGAGTGGATCGAAATTCTGGATCTGATGAAGAACCGCCTCCACTTCATCCAGATCTATGTCGAGTTCTTCACGGAGTCCGGCATGAATTTCTTCCAGGGAGGTACTGAGAAAACCTTTGTCGTTGATGGCGTCGATGATGGCCATGGCGATCACCCGGTCCTGATCCGTAAAGACCGTGAGCCTCATCTGCCACAGGAGGTGTTCACGCAGGGTCTCAGTGGAATTGTCAGGGTTGTCGATCTCGCGCCTATCCTCCGGCCTTTCCGGGGCGGCGCTGGAAACCGGGCTGTCGTAGATGTCCTCCCAGGCGCTGTCTACGGGCAGCTCGTCGGGAACAGCTTCCATATCGAAGGCGCCGGGATCCTGCTCTTCCATTTCCTTGCCGGCAATCTCCATCGGCTCCACTCCAGGCCCATCCAAAGGAGCATCGCCATCATCGGATGCCTGGCCGTCCTGCCCGGCCGCGCTATTGTCATTGCCTGGAACTTCCAGATCGGATTCGCCCTCCGCCTCCTCCGTGAGTTCCAACATGGGATTGGTTTCCAGCGCCTGTTGAATCTCGGCACGCAACTCCAGCGTGGATAGCTGCAGCAGCTTGATGGCCTGCTGCAGTTGCGGGGTCATGGTCAGATGCTGACCGATACGTAGCTGTAATGATTGTTTCATTTGGCCTTGCCATCCAATCCGGGCCTGCTGAATCACCGCAGCCCCTCTCTCTTTGATCTTACTAAATTCTAGCCTAAATCACAGCCCATTTCCCGCTGTTACAGACGGAAATGATGGCCGAGATAGACCTCACGGACCTCCTGATGCTCAAGGATTTCCTCAGGCGTACCCTCGGCCAATATCTGCCCTTCATTCACGATATAGGCCCTTTCACAAATACCCAGCGTTTCTCTCACATTATGATCCGTAATCAGCACACCAATGTCCTTTTCCTGCAGGTGATTGATAATCTTTTGGATATCGAGCACGGAAATGGGATCGACACCGGCAAAGGGTTCATCGAGCAATATAAAGAGCGGATCCGTGGCCAGTGTGCGGGCAATCTCCACCCGCCGCCGCTCCCCGCCCGACAGGCTCATGCCGAGACTGCCGCGGATATGTGTGATATGCAGTTCTTCCAGAAGCTCTTCCAGCAGGGTCTGTTGCTGGGCGCCGTCGAGTTCGGAGCGCGTCTGCAATATAGCCAGTATATTATCGGCCACGGTCAGCTTGCGGAAAACGGAGGCCTCCTGGGGGAGGTAACCGATGCCCATGCGCGCCCGCGCATGCATGGGATAGGCCGTGATGTCCTGGCCGTTGAGGGTGATGCTCCCCCTGTCGCAGGGGATCAGGCCGACGATCATGTAAAAGCTGGTGGTCTTGCCCGCGCCGTTTGGCCCCAGCAAGCCTACGATCTCGCCGCTCTTGACCGTCAGCGAAATATTACTCACCACATCGCGAGAATGATAGCGCTTGGCTATTTCCTTGACCTCAAGGGTATTCATTCGTTTTTATTATTTTGTCTGCGCCTGACCCTTGCCTTCAGCCTTCCCTTCCCCCTCTCCCGCGTCCTTGGGTTGAAGAATGACGTGAACACGCCCCCGGCCACTCTTGTCCTTGCGCGCATGAACGATGTCCCGCGTGGCGTCATAGGAAATAAAGGCGCCGAAAAACTCATTCCCGGCCTGCCATACGTGAGCCTCCTCGTGAAACTCATAGGTGTCCGTATCGGCGAAATACTTGATGGTCAGCGCCTCGGCGACCAGATCCTCCTCCATATCCTCGGGGCGGGTGCGATAGCGCGCCGGCTTGCCGGTAGCCACCATGCGCTTGATCTTCCTGTCCTCCGTGAAGATGCGCGCCTCATCCGCCGACAGGCGCGTGGTGCCCTGGGTGAACTGGACGTTACCCTTGTAGATACTGACCCCCTTGGCGTCATCGATCTCCACGCTGTCCGCCTCGATGAAGATGAGGGCCTGGCGGTCTTCCGGCAGGGCCAGGGCCATTCCCGGCAAGCCCTGCAGGGCCAACAGGAATACCATGAGCTTCAGGATATCCTTCAGTCCCTTCCTGCCCCGGAATCCGACAGCGCGATCAGCCGGCAACATATTTCTGCATTTGTTCATCAAGCGTCCCCTGCGCCTCCATGATGAGTTCACAGACATCCCGCGCGGCGCCACGGCCTCCGGGCCGGGCCGTCTGCCAATGGGCATGCCGCTTGACCAGATCATGGGCATCCTGCACCGCCACCGCCAGCCCCGCGCGGCGCATGATGGGCAGATCCACGACATCGTCGCCCACGTAGGCGACCTGGCGGGGCGACAAGGCCAGCCTGCCGAGTATTTCCTCGAAGGCGGGGATTTTCTCCTGCTGCCCGAGGTAGACGTGCTCGATCCCCAGGCTGGCCATGCGATGCTTCACGGCAGGCGAGGAGCGGCCGCTGATGATGGCAATCTCCACCCCCGTGGACTGCAGCATCTTCATGCCGTGCCCGTCGCGGGAATGGAACACCTTGTGCTCACGCCCGTCCGCATCGATGAACAATCCCCCATCGGTCAGGACGCCGTCGACGTCGAAGATCAGCAGGCGTATCTGCGCCGCCTTGTCCAGAATGTCCTGCATATCAGTTGAATCCCACCGCTTTACACCACACCCGCACGCAACAGATCGTGCATGTTGAAGGCGCCCACCACGGCCTGCTTCTCGTCGAGCACCATCAGGCCGTTGATCTTGCTCTCCTCCATCAGGTGCAGGGCCTCGGCGGCCAGAATGTCCGGCGTGACCGTCTTGCCGTCGCGGGTCATGACATCCGCCACGCTGGCATGGCGCAGATCCACATTGCGGTCCAGCGCCCGTCGCAGATCGCCATCGGTGAAAATACCCACCAGGCGCCGTTCATCATCCAGCACCGCCGTCATACCCAAGCCCTTCTTGGTCATCTCCACCAGGGCCTCCCCCAAAGGGGCCGTCTCGGACACGGCAGGAATGGCGTCGCCACTGTGCATGATGTCCCTCACCAGCAGCAACAACCGCCGCCCCAGCCGCCCGCCGGGGTGGGAACGGGCGAAATCCTCGGCGGTGAAGCCGCGCGCCTCCAGCAAGGACACCGCCAGAGCGTCCCCCATCACCAGGGTGACGGTGGTGCTGGAAGTGGGCGCCAGCCCCAGGGGACAGGCCTCCTGGGCAACACTCACGTCGAGATTGATGTCCGCCGCGCGCGCCAGGGTCGATGCCGGATTGCCGGTCATGGCTATCAGGGGCACATGCAGGCGCTTGATAATGGGCAGGATGGTCAGAATTTCATCAGTTTCCCCGGAATTGGAAATGGCCAGCACCACATCTTTTGGCGTGATCATCCCCAGATCGCCATGGCTCGCCTCCCCGGGATGGACGAAGAAGGCCGGGCTGCCCGTGCTCGCCAGGGTGGCGGCGATCTTGCTGCCGATGTGCCCCGATTTGCCCATGCCCAACACCACGATGCGGCCCTCGCAGGCCAGCAGATAACGGCAGGCATTGACAAAATCGTCGCCGATGCGTGACTGCAGGGCCTGTATGGCCTCACCTTCCGTACGGATTACGGCCGTACCCAACTGGCGCAGTTTTTGCGCCTCGTCGCCGTCCAATACCCTTATGTTTGTCGCTTGTGTAACCAAACCACCTCCAAAATTCATATCATGCGCCCGGTTATGGCGCGCCTACAACAGAGTGTAAAGGATTTTCAGGCAAATTGGGTCCTGCAGGCGTGAAAATCCGCCTCCAAACATGGTCATTTCGCCACGACAGGCGCCATCGGGCGCCTGTCAGCTCGCCATGGCCGTCCCTGCATGCTGGTGCGCGGAAAGATAAAGCGTGTACAGGTAATAGCCATAGGCGCTCAACAGCAGCCCCCCCTCGACGCGCTTGATCTTGCCCGGCCCGCGGAAGCCATAGGCCATGACGAACAGGGCCAGGGTCAAGGCCACCATCCAGATATAGTCACGCGCCAGGATGTCGGGACTCATCAGGCCCGGGGCAATCAGCCCGGGCATGGACATGACGGCCAGGAGATTGAACATATTGGAGCCGATGACATTGCCGATGGCGATATCGTGCTCGCCCTTGTAGGCGCCGATGATGGAAGCGGCCAGTTCCGGCAGGCTGGTGCCGATGGCGATGATGGTCAGGCCGATAATGAGATCGCTGACGCCAAAGGACTCCGCGATGAACACGGCCCCCCACACCAGCAGCCGCGACCCCAGAAACAGGGTAACGGCCCCCACCACCAGCCAGAACACGGCCCGTGAAACCGGCATATCGGAGATTTCCTGCTCGTATTCCTCGATCATGGGGTCTCCGTCACGATCCCTCATGCCGAGCTGGATCAGCCAGTAGATCATCATGGCGAGCCCCAGGGCCAGCAGCAGGCCATCGCCGCGGTTCATTTCGCCATCCAGTATCAGGGCCAGCACCGCGAACATGATGAGCAGGAGAATAGGCATCTCGCGCTTGAGGATCTTGGAATGCACCTTGAGGGGAACGAGCAGGGCCGTCAGGCCCAGCACCAGGGAGATATTGGTGATATTGGAGCCGATGGCGTTGCCATAGGCCAGGCCCGGGTTACCCTGCCAGGAAGCGACCGCCGACACCAGGATCTCGGGGGCCGAGGTTCCCAGCGCCACGATGGTCAACCCGATGATCAAGGGGGAGACTCCAAGGCTGCGCGCCACGGCGGAGGCGCCGCCCACGAAACGCTCGGCCCCCCATACCAGCAGAACAAACCCTCCTACAACGGCCAGCGCGGCATATAACAATGGTAGCTCCAGTATATTAATTCGGTTGATTGGGGGTCATCATGACCCTGAGAGGCCGGAGCGCAAAGGATATAGGGCGATGGGCCAACTTGTCCATACTCGATACACCCTGTCAGGCACTGAACAGGTAGTGTGAGAATATTCCCGCAAACACTGCGGCGCCCAGCCAGTTGTTGTTCAGAAATGCCTTGAAGCACCGGGCGGGATCACGCGCCCTGATCAGATATTGCTGATAGAGGAACAATCCTCCTGCGACCACCAGGCCCAGATAATAAAACACCCCCAAGGCCAGTATCTTCCCGACGATCGCCAGCAGGCCCAACATGACGACCTGCAACAGGGCAATGACGAGGCGGTCGGCCGAGGCGAACAGCACAGCCGTGGACTTGACCCCGATTTTCAGATCGTCCTCCCGGTCGACCATGGCATACATGGTATCGTAGATGACCGCCCACACCACCGTGATAGCGAAAATCAGCCAGGCAATGCCCGGCACCTCCCCGAGCTGGGCCGCAAAGACCATGGGCACGGCCCAGCCGAAGGCCACACCGAGATAGACCTGCGGCAGATGAGAATAACGCTTGACGAAGGGATAGCTGGCCGCCAGAAAGGCCCCCGCAAAGGACATGAGGACAGTCAAACGATTGAGGGTCAGCACCAGGGCGAAGGCCAACAAACACAGGACCACAAACAGCGCCAGGGCATGGCGGGGCGCTATCTCGCCGCTGGCCAGGGGGCGGTTGCGGGTGCGGGCGACATGGGGATCGATATGACGGTCCGCGTAGTCGTTGATCACGCAACCGGCGGCGCGCATCAACACCACGCCGACCAGGAACACCAGGGCCACGTGGACGCCAGGCTGACCGTTGCCGGCAATCCACAGGGCCCACAGCACCGGCCACAGCAGCAACAGGATGCCGATGGGCCGGTCGAAGCGCATCAGGCGCACATAGGGTCCGATATTCAGGGAATGGATATTGCCCATCTGCCTGCCTTCAGTACTCTCATGCTCCCACACAGGCCTGGCGGCGATGGGCGGGGAGGAAGATTTCGCTCACCAGCAGGGGGCGGACGCCGAAATAGAACAGGGAGCGCCGCCCCCATATATCCTCCTGCCTCCCGGCGCGTCCGCCCAGCGCCGTCCAGTAGAGTTCCTGCCCGGGGGTGATGCGGGCGATTTCCACTGCCCCCCGCCGTACGGTGTGATCCGCGAACAACAGGGCGCCCAGGGGTTTTTCCCCCAGGTGCGCCAGACGGCGCTGCGCTCCCCTCAGGGTCTTCATGGGAATCACCGTGCGCGCGAAGACCCAAAACTGCTGGCCGCACATGAGATGCACATGGCGTATGAGGGCATATTCACTGTCACGGATACCCACCAGCCGCCGCTCGTTGTACATGGGGCGCTGCCAGCGCTGCTGCAACAGGCGGACGCGGAACGTCTCCCGGCAACTGGCCTGAAGGCGTTGGGTAAGGGATGAAGTCTCCAGCAACCACGGTTTGAGGGCCGCGGGAATACGGCCGCGCACAGGGCCACTGGCCGGAAGCCACACGGGCTCGCGCCTGATTTTGCTCATTAAATTATTCATCAGGGAGACAAGTATACCCTCACCGTCACACGGCGGTATAGCGCGTGCGCCTCCCCAGCCAGCGCCGGATAATGGGTTTCACACGCTCCGGATAGCGTTCCAGCAGCAGCCTGGCGGTCTCCGCCACCTGGGGCAACAGGGCCTGATCGCGCAACAGATCAGCCACTCTGAACCGCAGCGCGCCGGCCTGGCGGGTACCCAGCACTTCGCCGGGACCGCGCAGCTCGAGATCCCGGCGCGCGATCTCGAAACCGTCACTGGTTTCGCGCAGGGCGGCGAGGCGCGCCCGGCCGCGCTCCGACAAGGGCCCGCGATACATCAACACGCAGGTGCTCTGTTCGGCGCCCCGTCCCACCCGGCCGCGCAACTGGTGCAGTTGCGCCAGCCCCAGGCGTTCGGCGTTCTCGATGATCATCAGGCTCGCCTTGGGCACGTCCACGCCCACCTCGATCACCGTGGTCGCCACCAGCAAGTCGGTCTCTCCCGCCTTGAAGGCGGCCATCACCCGCGCCTTCTCATCCGCCTTGAGACGGCCGTGAACCAGGGCTATGGACAACTCGGGCAGTGCTTCACTCAGCAATTGTGCCGTTTCCGCCGCGGCCTGGCATTGCAGCGCCTCCGACTCCTCGATCAGGGTGCATACCCAGTAGGCCTGCCGTCCCGCCCCGCAGGCATGACGCACGCGCTGCAGGACAGCGTCCCGGCGCTGGTCGGAAATCACCACCGTGGTCACGGGCTGCCGTCCCGGGGGCAGTTCATCGATGATCGAACTGTCCAGATCGGCATAGGCCGACATCATCAGCGTACGCGGAATGGGTGTGGCCGTCATGATCAACTGATGGGGAAAACGCCCGCCCTGGCGCCCCTTTTCACGCAAGGCCAGGCGCTGGTGCACACCGAAACGGTGCTGTTCATCGATGATCACCAGACCGGGCCGCGCGAAGACCACATCGTCCTGAAACAGGGCATGGGTTCCCACCACCACTTGCGCCACGCCACCCGCAATGGCTTCCAATGCCTCGCGGCGCATCCGACCCTTGGATTTTCCCGACAGCCAAGCCACGCGGATGCCCAGGGGCTCCAGCCAGGCATTGAAATTGGCATGGTGTTGTTCCGCCAATAATTCCGTTGGCGCCATGATGACGGTCTGAAAACCACTCTCCACGGCCTGCAGCGCGGCGGCGGCGGCCACGACGGTCTTGCCGGAACCTACGTCCCCCTGCACCAGGCGCTGCATGGGCGCATCCCGCGCCATATCCGCACACAACTCGGCGATGACCCGCTCCTGCGCCCCCGTCAGAGTGAAAGGCAGCTTTTCCATCAGGGCCGCGCGCAGGCGTCCCGGGGCATCGAGGCGGGGCGCCGCATGACGCCGTTTGCGCTCGCGCATGAGGCGCAGACTCAACTGATGGGCCAGCAGTTCCTCGAAGATCAAACGTTTCTGCATGGCGTGGGCGCCCTCCCGCAGGATCCGGACATCGGCATCCACGGGCGGACGATGGATATAGGCCACCGCCTCGGCCAGGGGTGGAAGATGGAACTTGCTCAAAACGGTCTCCGGCAACAATTCCATCAAACCGCCGGTGGATGCGGATTCCCCGCTCAACAGATTCAGGGCCTGTTCAACCAGAGCACGCAGGGTGAGTTGCCGGACACCTTCCGTGGCGGGGTAGACGGGCGTAAGGTGCTCCCCCACGGCCAGCGGCGCAGCGGGGTCGATACGCTGGTACTCGGGATGCGCCATCTCCAGGGTAGCCGGTCCCTTGCGCACCTCCCCGAAGCAGCGCAACCAGACACCTGCGGCCAGGCCCTGCTGCTGCATGTGGGAAAAATTGAAAAAACGCAGAGTGATGGCGCCCGTGCCGTCGGAAAGGCGCGACAACAACATGCGCCGCCGCCCGTACTTGATCTCCGTCAGCAGGATCTCGCCTTGAATGGCCACCTCGTCACCCGGGCGCAATGAACCGATGGGCGCTATACGGCTGCGGTCCTGGTAGTGACTGGGAAGATGAAAGAGCAGGTCCTCCACCCGCCTGATATGCAGGCGCTCCAGGCGCTCCACCATGCGCGGCCCGACACCCTTGAGGGCAATGACAGTAGAGGCCAGGGTCAGGCCGGCCTCGGCAGCCACTTCCTCACCCACGGCGCCATGCACGAGTCGAGCAAAGAAAGAATCAGGACTCGAGTTGCATGACGGCGTCCATCTCCACCGCCGCGCCGCGCGGCAGCGCCGCCACTTCCACGGCCGCGCGCGCCGGAAATGGCTGGGAAAAGTAACGCCCCATGACCTCGTTCACCCGGGCGAAATGGGACAGGTCGGTGAGATAGACGTTGAGCTTCACGAAATCGGCCAGATCACCGCCCGCCGCCTGCGCCACCGCCCTCAGATTGTCGAACACGCGGGTGATCTGCGCCTCGATATCCCCCTCCACTATCTCCATGGAAACCGGGTCCAGGGGTATCTGGCCGGACAGGTAGACCGTCGGCCCCACCTTGACGGCCTGTGAATAGGTCCCGATGGCCGCCGGGGCCGCCTCCGTTGCAATGATTTCTCGCGCCATGCTCACCTCTCGTGGACGGATTGGGCCTGAACTAGAACTCAGGCCAGACAAAAACGAGGTTCCTTTTATACCATATTTTTCCCGCCATCTCCCAAGGCCGGATGCTGCCGTCAACCTTTCTTGCGGCTGATCCTGACCACCAGGTCGATGGAACGGATGTGGCGCATGACCTTGGCCAGGTGGACCCGGTCACGAACGGAGATGGTAAAAACAATGGTGCTGTATTCGCTGTCGTGCTCCTCGATGTCCACATTGCTGATGTTCACGTCCATGTCCGAGATGGCGGCGGCCACGGTGGCCAGGACGCCGCGGCGGTTGACCACATAGACGCGGATATCCACCGGGAACTGGTCGTCGATCTCCGCCTCCCATTGCACGTCCACCCATTTCTCGGGGTGTTTGCGGAATTCCTTGATGTTCTTGCAGGACTCCGTATGCACCACGATACCGCGCCCGGCGGACACGAAACCCTGGATGGGATCACCGGGAATGGGATGGCAGCATTTGGCGAAGGTGACCACCATGCCTTCCGTGCCCTTGATGACCAGGGGCCGCGCCGAATGGCGCGCGCCGCCCAGCCAGGCCGGCACGTAGCGCGCGAAGACGTCGCGGATGGCGCGCGGCTTGCGCGGCTGGCGCCCGCTTTCGGCGGAACAGAGTTCCTCCAGGCGGCGCGCCACCAGGGGCGCCAGGCGGTTGCCCAGGCCGATATCCTCGTAGAGATCGTCCAGGGTCTGGCTGTTGAACTCCTCCAGCAGGGACTGGGTCTTGACCGTCACCTCGTCCAGGGTGCGCGAATAATGGCGCAGGGCCTGCTCCAGGAGGCGCTTGCCAAGACTGATGGACTCCTCGCGCTTGAGGTTCTTGAGATGGCTGCGTATGGCGCCGCGCGCCTTGCCGGTCACCACGAAGTTCAGCCAGGTGGGGTTGGGACGGGCGCCAGGCGCAGTGATGATCTCCACGGTCTGACCGTTGAGCAGGGGGGAACTGAGGGGCGCCAGGCGGCGGTCGATCTTGGCGGCGACACAGGAATTGCCTACATCGCTGTGAACGGAGTAGGCGAAGTCCACCGCCGTGGCGCCGCGGGGCAGTTCCATGATGCGCCCCTTGGGGGTGAAGACATAGACCTCGTCCGGGAACAGGTCGGTCTTGACGTTCTCCAGAAAATCCAGGGAATCGCCCGCGTGCTTCTGCATCTCCAGCAGGCCGCGCATCCATTCCCGCACCCGGCTGTGGGTGGCGCCTGCGCCCGCATCTGTATCGCCCAGCTTGTACAGCCAGTGCGCCGCCACACCGGCATCGGCCACCTTGGCCATGTCCTCGGAACGGATCTGCACCTCGATGGGCATGCCGTAGGGCCCGAACAGAACGGTATGCAGGGACTGATAGCCGTTGGCCTTGGGAATGGCGATGTAGTCCTTGAATTTGCCGGGCACCGGCTTGTAGAGATTGTGGATGATGCCCAGGGCCCGGTAGCAGGAATCCACGGAATCCACGATGATGCGGAAGGCATAGACATCGAACACCTCGGAAAAAGACAGGCGCTTGCTGCGCATTTTCTGATAGATGCTGTAGAGATGCTTTTCGCGCCCCTTGATGCGCCCCCGCAGGTGTTCCTGGGCGAGACGCTGCTCGATGGTCTCGCGGATCTTGCTGACCACCTCCTTGCGGTTGCCGCGCGCCTTCTTCACGGCCTCGGAAAGGATGCGGTAGCGCATGGGGTAGGTCTCCGAGAACCCCAGCTCCTGCAGCTCGGTGCGGAAGTCATTCATGCCCAGGCGGTTGGCGATGGGGGCATAGATATCCAGGGTTTCGCGGGCGATGCGACGGCGCTTCTCCGCGGGCATGGCGCCCAGGGTGCGCATATTGTGCAGGCGGTCGGCCAGTTTGATAATGACCACGCGGATGTCCTGCACCGTGGCCAGGAGCATCTTGCGGAAATTCTCCGCCTGCTCCTCCATGCGCGTCTCGAAACGGATCTGGGTGAGCTTGCTGACGCCGTCCACCATCTCCGCCACTTCCTCGCCGAACTGCTCGGCGATGTGCTCCTTGACGGTACCCGTGTCCTCGATGACGTCGTGCAGAATGGCCGCCTCGATGCACTCCACGTTCATGCGCATGTCGGCCAGGATCCTCGCTACGGCCAGGGGGTGGCTGATGTAGGGCTCTCCCGACAGGCGCTTCTGGCCATGGTGGGCCCTGGCGCCGAAATGATAGGCCTTGCGTACGCTCTCGATCTGCTCCGGACCCAAGTACTCTTCCAGCACTACCGGCAGGCCACTGCGCACGAATTCATCGCCGGCCTCATGGGCCGCGCGGGTTGCCGTAGAAGTTGCCGGGCCGTGAATCGTCAAGGCTTATTCCGTGGGCGTGGACTGGCCGCCTTCCTGCTCCACGACCTCCTCCTCTTTCACCATGGATTCTTCCGCATGCTCCCGGGCGGAAATGTCGTCCAGGATACTGGCGTCGATATTACCCGCGGCGATCTCGCGCAAGGCCAGCACGGTGGGCTTGTCATTCCCCCATGGCAGAGTGGGTTGCTTGCCATTGGCCAGCTGCCGCGCCCTTTTGGACGCCACCACGATCAGGTCAAAACGGTTATCGATATTATTCAAACAATCCTCGACGGTAATACGCGCCATACTCTTACTACTCCTTAAAATGTTGAAAAATCCTGCGGAAAAAACGCTGCCGGCCCCGCAAAACGGGTTCCAGTGCTTCAAAAGTCCCCGTGGGGAATCCTCAATACCCCGTCTTCAGGCGGCATAGCAGCTTCTACCCTCTCTTCCCTGAGGGTGTCGTAAAAGCCATTCGTAGGTTGGGCTGAGGAACGAAGCCCAACAGCAACAGCTTGAAAAGCCAAACATGTTGGGCTTCGTTCCTCAGCCCAACCTACAGAAAAACCGGCTTT
>JALSGV010000055.1 GCA_026982565.1 Gammaproteobacteria bacterium
TATTCACGCCTGGCGGTAGTCGATTCCCGTGGTCTTCTGGTGGGCTGGGCCGACTACGCCAAGGCACTGGAGGCCTTCAACGCCGCCATGATAGAGGCCGAACACGAGGAACACCGCTGAACGCCGGCCACTTGTAACTTCCCTCTTGCGCTTCAGGTGCCGAACGTGAAGAAAAGTTGGGGCTGTCCTGGATAACCCGGCGTTTGGGTTTATCATGGAGCCATGGGCAAGGGCCGCTCAAGCAGATACAAGCAGCGTGCCTGATGGAGCGTTTTGTTGCCGGGACGACGGCAGGCACAGCGGTGAAACTGGTTGGCGTGCATCGCAACGCGGCAGCCTGTTTCCATCATCGTCTTGGGCTTCCATCACGTGCGGATCAACCATTCGAAGCTGTTTGCCGATGGCAGAAACCACATCAACGGGATCGAGAATTTCCGGAACCGGGCCAAGCGCCATTTGCATCGCTTCAATGGCATTGCAAAGGTGCATTTCAGCCTGTTTCTGAAGGAGTGTGGTGGCGTTTCAGCTACAGCAACCAGAAGATCAGTTAAGGCATCTGAAACAATGGGGCGGGAAAAACGCGGGATAGTTGTCCAGAACAGCCCCAGGTTTTTCCTCGGCCAGCAAGGCATGGCTGGCAGGCGGCAAAAGACGAGATGACCTTGCTTCGATCAATAGGTCTTGGTGAAGCCGATCATGAAGGCATGGTTGGTGTATTCATGCAGGAGAATGGTGGAGCTGCGCTTCTCGAAGGTGTACTGCACGTAAGGCGCCAGGTCGAAGGCGGTGAAGCGCGCCCAGGTGAGGCGGCTGCTCAGGGTCGTCTGCCAGTCGCGCCTGCGCTTCGCAAACACCGTGTCATCCGCCCGGTAGAGCGTGCGCGTCAGACTGCCGCTGAGCAGCAGCGAGAAGTCGTGCGGCAGGATCATGTCCACGGACAGGGAACCGCCAGGCGCGATGTAGGAGCGATCCTTCTCCTTCACCTTGTACCACGCAAGCGCCGGAGCAAGGGTAACGGCCACCGAGGCATTGAGCTGCCGCCGCAAGCCGACACCGCTGCGCAGCTCCCACCCCTTGCGCTCGATGGCATCATCGAACTTCAGGTGCGACAGCATCACCTCGCCATTCAGCCGCGTGCGTGCATTCAGCTCCTGCATCCCGCGCAGCCACAGGCCATAATCATGGCGATAGCCCCTCTTGCGATACCACACGCGCCCGCCGGAAAGCCCGAAGGAGACTTCCTGCCGGTCGGCCAGCCACACCAGCCCGGCCTCGCCATCCAGCTGGATGTAGGTATCCGCCAGTGTCAGGTCGCCAAGGCTGGCCAGGCTGTTGCGCCGGGTGGTGGCCTGCATCTGCGGATTGATGCGCAGGTGCCCACGCAAATCATCGCTCAGGAAGGGCCGCCAGATGAAGTCCGTGGCGGCCCGCACCTGCAACCCGGCCTGCTTGCGGGAATCCTCCGTCAGCATCCACGGCATGCCCCCCACCACGATGACCCGCTTGCGGGTGGCACGGTTGACATTGCTCTGCGGCGTGATGGAGAAGTCGAACGATACCGTCCACGTCCTGCGCCGCTTGATGGCCTCCAGGTAGCCCAGCACCGTGCGCTGCACACCCTGCGGCAACCCACCTCCCAGGGCATAGCGGAAATGCCGCTCGGCCTGATCATCATTGCCGATCATGAAATAGGCCCGCGCCAGCTCCAGCCGGGGCCGCGCCAGCGAGGGATCACGCTCCAGCATGGCGCGAAACCGCGCAATCGCCGCCCGCCAGCGCCGCTCCGCCGCTGCCCGCATGCCCAGCCGGAAGTGGCACTCCATCCAGTCCACTCCGCGCAGGGCCTCGCACTGCGGCGCGGCGGACATGGCAGGCGCGGCAACAGCCTGAGCCGCCAGTGAGCCTGCAACCGCCAGCAATGCTGCTGTCCCCGCGCGCCAGGCTCCGCCACCTTGCCGTTGCCTGGACGACACATGCCGCAAGACGTACGCACTCCTCTTCCGGAAGACCAGCATCATGCCATCTCGCACCAGAGTGGGATATGCAGGCAGGCACGGACTACGCCGCACCTGCCCCCGCGAAACTGTCATGGCTGCTGCTTCTTGGCGGCAAAAACACCAGCTCCCACCTTGTTGGAACTGCTGCTCTTCAGCGTAAAGGCACCACCCACTTCCCCTGCGTCAGGTCCGAAAAAGGCACCATTCATGCTGCCAGTAACATTCTCTGAGTCAATAGTACCAGAGAGGCCTGCCGAGAACGTATTGCCGGAAATGGTACCATTCAGGTTTACCGCACCAGGAACAGGAACCGGCTCCAAACTATCAGGGTTCTCGAATGAGTGCATAGAGCCGCTTACACGCTTCTGCGCGAAATCCGCAGTCATATCAACATTGGCATGCAGCGTAATGAAATTCGTCGCATAGTCACCAGGTGAAGCAATGTCCATATCGGCCGTCCCCTTGTAGATGGCCGTGCCCTGCGTCGGCATGTTGACGGTCTTCTCACCTGCCACACCATACACGACAGTCACCTGCCCATTAGTGGTATTTGGTGCAGGGTAATCCTTGTACCATTCCGCAAGCTGAAGATACTGATACTGCTCCGAAGACCGAGTGCTCGTCCCAGCATCTCGGGTTGACAACACCAAACTTCCATCACATTCAGCCACTACTCCACCAACAACACAATTTCCAATGGTTACAGGCGACTCATTCCCATACTGCAAGGTTACGGACTTTACAGATCCATCAGGATTTTGCTCTACATTCTGTATGGAGATTGCAGGCGCAGGTCCGACATTCACACTGTTGATCCGATCAATACCATCACCAGCACCAGTATCCACACGTGCATCTGCCTGCACCGCGATTACAGCAACACCAGTTGCACCACCTGCGCTATCACCTGTCGAAACACCCGCATCACTACCCGTCGGAGTAATGACAGGCGAACTCCCCCCACCACAGCCCGCAAGACCAACGGCCAGCAGCAGCGCCGCAGTGGAAACCATGCCCTTGCGCAAAACGGAACCAGTCATCATCTCGCCCCCCTTTCCGTATCACCCAATCCTGCCAATGCCCCTTGGAGCATCCGACCATCACATGCAAAATGAAAACGACCGCAGAATACGATAAAACCCCCGCCCCTGCAACCTGGGCAATACATACCTCTCCAGAAAAATCAACAAGCGCCCATCGGGCTTGCAACCTTTTGTTAACATGCGTGGCGCATGTGCAACACTGGCGATATCCAAGCGTCGCAGAAGGCACACCTGCCCCCTCGCCAGCCCCCACATCACCATGCTAAGAAGGCCAAAAGCGGAACATGGGCGATTCCCCACCTTTCACGAGAACGGAATCGACTCACATTTTTCTCAACGAATACAGGCAGCAATGGCCGACCCT
>JALSGV010000056.1 GCA_026982565.1 Gammaproteobacteria bacterium
CGATGCTATAGACGTAGGCGCCGTCTCCAAATTCCAGTCCCAGCATGGTCTTGCCATTGACAATGGTCTGTCCGAGGAAGCTGTTCTTGCCCACTTTCCACCGGATCAAATTAGAATTATCCTTTTTAAAATAGGAAACTACATCAGGAATCTCATGGTTTATGTCAAGATATGAGTTGTATGCGGGATCCGCAGAGACATAGGTGAATGGCATGGACAGCAGGGGCAGGAAAAATATGAGGCATAGCGTTCTGGTCGACATAGGCGAGTATCTGAAATCTATATATGAGTCTTCAATTATACAATGTATTACATTATATATCACGTGGAATTAAGAAATTTCTTACTATCTGCCGCGAATTAGTTCACACAAACAGCCCCCAAACCTATATACTACGCAACCCTTCTGGCCTTGGGTCAGGACCAAGGCATACTGAAGCCCTTCACCGATCTTCGGGCGCGCTTCACCATTTTTCACCCCGTTAATTTTTCAGGTACGACACACAATGGCTGGCGATACGATAACCGTGTTCAATCAACTGGCGCTGCAGAAACCTATTCTCACTGCCCTGGACGAGGTGGGTTATGAGACCCCCTCTCCTATCCAGGCTAAAACCATTCCCCTGCTGCTGCAAGGCCGGGATGTGCTGGGACAGGCCCAGACGGGTACGGGCAAGACAGCGGCCTTTGCCCTGCCCCTGCTGTCCAATCTCGATCTCAAGCAAAGGGATCCCCAGGTGCTGGTGCTGGCCCCCACCCGAGAGCTGGCCATTCAAGTGGCCGAAGCCTTTCAGAAATATGCCATGCACATGAAGGGCTTTCATGTCCTGCCGATTTACGGCGGCCAGGACTACCGCGGGCAGATCCGCGCCCTGCAGCGCGGCGTACATGTGGTGGTGGGCACACCGGGCCGGGTCATGGACCATATGCGCCGTGGTACGCTTAAACTGGAGCGACTCAAAACGCTGGTGCTTGACGAGGCCGATGAAATGCTGCGCATGGGCTTCATCGACGATGTGGAGTGGATACTGGAGCAGACGCCTGAAAAACGGCAAATTGCGCTCTTCTCCGCGACCATGCCGCAACAGATCCGCCGTATCGCCGCCCGGCATCTGAACGAGCCCGAACAGATCACCATCAAGGTCAAGACGACCACGGCGGATACCATACGGCAGCGCTTCTGGCTGGTCAGCGGCATGCACAAACTCAATGCCCTCACCCGCATCCTGGAGGCTGAATCTTTCGATGCCATGATCATCTTCGTGCGCACCAAGACAGCCACCGTGGAACTGGCTGAGAAACTGGAAGCGCGCGGCTTTGCCTCGGCGCCCCTCAGCGGCGACATCCCGCAGAACCAGCGCGAGCGAACCATCGAGAATCTAAAGAAGGGCAAGCTGGATATCCTGGTGGCAACGGATGTGGCGGCGCGCGGCCTCGACGTGGAGCGCATCAGCCACGTCGTCAATTACGACATCCCATACGATACAGAGGCCTACGTGCACCGCATCGGCCGCACCGGACGCGCCGGCCGCCAGGGCGACGCCATCCTGTTCGTCGCTCCACGGGAGAAACGCCTGCTGCACGCCATCGAGAAGGCGACCCGTAAAAAGATCGAGGTCATGGAGCTGCCCTCGACGGAATTCATCAACGACAAGCGCATCGCCCAGTTCAAGCAGCGCATCAGTGACACCCTGGCCACCGAGGAGTTGGGGCTGTTCTACCAGCTCATCGAGCAGTACCAGCAGGAACACAATGTACCCGCATTGGAAATTGCGGCCGCCCTCGCCCAGCTTTCACAAGGCGACGAGCCCTTTTTGCTGCAAAAAAAACCGCGGCCCAAGACAGAACCCCGGCATGAAAAACCTGAAAGGCCACAGCGTGACAAACAGACACACAAAATGCCAAGAGGCGCTGCTGCCGGCAACGACGCACCTGTCGAAGCGGGCATGGAACGCTACCGTATCGAAGTAGGCCACTGCCATGAGGTCAAACCCGGCAACATCGTCGGCGCCATCGCCAACGAGGCCGGTCTGGACAGCCAGTACATCGGCCGCATCGATATTCATGAAGATTACAGCCTGATCGATCTGCCCGAGGGGATGCCCAAGGATATTTTTCAGGACCTGAAAAAGGTCTGGGTCTCAGGCCAGCAGTTGCGTATCTCGCGTCTGCGCCTGGAGCGGAAAAAGCAGTCTGCTGGCGCGCCCGGGAAGTCCGGCAAGAAAGTAAAAGCTGTAAAAAAGGGCGCAGGAAAAGCAGGCAAAAAGAAAGCGCGGGCATAGCTCAAGCGCACCCGCACTCCCGCTGAAAGAGCCACCACTATGGGTGGCTCCTCATGAACAGCGGGATCTTGCAGGCGCCCTATCCGCGGTGAGCTGTGCGGCAGATCAGTGGACGTGGCCGTGCTCGATTTCCTCTGCTGTCGCTTCGCGTACTCCGACGATTTCGATATCAAAATTCAGCGTGACGCCAGCCAGGGGGTGGTTGGCATCGATGGTGACATCATTGCCTTCCACGGCCTTGACCAGGATGCGCTGTACGGAGCCATCCGGCGCCTGGGCCTCGAAGGCCATGCCCGGCTCTACTGAGTCTACACCCTGGAAAGCTGCGATATCGACAGTCTCGATGAGTTCAGGAACGATTTCCCCGTAACCTTCGGCAGGTTCTATTCTCACCTGCAAGGAGTCTCCCTCGACTTTCCCGACCAACGCCTTTTCCAGGCCGGGGATGATGTTGCCCGCGCCATGCAGGTAGGCCAATGGCTCGGAGCCCTCGGAGCTGTCCAGCACGTTGGCATCGTCGTCCGTCAACTTGTAATGCATGCTGACCACCAGCTTGTCACCAATCAATAAAGACATAATGTTTCCTTCACTTTAGTAGAAAAGCGCATTTTACAGCATATAACCGACAATACGCCATGTTTTACGTGTGAGACGCTTCAACGGCAGCCCCTATTTCTCACCAGGCGATCTGAAAACCGATGCTGGCCATCAGTCCCCGCGGAAGTTTCTCGCCGTTGATGCTGACGGTGTCGAAGGTTGAAGCCACATCGATATTGAGTATTTTAACTACCGTTGCGCCAAGGCCGAGATATTGGAGTTCTGAGCCAGCCAGGTTTCTGCGGTAGCCAATGCGTGCGCCGGGCAACCACCAACTGTCCGTCAAGTAACCGCCACTCAATGTGAGCCACTGAAAGTCATCACCCATGGGATCCGGCACGGCGTTGGCGTCCAGTCCCAGGTTGGCTGTCCACCGCCGGTTGGCCGAGAACAGTGATGCCTCCAGCTTCACTTGCCGTTCCATCGTGTATTTCTGGTCACGCTGCAGGAAATTGATAACGCCCGGATTTTTGTACGGGGTCAGATTGACATCGGGGAATTCGAAATCCGGCT
>JALSGV010000057.1 GCA_026982565.1 Gammaproteobacteria bacterium
ATTTCAATCTGTCAGGGACTTCAGGCCTGCACTGGTACGGCGTTGCGGCGCTTGCCAATGGAATCACCATTGCCTGCGCACCGCGCCTTGTTCCAGCGCAGGCCTGAAGTCCTGAATACGATATATATTGTTGCCGGGTTAATAAAATAGTTGGGTTTTCCGTGTAAAAATTCAAGGGATTATAGCGCAAATTCGCTTACTTGGCCGCCATCTGGTAATTTTCTCCCTATGAGGCCCCATACTGAAAATCTGGACGAGCACTCCACCCGCAACGACCTGAAGACCATACGCTCCCTGTTTCCCTATCTGTGGCAGTTCCGCGGAAGGGTGCTGCTGGCGCTGGGCTTTCTGATCCTGGCCAAGGTGTCCAGCGTGGGCGTGCCGCTGATACTCAAGGAGATCGTCGACGCCCTGGACGCCAGCCAGAATCCGGTCCTCGTGCTGCCCGTGGCGCTGGTCATCGCCTACGGCCTGGTGCGCATTCTGTCGGTGGTGTTCGGCGAGCTGCGCGACGCCATTTTCGCCAAGGTCACCCAGAACACCATCCGCCGCATCGCCCTCAAGGTGTTCCGCCATCTCCATTCCCTGAGCCTGAGCTTCCACCTCGACCGCCAGACGGGCGGCGTGTCGCGGGATATCGAGCGCGGCTCGCGGGGCATCAGCTTCCTGCTCAATTTCATGGTGTTCAACATCCTGCCCACCCTGGTGGAGATCAGCCTCATCGCCGGCATCCTGCTGCTCTACTATAATATCTGGTACGCCCTCATCCCCTTCGCCACGGCGGTGATCTACATCATTTTCACCCTCGTCATCACGGAATGGCGCATGAAGTTCCGGCGCAAGATGAACGAAATGGACTCCCGCGCCAACACCCGCGCCATCGACAGCCTGCTCAACTACGAGACGGTGAAGTATTTCGGCAACGAGGACTTCGAGGCGCGCCGCTACGACGAGAATCTGCAGATCTGGGAAAAGGCCGCCATCAAGAACCAGACCTCCCTGTCGGCCCTCAACATGGGCCAGGGGGCCATCATCGCCGTGGGCATCACCGCCATGCTGATGCTCGCCTCCCAGGGAGTGACCAGCGGGGAGCTGACCCTGGGCGATCTGGTGCTCATCAACACCTATCTGCTGCAGATGTTCATTCCCATGAACTTCCTGGGCTTCGTCTACCGCGAGATCAAGCACTCCCTGGCCGACATGGAGCGCATGTTCAGGCTGCTGGACGAAAACCGCGAGATCGGCGACAAGCCCGGCGCGCCCGACCTGCGGGTCACCCGCGGCCACGTGCGCTTCGACCATGTCAGCTTTTCCTACAAATCCCAGCGCCGCATCCTCGATGACGTGACTTTCGAGATCCCGCCGGGACACAAGGTGGCGGTGGTGGGCCCCAGCGGCAGCGGCAAGTCCACCCTGGTGCGGCTGCTGTTCCGCTTCTACGACGTGGACGGCGGGCGCATCGAGATCGACGGCATGGATATCCGCGACATTACCCAGCAGAGCCTGCGCGCCGCCATCGGCATCGTGCCCCAGGACACGGTGCTGTTCAACGATACCATTTATTACAACATCAGCTATGCCAATCCCGACGCCAGCCGCGAGGAGGTGCTGCGCGCCGCGCGCCTGGCGCACCTGGACGCCTTCATCGAGTCCCTGCCCGAGGGCTACGACACCCTGGTGGGGGAACGGGGCCTGAAGGTCTCCGGCGGCGAGAAACAGCGCATCGCCATCGCGCGCGCCATTCTCAAGAACCCGCGCATCCTGGTGTTCGACGAGGCCACCTCGGCCCTGGATTCGGAATCGGAGCAGGCCATCCTCGCCGCCCTGCGCGAGGTGGCCGAGAATCACACCACCCTGGTCATCGCCCACCGCCTCTCGACCATCGTCGATGCCGACCGCATCCTGGTGCTGGAGCAGGGGCGCATCGTGGAGAGCGGCACCCACCGCGAACTGCTGGAGGCGGGGAACGTCTATGAAAAGATGTGGTCCCTGCAACAGCAGGAGGAAGAGGCCGTGCCGGCGCCGGAACCGCCATGAAGCCGCCTGTTTCCGCCTTCTACCTGCTGCTGCTCATTTTCACCCTGGGATTCCTGCTGGCCTTCATCCAGATCGGCATTCTCACCATCGCCTTCGACAAGCTGGGCCTGTCACCCCATTCGGCCCTGTTGCTGCTGGTGACCTCCCTGTTCGGCAGTCTCATCAACCTGCCCCTGTTCACCATCAAGGCCGAACCTCCGCCACCCGGCCTGTCCCCTTCCCCCTGGCAGGGGCTGCTGCGCCAGCCCCTGCGGGAATTCCGGGGCAAGACCATCATTGCCGTCAATGTGGGCGGCTGTATCATCCCCGTGGCCTTCACCCTCTACCTGCTGCAATATCATGACCTGCCGGCCCTGAAACTGATCCTCGCCATTATTATCGTCAGCGCTGTCTGCTACCACTTCAGCCGCCCCATCCCCGGCCTGGGCATCGGCATGCCCATTTTCATCGCCCCCCTCGCCGCCGCCTTCACGGCGCTGATCCTCAGCCCCGAGCACAGCGCGCCCCTGGCCTATATCTCCGGCACCCTGGGAGTGCTCATCGGGGCGGATATCCTGCGCCTCAAGAATATCCGCGCCATGGGGGTACCCGTGGCCTCTTTTGGGGGGGCGGGGACCTTCGATGGCATTTTTCTGACGGGAATTATTGCGGCCTTGCTGGCGTAAAGGCGGTTATCCCCTCACCCCTGGCCCCTCTCCGGGGGAGAGAGGAGAAAACACCTTAACATCAATCGGTTAAAAACCATCAAGGACTTCTTGGCAAAAAATAATCAAAAATGATGAACTTTTCCCTGCAACGTCACTCTCAGTGGTTATACGCTTATGCAGTTCCTTAGAAAACCCTCGCGACTTCCCCTTGGCGAGGGTTTTTTGTTTGTGGCCCGTGGCAGTTCCTGAATTTTCTTAAGCTGGCTTTAAGGTTCCCGTGTTGCAATAACCCTGTCACTTCACTCACCCCCGGCCAGCCTCCTCTCCCCCACCCTCTCTTTCGGCCGGGGGTTTTTTATTATGGAAGGCCTGATTAATCCGACAATCGTCATTCCCGCGCAGGCGGGAATCCAGGAAAATCAAATAACTGGATCCCGGCCTTCGCCGGGATGACGAATTAATCAGACCTTCCTTATTATTAACCCGGCAACAATATATATCGTATTCAGGACTTCAGGCCTGTGCTGGAACAAGGCGCGGCGCGCAGGCAATGGTGATTCCATTGGCAAGCGCCGCAACGCCGTGCCGGCGCAGGCCTGAAGTCCCTAACAGGTTGATATTATTAACCCGGTTTCAGCGTTTGCCGCCGCCGGACGATCCGAGCAG
>JALSGV010000058.1 GCA_026982565.1 Gammaproteobacteria bacterium
TCATGTTCAGAATTTATGCTATCCAGAAACTGCATTCGAGGTTTCGTTGAATGAATCAGGCTGGTCAAAGAAATTTATGGAGATTTTATCCATTTTGGAATCAATGGATGTGAAACAAAAATACCTGCGTTTAGACGGTAAGACTCTATCGATTTACTTCAATGAAACGGAAAATATGAAAGCTTTGATATTGAAAGAATAAAGGAACGAATACCGGTGACAGTATACCAGTCAGAAGCAATGCCGGGTAATGAGATATGAACACAAAATGGAAGTAATGGCCGCATCCCAGGCGCCGGCTGCACCGCCACGGGCCTGGAGATAAAAAGCAAAAGAGAGCAAACGCATGAAATGGAATAATAACAATAACATGCTTGAGAGTACCGAGTTCTGTCATTCCTGCGGATGCAGGAATCCAGAACCCATTGATTTTTCTGGATTCCCGCCTTCGCGGGGATGACAATAATGCAGTAGTGTGTTTTGTTAAGAATGAGCAGTTACAGAGATCTTGGTGCTCTCAAGTAATATAGTTGTGGGTTTTTCCTGGCCGCTTCGCTGGTACGGTGAGCTATGGGATAGCCGGAGTACCCCATTACACCTTCAAGATACTCCGATGCCTATTTCTCCCCGATGCGCGGTTCCGTTCCCTGCAGCAGATTCCTGATATTGTTTTTGTGGCGCATGAGCAGGAAGGCCGCCATGGCGGTTACCGCGGCGGTGGAAACGGCGTTGGCTTGCAGGAGCCAGGTAATGAAGGGGGCGCTGGCCGCGGCCGTGAGGGCGGCCAGCGAGGAAATGCGGAAGATCAGGGCCATGGCCAGCCAGATGACGATGATGGCCAGGCCCAGCAGCCAGGACATGCCCAGCAGGACGCCCAGCGCCGTGGCCACGCCCTTGCCGCCCTGGAAGCCGAAAAAGACGGGATACAGATGGCCGAGAAAGGCAGCGAAGCCCACCAGCGCGATGCCGGCGTTCGTCAGCCCGGCATAGGCGGCGATCAACACCGGGATCAGGCCTTTCAGGATATCGCCCGCCAGCACCATGATGGCGATTTTTTTGCCGCCGAAGCGCAGCACGTTGGTGGCGCCGGGGTTGCCGGATCCCTGGGAGCGGGGGTCGGGCAGGGAAAAGAGTTTGCACATGATGATGGCGCTCGACAGGGAGCCCAGCAGATAGGCGAGCAGAACCAGTGAAGCGGTAAGCAGCATTGTATCGGTCAGAGGATTGTGTTTTGATTAGTGGAACACCGGATTATAGCGGGTTTCCCAAGGCATTGTTATGAGCATGGACATCATTTACCTGCGCGATCTCAAGGTCGACGCCATCATCGGTATTTTTGAGTGGGAGCGGCGCGTCAAGCAGACCCTCAGTCTGGACCTGGAAATGGCCGCGGACATCCGCAAGGCGGCGCGGAGCGACGCCATCGAGGATACCCTGGACTACAAGGCGGTTGCCAAGATGGTCATCCATTTCGTGGAGCACAGTGATTACCAACTGGTGGAGACCCTGGCCGAAGAGGTGGTGCGGCGTGTGATGACGGAATTCGATATTCCCTGGATGCGCCTGCAGATCAACAAAAAGGGCGCCATTCGCGGCGCCCGTGACGTGGGGGTGATCATCGAGCGGGGCGTGCGCGCCCAGGCGCAATAGACGGGTCTGGCATGCCACGGGTCTATGTCAGCATCGGCAGCAATATCGACCGCGTGGCCATGATCCGCTCGGCCGTGAGCGCCCTGCGCGGGCGGTATGGCGACATCGTCCTTTCCAGTGTCTACGAAAGCAGCGCGGTCGGCTTCGACGGGGACGATTTCTATAACCTGGTGGCCGCCTTCGACAGCGGCGAGGATGTCCCGGCGATCAACGCCTTCCTCCATGAACTGGAGCGGGCGCACGGCCGGGAGCGCGCCAGCACGCCCTTTTCGCCCCGCACCCTGGATCTGGATCTGCTTTTGTATGGAGACGCGGTCATCGACGACGGGCGGATCCGCATTCCCCGGGACGAGATCACCCGCTATGCTTTCGTGCTGGCCCCGCTGGCGGAAATCGCGGGCGACGAGGCCCATCCTGTCAGCGGCATGTCATACGGGGCGTTGTGGCGGGCCTTTTCGGATCCCGCCCAACGGCTGGAGCGGGTGGAGTTCTCCTGGCGGGTCAATCGCTGAGGCCGCGGCCGCCATCCACGGTGATCACTTCGCCGCTGATATAGTCGGCGTCCCGGATCAGAAACAGCACCGCGCGCGCCACATCGCCGGGCTCCCCCTGGCGCTTGAGGGCGGTGCCGGCGATGATACGCTGCTTGACGATCTCGTCCAGCTCCTTTTCCGGCCACATGATGGCCCCCGGCGCCACGGCGTTCACGCGGATCTCCGGGCCCAGCTCGCGGGCCAGGGATTTGGTGAGCATCACCAGCCCGGCCTTGGCGATGCTGTATACTGTATAGTTTTTCAAAGGGCGCCCGGCGTGGATGTCCGCAATGTTGATGATGCAGCCGCGGTGCTTCTTCAGGTGAGGCGCGGCGGCCTGGGAAAGGAACAGGGGCGCCTTGAGATTGCTGCCCACGAGATCGTCCCAGTGCGCCTCGGTGATGGCGCCCACGGGCGTGGGATAGAAGGTCGAGGCATTGTTGACCAGGGCGTCGAGGCGTCCCCATGCCTGCGCACTCTGTTCGATGAGGATGTCCAGCGCCTGGGTTTGGTGGAGGTCGCAGGGGCAGGTGATGGCGGAATGGGGCCTGATGGCATTCAACTGCTCGCGCAGGGCTTCCGCCTCGTTGCCCGACGAGCGGTAATGCAGTACCACGTTCATGCCCCGGGCGTGCAGCGTGCGGGCGATGACCGCGCCGACGCGGCGCGCGGCGCCCGTGATGAGGGCGACCCGGTTGTCCAGTTCTTCTCGTTCTTCCACGATTCGGATGTGCCGTTAGGGGTTTCTGATTTGAGTATAAAGAAATGTGAGTGTGTTGCCCATGATGAAAGGTGACCTTTCGGCCGAGTTGCCCATGCCGGATGCGGAGGCCCAGGCCCACAGTGAACGCCTGTGCCGTGTCATCCGCGATGAAATGGCCGGGGCCGGCGGGCGCATACCTTTTGCCCGTTACATGGAGCTGGCCCTGTATGCGCCGGGACTGGGTTATTACAGCGCCGGGCGGCAGAAGTTTGGAGAGGGTGGGGATTTTGTGACCGCGCCGGAGATCTCCCCCCTGTTTTCGCGCTGTGTCGCGCGGCAATGCGCGCAGGTGCTGGAATCGCCGGGCGGAGGGGATATCCTGGAGTTTGGCGCGGGGTCCGGCGTCATGGCGCGGGATATTCTGGCCTGGCTGGAAGACGCGGATGCCTTGCCCGGGCGTTACCTGATTCTCGAATCCAGCGCCGACCTGCGGGAGCGGCAGCAGGCCCTGTTACAGGCGCACTTGCCCCACCTCATGACACGCATCACCTGGCTGGACCATTTGCCGGCGCAAGGATTCAGCGGCGTCATACTGGCCAACGAGGTGCTGGACGCCATGCCGGTGCATCGCCTCGTCAACACGGCGGCGGGCCTGCGGGAACTGTACGTGGGTTGTGACGGCGACGGTCGTTTTGTCTATCGCGACGGACCCCTCAGCCACGTGGCGCTGGAGCAGTACATGAATGCGCTGTTTGAGGAAACGCAGCCCCTGTCAGCTTATCCGCCTGCCTATGTCTTCGAGGTGAATCTGGCCGCGGTGGGCTGGATCGGCAGTGTGGGCGGACTTCTGGACAAAGGAGTGGCGCTGCTCGTCGATTATGGTTATCCCCGCCATGAGTATTATCATCCCCAGCGCAGAGACGGCACCTTGAAATGCTTCTATCACCATCGCACCCACGGCGACCCCCTCATTCTCGCCGGTCTGCAGGACATCACCGCCCATGTGGACTTCACCGCCATCGCAGCCGCCGCCCATGAGCAAGGGCTGGCTGTTCATGGCTTCACGACCCAGGCCGGTTTCCTGGAGGCGTGTGGCATCGCCCATATGGCAGTCTTTGACGAGGGCGACCCCTTGCAAAACATCGCCCTTGCCCAGCAGGTGCGCAAGCTCATGCTGCCCGGGGAAATGGGAGAGCTGTTCAAGGTGATGGCGCTGACGAAAGGATATGCGGAGCCGCTGCTGGGTTTTGCCGCGCGCGATTGTCTCGATCGCTTATGAGATAAGTTCGCCGGCCGCCTGGCGGTCGGCGTGGTAGGATGAGCGCACCATCGGCCCGCTGGCGATGTGGACAAAGCCCATTTCCCTTGCGGTCACGGCCAGTTGATCGAACTCCTCCGGCGTGACGAAACGCGCCACGGGAAGGTGAAACTTGCTGGGCTGCAGGTATTGCCCCAGTGTCAGCTTGTCGCAATGGTGATCGCGCAGGTCCTGCATGACCTGGTGAATTTCTTCCAGGGTCTCGCCCAGGCCCAGCATGAGGCCGGACTTGGTGGGGATGCCGGGGCATGTCTCCTTGAAGCGTGACAGCAGCGCGAGAGAGTGCTGGTAGTCGGCGCCGGGGCGCGCCTGCCGGTACAGCCGGGGAACGGTTTCCAGATTGTGGTTGAAGACGTCGGGTGGGGTCTGTTGGAAAATTTCCAGGGCCCTTTCCAGGCGGCCGCGGAAGTCCGGCACCAGGACCTCGATGTCAATTTCCGGATTGTGCCGGCGGACGGCCTCGATACAGGCCTGGAAGTGTCCTGCTCCCCCGTCGCGCAGATCGTCACGGTCCACGGAGGTGATCACCACATAGGCCAGGCCCATGGCGTGAATGGTGCGGGCGAGTTTCTCCGGCTCCTCTGAGTCCAGGGGCAGGGGCTTGCCGTGGGCCACGTCGCAGAAGGGACAGCGCCGCGTGCAGATATCGCCCATGATCATGAAGGTGGCGGTGCCATGGCCGAAGCACTCTCCCAGATTGGGGCAGGCCGCCTCCTCGCAGACCGTGTGCAGATTGTTTTCACGCAACACCGCCTTGAGGCGGTTGACCGTCGGGCTGTTGGCCGCCTTGGCGCGGATCCATTTGGGCTTGCGCTTTACCTGGGTGGTCGGCTCGATCTTGACGGGGATGCGGGCGACCTTTTCCTGGCCACGCTGATGCAGAGAAGTGGTGCGGTTTTTTTCTGTGGACATGATTTTCCTTGATTGGGGTGATGCAGGGCCGTGGCGGGGATTATAACGGAAGCGGGCCGTCTTCCGTGAACTGAATTTCATCGTAACCGAGGGCGCGTCCCAACTGTCTGACCAGATCCCGCTCGATTTGTCCGTGATCGATCCCCGTCGCCAGGTTTGCAATCTGAGTCACTTCCATTCCCTCATATCCGCAAGGGTTGATGCGCGAAAAGGGTTCCAGGTCCATGTCCACGTTGAGGCTCAGTCCATGATAGCAACAACCGCGCCGCACCCGGAATCCCAGGGCGGCGATTTTCTTGTCGTCCACATAGACGCCGGGCGCGTCGGGGCGGCTGCGCGCCGCGATACCGAGTTCTTCCAGCAAGCCGATGACGGCGTGTTCCGTTGCGCTGACCAGGGGCCGTACGCCCTGCAAATGACGTTTCAGGTCGAGCAGCAGATAGACAACCACCTGGCCGGGGCCATGGTAGGTCACTTGTCCGCCGCGGTCCGTCTTGATGACAGGGATGCCGCGTGGTTCGAGTATATGCTCTTCCTTGCCCGCCAGGCCCAGAGTGAAGACCGGAGGGTGCTGCAGCAGCCAGATCTCATCCACGGTCTCTGCGTCCCGCCGCTCGGTGAAGTTCTGCATCGCCCGCCAGACAGGCTCATAGGGCAGCGTGCCGCGCTGGCGGACGTTCAGGTACGACACTAAAACACCATCATGATCTGTTCACAGGCCGTCAGTTCGCGATAGATGGCGTCCAGTTGTTCGCGGCTGGTGGCGCGTACCGTGATGGTGACCGACAGGTAGTTGCCCTGACTGCTGGCCCGGGTGGTAATGGCGTTTTCACCCAGGTCCGGCGCATGGGGACTGACCAGGCTGTAGACCAGGGCATCGAAGTTCTCGCACGCCCTGCCCACGGCCTTGATGGGGAAATCGCAGGGAAACTCCAACAGGGATTCGTCTTTTTCCGTCATATGCTGCCGGGTTCTGAATAATTTGACTTGTAGGTTTGAAAGAGTCCGGTCATCCTTTTCCACGCGGGCCCCGGCTGGCCGCTGCCCACGGCGGCCTCGTCGAGGCGCGTGACCGGCACGATCTCCTTGGTGGAACTGCTCAGCCAGATTTCATCTGCCGCGGCAAGTTCGCCGGGCGTGATGGTCGCCTCCCTGGCGGACAGGCCGTTTGCCTGCGCCAGTTCCATGATGAGGTCGCGGGTGATTCCCGGCAGCAGGCAGGGGCCCTTGGGCGGGGTGATGAGGCATCCGTCCCTGACCATGAACAGATTGCTGGCCGCCCCTTCCGTGACTTCGCCATCGCGGACCAGAATGGCCTCGACGCCCCCCGCGTCCAGGGCCTGCTGGCGCAACAGGATGTTGGGCAACAGGGCGATGGTCTTGAGGTGGCAATTCTCCCAACGGTTGTCGTCCAGGGTGACGGCGGCCACGCCGTGGCGGCGGATATCATCCGCCAGGGGTTCGAGGGGGCTGCACATGGCAAAGACCGTGGGCTCGATATTCGCCGGGAAGGCGTGATCGCGGCGGGCCACGCCCCGCGTGACCTGCAGGTAGAGCGATTGATTGCCCCCCCCGTTGAGGTCGACCAGTTCGTGCATGATTTTTGACCACTGCGCATGGCTGTGGGGCTGCGTGATACGCACACCCTGCAGGCTCTGGTCGAGACGTTGCAGGTGTTCTGCGATGCGGAACAGGTGGCCATTGTAGACGGGAATGACCTCATAGACGCCATCGCCGAAAATAAACCCCCTGTCCAGCGGCGAGATGCGCGCGTCCGCCTCGGGCATGAACGCGCCATTGAGATAGACGGTGGGCACGGTCCGGTTACTCGAACAGCAACAGCGCTTCGTCGGAAAGACGTTGCCACAGGCTGCCCTCCGCCACATCGCGCAACGCCACCAGGGGACGCAAGGCGATTTCCGCGCCATTGAGACTTACTTCGAGGGCGCCGTATTGGTGGCCCCGTTCAGCCGGCGCCATGATGAGCGCCGTGATGTTCTGGCGTGTTTCCAGTTGATCGTATTGGCCGCGGGGTACGGTAACGTAGAGTTCTTCTGTCAATCCCAGGGGAAGTTGTTCCACCTCGCCCTTCCAGATGCGCGCGGTGGCGAGGGCCTCGCCGGCCCCGTAGAGGCGGCGGGTCTCGAAAAAGCGGAAGCCGTAATTCAACAGTTTCTGACTTTCCTGGGCGCGGGCGTTTTCACTCTTGGCGCCGAGGACGATGGATATCAGCCGCATGCCATCGCGCTGCGCCGAGGCGATGAGGCAGAATCCGGCGGATTTCGTATGGCCGGTCTTGACGCCGTCTACGGATTTGTCGCGCCATAGTAACTTGTTGCGGTTGCTTTGCCTGATACCGTTGAAGGTGAACTCGCGCTCCGAGTACCACTTGTAATATTGGGGAAAGTCCTTGATCAGGGCGCGGGTCAGAATGGCCAGGTCATTGACCGTCGTGTAATGCTCGGGGTCCGGCATGCCGGTGCTGTTGACGAAATGGGTGGCGGTCATGCCGAGTTTGCCGGCATAGCTGTTCATCAGGGATACGAAGGCGTCCTCGCTGCCGGCCACGTGCTCCGCGAGGGCGACGCTGGCGTCGTTGCCGGACTGGATGATCATGCCTTTGAGCAGATCCTCCACCGACACCAGTTTGTTGACCTCGATGAACATGCGCGAGCCTCCCATGCGCCAGGCGGCTTCGCTGACGCGCACCTGGTCGCCGAGGCTGATGCTGTTGGTTTCCAGTTCAGTGAAGACGATATAGGCGGTCATCAGCTTGGTGAGGCTGGCCGGTTCCATGCGCTCATGGGTGTTCTTCTCCGCCAGCAGCCGGCCGCTGTTGAAATCCTGTAAGAGATAGGCGCGGGCGGCGACCTGGGGCGGACCGGGTATGGGGGCGGCGAGCGCCGGTAATGTCTGCGCCAGGGCCAGAACAAAAAGAATGATCGTGGAGATCAGAGGGTTTTTGCTACGGTCATATTCAGCGGAAATCTGCATCAATGGTGACTCCAGGTGATATATCTGTCGATTTGCCGGGTATTCTAGCGCAAAACAGGCCTGGAGGGAGTGCCGGGAAAGCTGCCAGGCTGCATTGTCACCGGGCCGATGGATTGGGACCTATGGTGGGGCATTGGCCCCGGCTGGCACTGCCGGCTCGCTCCGATAGGTGATGGTGCGGGGTTTCCCCAGTCCCATGGCAAGGAGTTGCCGGGTCATCCTGTCAGCCTCCTGCAGGTCGAAGAAGGGGCCGATGTGTACCTGGTACAAAGCTTGTCTTCTGGCGGCCGCTTCCTTGATATGTATCCTGCCGGGTGAGAGGCGCTCCAGGCGCGTGCGCAGGCTTTCCGCATTGCGGCGTTCCGAAAAGGCCCCGATCTGGAGATAGAAGTGGCCGGCCGTGAGGGAGGGGGGGCTGGGAGAAGGCGCGTCACTGGCCTGGGTTTTGAGCTGATCACGCAAGTATTCCGTCGGGTCGATAGCGCGTACTTCCACGGTGCCGGTACCGTTTTTGATGATACCCAGCTTCGCCGCGGCCACATAGGACAGATCGATGATGCGGTTGTCCATGAAAGGGCCGCGGTCATTGACCCTGACGATGACCTTGCGTCCGTTTTCGAGGTTGGTGACTTCCACATAGGTGGGCAGGGGCAGTGTCTTGTGAGCGGCCGTCATGGCCAGCATGTCGTAGGGCTCCCCGGTGGAAGTCTTCCTGCCATGGAATTTCGTGCCATACCACGATGCGATGCCCCGCTCCCGGTAGTCCTTGCTGTCTTTCATTACGTGATAGCGCTTGTTGTTGACCACATACGAAGCCGGGTTGCCATATTTGCTGCGCGGTTCCAGGCGGGGCACGGCATTGGGGATCCTGGCGACATCCACCTCGTGCGATGGCGCGCTGTCGCGGTGGTGGGATGCATGGCGGTCGGGCAGGCTGCCACAGGCAGTGAGCAGGCTGATGAGGAAAAAGGGACAACTCCGCAGGAACGCTGAGCGCATCGAGATTACCTTGTTTGATCCCGAGTCAGGCGGGCGGTTTCCAGGCTGCCCTGGCGGCGTATCTCCTCGCTGAGCTGATAGACTGCCATGGCGTAGAGGGGGCTGTGGTTATATCGCGTGATGACATAGAAATTGTTCAGTCCCACCCAGTACTCTGTCTCAGAGGGACCCCGCAGCTCGATGAGCGCGCCCTTTTCCGTCGCGGGCAGCCGCGCATTGATACTGATGCCTTTCTTTCTGAACTCGCCAATGGGGGTATGGGGCTTGAGGCCTTTCTTGATATAGGCGGCATGGGCGTTTCCGGTGACATGGGCGGGAAAGACGACAGATTGCCCGCGTTGCCAGCCGTGGCGGCTGAAATAGTTGGCGATGCTGCCGATGGCGTCATCCACGTTGTTCCAGATGTCGCGGCGCCTGTCGCCATCGAAATCCACGGCATAATGGCGGAAACTGCTGGAAATGAACTGGGGATAGCCCATGGCGCCGGCATAGGAGCCCTTGATGGAGAGGGGGTCCATCTCTTCCTCCCGCGTCAGGAGCAGAAACTGCTCCAGTTCACTGCGAAAGAACTTGCCGCGCTTGGGGTAGTCGAAGCCCAGGGTCGTCAGGGCATCCAGGACACGGTAGCTGCCCTTGTGCCTGCCATAGTAGGTCTCCACGCCCAGGATGGCGGTAATCATCTCGCCGGGAACGCCATAGATCTCTTCGGCGCGCCGCAGGCTCCCGGCGTGGCGTTTGCGGAATTCGACGCCGCCGCGGATGCGTTTCTCCGTGATGAAAATAGGCCGGTATTGATGCCAGGGCTTGCCTTCGGCGGGGCGGGAGATGGCGTCGATGATTTTTTGCTGCCTGCTGGCCTGCTTGAACAGCTGTTCGAGTTCCCCCGGCTGGAACTGATGGCGCTCCACCATGCGGCTGAGGAATTGTCGGACTTCCGGGCGTTGGGTGAGCGGCGCATCCTCCGCAACAGCCGGGCCGGCGGGCAGGGTGAGCAGGATAGCGATGAAAGCAATGAATAATGGGCGCATGGGTTTCTCGAATCTCATCATCAGGTCGACACCAGTCGGCGGTGTGTGTGTATGGACATGAGGATACCAAAAGACGCCATGATTGTGACCATGGATGTGCCGCCATAGCTGATCATGGGCAGGGGCAGTCCGACGACGGGCAGCAGGCCGGTCACCATGCTGATATTGACGAAAAAATAGACGAAGAAGGTCAGAATGAGGCTGCCCGCCAGCAGCCGCGTGAAAGTGTCCTGGGCCTGGCTGGCGATATACAGGCCGCGGGCCACGATAAACAGATACAGGGCGAGCAGCAGGAGGATGCCGAAAAGCCCGAATTCTTCCCCGAACGCGGCAAAAATAAAGTCCGTGGACCGCTCGGGAAGAAATTCCAGTTGCGACTGGCTGCCATTGAGCCAGCCCTTGCCATACAAGCCGCCCGAGCCGATGGCGATCTTGGACTGGATGATGTGATAGCCGGCGCCCAGCGGGTCGTCCTCAGGATTGAGGAAGGTCATGACGCGTGCCCGCTGGTAATCGTGCAGGCCATACCACAGCAGGGGCGCGCTGGCCGCCACCAGTAACAGGAAGCGGAATACCAGGCGCCAGGGTATGCCCGAGAGCAGCAGCACGAATACGCCCGATCCGGCGATCAGGAGAGAAGTTCCCAGGTCGGGCTGCACCACAATGAGCACCACGGGCGTGATGATGATGAGCGAGGCCACCACCAGGTTTTTCGGGGAGGGCGGCAGCGGGTGCTCGGCGAGATACCAGGCAACCATGATGGGTACGGCGATCTTCATGATCTCCGAGGGCTGAAACTTGAACAGGCCCAGGTCCAGCCAGCGTTGCGCGCCCTTGCCGGTCTCGCCAAAAAAGATGACGGCCAGCAGCAGGGCAAGCCCCGTGGCGAATACCCAGGGCGCCCACTTTTCGATGTAATGGGCCGGGATCTGGGCCACCAGAAACATGACGGTGAAGGCCACGCCGAGACGGATGATCTGGCGTTGCACCATGTCCATGTCCTGGCCACTGGCGCTGTAAAGAATGGCCAAACCCACCAGGGACAGGATGAGCAGGGATACCACCAGGGGGATGTCCAGGTGAAGGCCGCGTACGAAAAGGCGTGACCGGCGCCGGTCACCCCAGCGTTTACGGGAGCGGCGGGCGGCGATGCTCATGACCCGCCAGGCTCCAGATAGGCATCGATGATGCGGGCGGCGACGGGAGCCGCGGTACTGCCGCCACTGCCCCCGTTCTCCACGATGACGGCCACGGCGATGCGGGGCTTGTCGGGTGGCGAGAAGGCGACGAACAGGGCGTGGTCACGCAGGTGTTCCGCCACGTCCTCCTTGACGTATTGCTCGTCCTGCTTGATGCCGAAGACCTGGGCCGTGCCCGTTTTCCCGGCAATATTGCTCTGCAAGGTGCGGCTGATGCCGTGGGCGGTGCCATGCAGGCTGTGGACGACGCGTTTCATGGAGGTGATGATCTGTTCCCAGTGTTCGGGGTTCTCAAGCTGTATGGTGGGCAGTGATGCCGGTGTCAGCACTGTCAGATCGTCGCTGCCGGGGGATTGCGTCGCGTAGAGTATGTGAGGTTGAAATTGCGTGCCCCGGTTGGCCAGGGTTGCCGTGGCGGTGGCCAGTTGCAGGGGAGTGGTGAGGAGATAGCCCTGGCCGATGCCGGTGATGAGTGTTTCACCCGTATACCATGACTCATTGCGCCGGCTGCGTTTCCACTGCCGGGATGGCAGCAAGCCGCCTGCCTCGCCATTGATATCAATGCCTGTACGGTGTCCGAAGCCGAATTTGTTGAGAAATTCATGGATACGGTCGATGCCCAGGGAAAGGGCCAGGTCGTAAAAATAGACATCGCACGATTCAACGATGGCCTTGTCGAGATCGGTCCGCCCATGGCCGGTTTTCTTCCAGTCGCGGTATTTGTGGTCGTCGCCTTCCAGGGAAAACCAGCCAGGGCAGAAGGAGGAGGTGTGGATGCCGAGTTGCTTGTATTCGAGGCCGGCGAGGCCAATAAAAGGCTTGATGATCGAGCCTGGCGGATACTGCCCCTGCAGGGCGCGGTTGAAGAGGGGTTTGTCCGGGGAATTCTGCAGGGCTGCGTATGTCTTGGGATCGATGCCAATGACGTAGGGATTGGGATCATAGCCAGGCATGCTGACCAGGCTGAGGATGTCCCCCGTCTGCGGCGAGATGGCAACCACGGCGCCGCGCCGCCCCTGCAGCGCGTCCTCGGCGATTTTCTGCAGCTTGATGTCGATGGTGAGATAGATATCCTGTCCGGGCGTCGGGGGGGTGCGGTTGACCTCGCGCAGGATGCGCCCCAGGGCGTTGGTTTCCACATTCTTGTAGCCGACCCGGCCATGGAGGATGGCCTCGTAGAATCGCTCCACCCCTGTCTTGCCGATGAAGCGCGTGGCGCTGTAATTGGCGGGATCCAGCGTCTGCATTTCCTCTTCGTTGATGCGGCCCACATAACCGATGGCGTGGACGGCGAGTTTGCCCAGGGGGTAGTCCCTGATGAGGCGCGCCTCGATATCGACGCCGGGGAAGTGGTGGCGGTTGACGGCGAAGCGCGCCACTTCCTCGTTGTCGAGATGAAATTTCAGCGGGATGCTGCTGAAGGAACGCTTCTTGCGCAGCAGCTTGCGGAAGCGGGCGAGGTCATTGTCGGACAGGGAGATCAGCTCCTGCAGGCCGGCGAGGGTCGCTTCCATGTCCTTGACCTGCTCCGGTATGATTTCGAGGCTGAAGGACGGCAGGTTCTGCGCCAGTAGCACGCCGTTGCGATCATAGATCAGTCCCCGCGTGGGGGGGATGGCGACCAGGTTGATGCGGTTCTCATTGGCGAGGGTGGAGAAGTGCTCATGACTGAAGACCTGCAGGTAGACCAGGCGTGCCATGACGGCCATGAGCAGCAGCAGGGTGATGGCAAGGGCGATGGCCGCACGCTCATTGAAGAGTCTGCTTTCGCGGATGTGGTCTTTGATGGTGAGGCGCATGAGCAGTGCCGGTCAGGTGATTCGGTAATATCGCCGGACACCCCGCAGCAATATGTAGACGAGAGGCCATATCAGCATGCTCGTCAGGGAAGGCAGCCAATAGGTCCATGATTGCGGTGACTGGCCCATGATGCCTTTGACCCACAGAATCAGCATCTGTTCCAGCGCGATCAGTACCAGCACACTGGCGGCCTGTTGCCACAGGGGAAATACACGTACCCGGCGATGGAGATGGAGGGTGACATAGGCGATGAGGGCAAAGGCCAGGGCGTACTGCCCCAGCAGTTCGGCGCGCAGCACGTCCACGAACAGGCCGGTGATCCAGCCGATTCCCACACCGATGCGTTGCGGCAGCGCCATGCACCAATAGATAAGGACCAGGGCGGCCCATTCCGGGCGCAGATGCGCCAGCCACCCGGGCAGCGGCACGATGGTGAGGATGAAGGCAACGATGAAGGTCGCGACGATGATCCATCCACCTTGAGGGGCGCGAGGGGTCATTCGGATGCCTCCGTAGGTGGCGCGGTGGCTGCCTTTTCTTCATCCGTGGGCGCCGCTGCAGCCGCCGTCCAGGCGATGAGCACCTCGCGGCTGCTCTCCAGGTTGCCGATGGGCTCGGCATGAATGACGGCGAAGGGGCGGTCGGGACTGCGGCGGATTTCGTTGATGACCGCCACGGGATAGCCGCTGGGAAAGCGTCCCCCCAGGCCCGATGTTACCAGCAGGTCGCCTTCCTTGATGTCGGCATTGTTGGGGATATGGGACAGCTCCAGGTGGTTGGGCTTGCCGCTGCCCACGGCGATGGCGCGCAGGCCGTTGCGGTTGACGGCCACGGGGACGGCATGGCTGGGATCCGTGATCAACATGGCGGTACTGGTGAGGGGGGTCACCGTGATGATCTGTCCCAGGATGCCGTCGGCGTCCAGAATGGCCTGGCCTACCTGTACGCCATCGAGGCTGCCCTTGTTCAGAATGACGCGGCGCGAGAAGGGCGCCATGTCCACGGACAGCAGTTCGGCGATGACGACGCGCTCTTTCACTTTGGTGGAAGATTCGAGCAGTTGGCGCAGGCGGTCGTTTTCGGCCTCCAACGCCTCCAGTTTCTGCAGGCGGAATTTCAGCAGCAGCTCCTGGGCGCGCAGGCTGGCGTTTTCCTCCTGCAGAACCTGGCGGGTGGTGAGGTTCTCCGACAGCCAGGATCCCGACTCGCGCGGCAGATTGACCAGGTACTGGATGGGATAGACGACGACCGACAGGATGGAGCGGATGCTGTCCATGTGGTTCTGGCGATGATCCAGCACCATCATGGTGATGGACAGCAGCGCAAGGACCGCGAGGCGCAGCGTCGTCGAGGGTCCATGGACGAATAGGGGTTTGATGCGGCTACTCCATACAGGTGATACGGCAGACCAGGATTATACCTATATCATTGCGTAAGCGCAGGTAGGGTTGCCCGGCATCATGGATGCACCCGGCGCGGGACTATTCCGGAGCGAACACATCTCCGCTGTGTTCGTCGATCATTTCCAGGGCGCGGCCGCCACCGCGCGCCACGCAGGTGAGGGGGTCTTCCGCCACGATGACCGGCAGGCCGGTCTCCTCGGAGAGCAGCTTGTCCAGGTCGCGCAGCAGCGCGCCGCCGCCGGTGAGGACGATGCCGCTTTCGGCGATGTCGGCGCCCAGCTCGGGCGGGGTCTGCTCCAGGGCCGTCTTCACCGCGCCCACGATGCCCGCCAGGGGCTCCTGCAGGGCTTCGAGAATCTCATTGCTGTTGAGGGTGAAGGTGCGCGGCACGCCCTCGGCCAGGTTGCGTCCGCGCACCTCGATCTCGCGGATCTCGTTGCCGGGATAGGCGGCGCCGATCTCGTGCTTGATGGCCTCGGCGGTGGATTCGCCGATCAGGCTGCCATAGTTGCGGCGGATATAGGCGATGATGGCCTCGTCGAAGCGGTCGCCGCCTATCCTCACGGAGGCGGCATAGACGATGCCGTTGAGGGAGATCACGGCCACCTCGGTGGTGCCGCCACCGATGTCCAGCACCATGGAGCCGCTGGCCTCGGCCACGGGCATGCCGGCGCCGATGGCGGCGGCCATGGGTTCCTCGATCAGGTAGACATCGCGGGCCCCGGCGCCCGCGGCCGATTCCTTGATGGCGCGGCGCTCCACCTGGGTGGAGCCGCAGGGCACGCACACCAGCACACGTGGGCTGGGACGGAAAAATTTGTTTTCATGGACTTTGCGGATAAAATGCTGGAGCATTTTTTCCGTGACGGTGAAGTCGGCGATGACGCCGTCCTTGAGGGGGCGAATGGCCTTGATGTTGCCGGGCGTGCGCCCGATCATGAGTTTCGCTTCGGCGCCCACGGCCGCCACGGAGCGCTGTCCTCCCGACATGGACTCCTGGCGGATCGCGACAACGGAGGGCTCATTCAGTACAATGCCCTGGTCGCGAACATAGATCAGTGTGTTGGCCGTACCCAGATCGATGGACAGATCGTTGGAGTACATGCCACGCAAGCGTTTTAAAAACATGGGTTGTTTCCCTCTACCAAATGCAGCGAGATACTCTAGCAGTGGGTAGGATTTTGGGCAAGCATCTTATACCCTGTGCAAATTGTCTTCTGTTCATGATTCGTTATCGGTAAGCAGTCGTAAATATTAAGCGGAGAAAGGCATGGTCCTGCAGAGAAGTGACGTGGAAAAGATCGCCCACCTGGCCCGGCTGGCGGTCAGCGAGGAGGAACTGGCGGCTTATGCCAGCAGCCTCTCGGATATCCTCAAGTTCGTGGAGCGGATGGACAGCGCCGACGTGTCCCGGGTCGCGCCCATGGCCCATCCCCTCGATGCCGTGCAGCGCCTGCGCGAGGACGCCGTGCGGGAATCCAGCCAGCGTGAGAAATTCCAGGCCATCGCGCCCCGCGTGGAGGCGGGGCTCTACCTGGTGCCCAAGGTCATCGAATGACCGCGTCCATCCTTACTCCTTGAATATGAAGCAATAGTCATAATGCACAAGCAATCCATAGCATCCCTCGCGCAGGGTCTGCGCCAGGGGGATTTCAGCAGCGAAGAGCTGACGCGCCATTTTCTGGATAGAATCCATCGTTATAACGGGGCGCTGAACTGCTTCATCACGGTGACGGAGGAGGTGGCCCTGGCCGATGCCCGCGAGGCCGACCGCCGCCTGCGCGCCGGGGAGGCCCATGCCCTGACGGGGATCCCCCTGGCCCACAAGGACATCTTCTGCACCGACGGGGTGAGGACGAGCTGCGCCTCGCGCATGCTGGACAATTTTATCGCGCCCTACGATGCCACGGTCATCCAGTCCTTCAAGGCGGCCGGCGCCGTCATGCTGGGCAAGGCCAACATGGACGAATTCGCCATGGGGTCCTCCAACGAGACCAGCTATTACGGTCCCGTGGGCAATCCCTGGGACACCGCCAGGGTCCCCGGCGGGTCGTCCGGCGGTTCCGCCGCCGCTGTCGCCGCGCGCCTCGCTCCCGCCGCCACCGGCACCGATACGGGTGGTTCCATCCGCCAGCCGGCGGCCTTGTGCGGCCTGACGGGCCTCAAGCCCACCTACGGGCGGGTGTCCCGCTATGGCATGATCGCCTTCGCCTCCAGCCTGGACCAGGGCGGTCCCCTGGCCCTCACGGCGCAGGACGCGGCCCTGCTGATGAACGTGATGGCGGGTTTCGACGAAAAAGATTCCACCAGCATCGACCAGCCGGTGCCCGATTACTGCGCCGCCCTGGATCAACCCCTCGACGGCCTGAGGATCGGCGTGCCCCGTGAATTCTTCGGCGACGGTCTGGACGCCGCTGTCGGCGAACTCGTCCAGGCGGCCATAGGCCAATACCAACGAATGGGCGCCGCCATCGTGGAAATCAGCCTGCCCAACACCCGTTACTCGGCGCCGACCTATTACGTCGTGGCTCCGGCCGAATGTTCCTCCAACCTGTCGCGCTTCGACGGCGTGCGCTACGGCTATCGTTGCGAGGACCCCGTGGATCTCATGGATCTTTACAAGCGCTCCCGCGGCGAGGGTTTCGGCGCCGAGGTCAAGCGCCGCATCATGATCGGCACCTACGCCCTGTCCGCGGGCTACTACGACGCCTACTACCTCAAGGCCCAGAAACTGCGCCAGCTCATCAGCGACGATTTCAAGAAGGCCTTCGTGGAGGTGGACGTCATCATGGGGCCGACCACCCCCACCACGGCCTTTGCCGCCGGCGACAAGCTGAACGACCCCATTCAGATGTATCTGTCCGATATCTACACCATCGCCGTCAACCTCGCCGGCCTGCCCGCCATTTCCATCCCTTGCGGTTTCAGCGCGGGCCTGCCCGTGGGGCTGCAGATCATCGGCGGTTATTTCAAAGAGGCGCAATTGCTGCATATCGCCCACCGCTACCAGCAGGAGACGGACTGGCATGCCCGGGTGCCGGAGGCATTTGAAACATGAGAAGGGGAGCAAGGGACAAGGTACAAGGGGCAAGGTACAAGGTACAAGGGACAAACACACCCCTTGTCCCTTGTATCTTTCCCCTTGTACCTTTCCCCTTGTATCTCAGGGAGATAATATGAGTTGGGAGACAGTAATCGGCCTGGAAATCCATGTGCAACTGGCCACGAAGAGCAAAATCTTCTCGGCGGCGTCGACCGCCTATGGCGCCGAGCCCAACACCCAGGCCTGCGCCATCGACCTGGGCATGCCCGGGGTGCTGCCCGTGCTCAACGGCGAGGCGGTGCGCATGGCGGTGAAATTCGGTCTTGCCGTGGAGGCCCGCATTGCGCCGCGCTCCGTGTTCGCGCGCAAGAATTATTTCTATCCGGATCTGCCCAAGGGTTATCAGATCAGCCAGTATGAGCTGCCCATCGTGGGGCTGGGGCATCTGGACATCCACCTCGACGATGGCGCGTCCAGGCGCATCGGCATCACCCGCGCCCACCTGGAAGAGGATGCGGGAAAATCCCTGCACGAGGACTTCCACGGCTGCAGCGGCATCGATCTCAACCGCGCCGGCACGCCCCTGCTGGAGATCGTGTCCGAGCCCGACCTGCGCTCCGCCCGGGAGGCCGTGGCCTACATGAAGAAGATCCACGCCCTGGTGCGCTACCTGGAGATCTGCGACGGCAACATGCAGGAGGGTTCCTTCCGCTGTGACGCCAATGTCTCGGTGCGCCCGGCGGGGCAGACGGCCCTGGGCACGCGCACGGAGCTGAAGAACCTCAATTCCTTCCGCTTCGTGGAGCGCGCCATCAACCTGGAGGTGGAGCGCCAGATCGACGTGCTGGAAGGCGGCGGCAGCGTGGTGCAGGAGACCCGCCTCTATGACTCGGCGCGTGACGAGACCCGCTCCATGCGCAGCAAGGAGGAGGCCTTCGACTACCGCTATTTCCCGGACCCCGACCTGCTGCCCGTCATTCTGGACGAAGACTATATCGAGGCGGTGCGCGAGACCCTGCCGGAGCTGCCGGACGCCAGGCGCGAGCGTTTCATGTATGAGTACGGCTTATCGGCCTACGAGGCCGATGTGCTGACGGCCAGCCGCGAAATGGCGGACTATTTCGAGGCGGCCGAACGGGCCTCGGACGGGGAGACCAGGCTGACCGCCAACTGGGTCATGGGCGATCTCATGGGGGCCCTCAACAAGGCCGGGCTGGACATCACGGAGAGTCCGGTCAGCGCGCAAATGCTGGGCGGCATGATCAGGCGCATCGGCGACGAGACCATCTCCGGCAAGATCGCCAAACAGGTGTTCGCCGCCATGTGGCAGGGGGAGGGCGATGCGGACGAGATCATCGAGCAGAAGGGACTCAAGCAGGTGACGGACAGCGGGGCCATCGAACAGATCATCGACGGCATCCTGGCGGCCAATCCCCAACAACTGGAACAGTACCGCGCCGGCAAGGAAAAACTGTTCGGTTTCTTCGTGGGGCAGGTCATGAAGGCCACCCAGGGCAAGGCCAATCCGGCCCAGGTCAATGCCATTCTCAAGCAGAAGCTGTCATCGTCATGACAACACCAGCTCCACCTCGCTCACCTTGCCCTCCCTGATGTGAAAGCCGCGCATCTCCAGCACGCCCTTGGTATCCAGTGAGACGATAAGGTACAGCGTGTCCGGATAGGCGGCCTCCGCCAGGTCGATGGATGATGGCAGGGCCGGTCCGCGGGGGTGGGAATGGTAGATGGCGAATAATTCTTCCCCGGCTTCGCGCATGCGCCGCATGGCGTCGATCTGCGCGGCGGGATCCATTTGAAAGCGCGTGGCGGGTTCGCTGGCGACGTTGGGGATCTCGTAACAGCGCAGCGGACGGCCATCCTTGCCGGCGATGAGTCCACATGCCTCGCGCTCCTCATGGCGCTGCACATGGGCGAGGATGAGGTTGGCGACGGTGCGGGGAATGCGGACGGTGGTCATGAGATCACGCTTTCCTCTTCTTGCGGAGGGCACCGTCCCACCGCATTGCGGTCATGGCCGGCATAATCCCGGTATCCCGCCACATCATGGTAGCCGTGGCGGCGCAGCAGGTCGAGGGTGGCCGCTCCCTGGTCGTGGCCGTGTTCCAGCACCAGCCACGCCGCGCCCGTGAGATGGGCGCGCGCGCCGCTCACGATGGCCTCCAGCGCCTCCATGCCGCCGGGGCCGCTCACCAGGGCGGTGGCGGGTTCGTATTGCAAGGCGGCGAGATGGGGATCGTCGTGGCGCACGTAGGGCGGGTTGGCCGCGATGAGGTCGAAGCGCTCCCCCCGCAGCCCGGCGAACCAGTCGGATTGGCGGAAGCCGACGTTGCCGATGCCCAGATGGCGGGCATTCCACGCCGCGACCTCCAGTGCCCGTGCGCACACATCCACGGCCACCACCTGGCAGCGGGGGCGTTCATGGGCCAGCGCCAGGGCGATGGCGCCCGTGCCCGTGCCAAGGTCGGCGATGCGCCACGCAGCTTCCTCCGGGATCAGGCGCAGGGCCAGTTCCACCAGGTGTTCCGTTTCCGGGCGCGGGATCAGGGTGTGTGGCGTCACGCGGTAATCCAGCGACCAGAATGCCTGCCGGCCGGTCAGATAGGCGACGGGCTCCCCGTCCTGGCGCCGTTGCACCAGTCCACGGAAAGTGTCGTATTGGCCCTCATCCAGGTGCTCCCGTGGCCAGGCGTGAAGATGGCTGCGTGGTTTGCCCAGCACGAAGGACAGCAGGATTTCCGCGTCCAGGCGGGGCGTGTCGCTGCGGGATTCCAGGGCCAGGGCCGCCTGCGCCAGCACGCCGTGGATGGTGACGTCTCCTTTTGTGATGGCTGGATCAGTCATCTCCCAGCGCGGCCATTTGCCCGGCCTGTTGTTCATTGATGAGGGGCTCG
>JALSGV010000059.1 GCA_026982565.1 Gammaproteobacteria bacterium
GTATTCAGCCATTGCGTGCCGGTTCGCTGCAAGGCGGCGAAATGCCGCTGTAGTCATTCTACAGCAAGTTTCGCCAACGCAGTCAGCGGGCCGGCACGCAATGGCCTGTCCTTTGATTTCAATTTGTTAGGGACTTCAGGCCTGCACTGGCACGGCGTTGCGGCGCTTGCCAATGGAATCACCATTGCCTGCGCGCCGCGCCTTGTTCCAGCACAGGCCTGAAGTCCTGAATACGATATATATTATTGCCGGGTTAATAAATGGGGTTTGTACCAGCCAAGGGTCTCCCGTGGCTTGCTGGCGTAGATGTTTTCCCAGTGTGTTTTCTGATTCATTTCTTGCCTTGCCCCAATGGTTGGTATGAGTTTTGCCCTTTAGTCTGGTAGTGAGTATGAATTGCCTGAGGCAGGCCCCGGCGCCACTGGAGGCTCATGTCGTCCGCGCGGGCCATGCCTGATTAAATCGGTCAGCAATTCAGTTGGATAGCGCCCAGCGCCATATCGCATCCTGAGGAGGATCAGCTTATGAGCAACAAATTCCTGGCGGGCATGGTGGTACTCGGTGTCATGTTTATGGCATTGCTGATGTCGGGTGTCAAGGTCAAGTCCAATGCCAATCTCTCCTATTCGGAGTTTCTGGACAGGCTGGCCAACCATGAGATCACGGAGGTCTTTATCGATGACGGCGTCATCTATGGGCGCACCACCAACAATGTTCCCTTCAAGACCGATACCCCCAATGACCCCGGCCTGATGGGCGATCTCATCGCACACAATGTCAAGATCACCGCCGCGCCCAAGGGCTCGGCGCTGGCCCAGATTCTGTTGTCCTGGTTCCCCATCCTGCTGCTCATTGCCGTGTGGATCTATTACATGAAGCGCATGCAGGGCGGCGGCCGGGGCGGGGCGCTCAAATTCGGCAAGTCCAAGTCCAGGGAATTCAAGGCGGGCGAGGTGAAAATCCGCTTCTCGGACGTGGCCGGCATCGAGGAGGCCAAGGAGGAAGTGGCCGAGATCGTGGATTTTCTGCGCAATGCCGAGCGCTTTAACAAGGTGGGCGGACGCATCCCGCGCGGCGTACTCATGGTGGGCTCGCCGGGAACGGGCAAGACCCTGCTGGCCAAGGCCATCGCCGGCGAGGCGGAAGTGCCCTTTTTCTCCATCTCCGGCTCCGACTTTGTGGAAATGTTCGTGGGCGTGGGCGCCTCGCGGGTCAGGGACTTGTTCGCGGAGGCCAAGAAGGCGGCCCCCTGCATCGTCTTCATCGACGAGATCGACGCCGTGGGCCGCAAGCGCGGCAGCGGCATCGGGGGCGGCAATGATGAGCGCGAGCAGACCCTGAACCAGCTCCTGGTGGAAATGGACGGCTTCGAGGGCACCGAGGGCATCATCGTGATCGCGGCCACCAACCGCCCCGATGTGCTGGACAAGGCCCTGTTGCGCCCCGGGCGTTTCGACCGCCAGGTCACCATTCCCCTGCCGGATATACGCGGGCGGGAGCAGATTCTCAAGGTACATCTGCGCAAGATCGCCCTGGCCGAGGCCATCGACGCCATGCAGATCGCGCGCGGGACGCCCGGCTTCTCCGGCGCCGACCTCGCCAACCTGGTGAACGAGGCGGCCCTCATCGCGGCGCGTTCACGCCGCGAGGAAGTGACCATGGCCGACTTCGAGTACGCCAAGGACAAGATCCTCATGGGCACGGAACGCCGCTCCATGGTGCTGAGCGAGGAAGAGAAGCGCCTGACGGCCTACCACGAGGCGGGGCATACCATCGTCGGCCTGTCGGTGCCAGAGCACGATCCCGTGCACAAGGTCAGCATCATTCCCCGCGGCCGCGCCCTGGGCGTGACCATGTATCTTCCGGAAGAGGACCGTGTCAGTTACAGCAAGCGCCGCCTGGAAAGCCAGTTGGCCAGCCTCTTCGGCGGCCGCGTGGCGGAGGAGCTGATCTACGGGGATGATTCCGTCACCACCGGCGCCAGCAACGACATCAAGCGCGCCACGGAGCTGGCCACCAACATGGTCAAGAAGTGGGGGCTGTCGTCCATTGTCGGTCCCCTCGCCTTCACGGAGGAGGAGGGGGCTGGATTCCTGGGGCAGGGCCACAGCGAAAAGCCCATGGCCGCCAGCACGGCGGAGGCCATCGACGCCGAGATCAAGGCCCTCATTCAGAAGAACTACGCCGTATCGAAAAAGATTCTCAAGAAACACCTCGATATCCTGCACCGCATGGCGGCCGCGCTGATGGAGTACGAGACGCTGGACAAGGAGCAGATCCTGGATATCATGGCGGGCCGCCCCCTGCGCGGCGCCGGGCCGGCCGCGGATTCCACTCCGCCCGCGGCGCCTCACGGGGGCGATGATTCAGGATTGAGCCCCGCCTATTTCGATGGTTCGGCCGCGCCCTGATTACGGGTTGTCTGGATCACAGCTGCCCACCTGCACCCAGATGCCCTTGTCGCAGCGCAGCAGCTCGCCGCTGCCGCTGCAGACATAGGCGCCGTTCTTGTAGCTGATATTGTTGAAGTAGCACACCGGCTGTTCCTCCACTTCCTGGGCGAGATCCTCGGCGCTGTAATCCGTTCCCTCCATGATGGGGGAGGTTTTCAGCTCGGGGTCCGGGGCGCCGACATTCTTGGCTTTGATCGGGATGTTCATCTGTCAATTCTCTCTGCGGTATTGATTTCCACCTGAATCCACTGTGAAAGCAATAGTTTGCACTCTGCATCCGCCTCACCCCACGGATTCAGGTTCCAGGCTCTGACGCCAGTCTACCAGCAACGGCCTTTTTGCGCATTGCTGCTTCGTTGCCGCGCAGGATACCAGGTTTGACGAGTCAAGGCGGTTTTCCAGGGATACAGGAAATGACGCCCTTTTTTGTGGGGTTATGGCCCGTGGGGCGGTGTTTCGCCACAAATACCCTGGTAATTATGTTATAATTCAATGGCATTTATTCAAATGCGTCCAAATATATATCGAAAGTGAGGTAACCCATGACGCTCAAACGGAAAAAAGACAAGTCGCGCTTCAATTTCGATGCGTGGAAGAAACTGGCCGAGACCAATCCCGAGGCCTTCGAGATCCAGCGCAAAAAGGTGTTGCAGGCTGAGATCGCCAAGGCGCCCAAGCCCCTGCAGCACCGCCTCACCGGCCTGCAGTGGCGCGTGGACATGGAAAGGAAGCGTTGCAGCAATCCCACCCAGTCCATGATTCACATCTACAGGAAAATGTGGAATTCCGTGTATGGGGAAAACGGCTTGTTGAGCGCGCTCCATGCCAATACGGCCAGCCAACTGGCCGCGGCCTCCCGCCCGTCCACTCCCGCCCGCAAGGCCGAGGTACTGCCTTTCGAGGTGGAGCAGCAGGACTGAGGATCACCCTGTCTTCTTGTCGGACGAGGTTTCTTCCAGTTCCAGGAACTGGATGATGTCGTCCCGTCTCGCCATGGCGTCCCTGAAGCCCAGGGACATCAATTCGCGGCAGAACTGCTTTTCGAACAGCAGGTAACTGATCAGCGTGGCGCCATGGCCGCCCATGGCGCCCACGCCCCGCAACAGGAATCTGAGCGGCCTGGGCAGCAGGTGCACATAGCGTTCAGCAATCTTGTCGATGCTCTGGCTGGGCGAAATGGTCAGCACGTCGAGCGGGCGCAGGGAAACTCCTCCCTGTTCGAGGCGCCGGTCGGGAATCAGGCTGATGGTCTTGTTGATGCGCTGCAGGCGCTCCAGATCTGTATAGAGACTGTCGAGAAATATGCTGTCCAGAATGTTGCCGGCGATTTCGGCCAGGGTGGGATAGTCACTCCGTTTGCGGTAATCCTCCGGGCCTGTCAGGCGCTTGCGGATACCCACCACCAGGATCTTGTTGGCGCCCAGGTGCACGGCCGGACTCAAGGGAGCGATCTGCCGCACGGAGCCATCGCCGAAGTATTCGTTACCGATCCTGATGGCCGAGAACATGAAGGGGATGGCCGATGAGGCCATGAGGTGGTCGATGGTGATGCGGGCGGGATAGCCCACGCGCCGCTGCCGGTCCCAGGGCTCCAGGGAGTCCACGCCCTGGAAGAAGGTCACCGAGTGCCCGGTATCGTAACTGTTGGCCGTGATGCCCAGGGCGTGCAGGGCGCCGGATTCAATGGCGTCCTGAATTTTTTCACAAGGCAGGTAGTGCTCCAATAAAGGCACGAGGGGCGCGCGGTCCAGCAGGGAGACCGGGTTGCGCTTGCCCAGGCCGCCCAGCATCAGCGCCGCCAGCCAGTGGGCGCCGGTGCGCGTCAGTCCCAGGGTGTCGGCGCGGAATACCTGATCGACATGAAAGTTTCCCCATACCCGGCTGATGAGCAACACGCCCTTGCGAAAATGCCCGGCGTTGATGGCCAGGGCGGTGGCGTTGATGGAGCCCGCCGAGGTGCCGGTGATGATGGGAAAGGGGGTGGGCGCATCCTTGGGCAGCAGGTGGGCAATGGCGCGCAGCACGCCTACTTGGTAAGCCCCCCTCGCTCCGCCTCCCGGCAGCACCAGGGCGGTTTTGAGATCAGGTTGCTCTTTTTTCGACCACCACAGCATGATGTTGATTCAACTCGAACGGGTTTCCATGTCCTGTTATCGGCCGCGGGACGGCCTTAGTCAATACCCAGGTCGCTCCACAGGGCATCGACGCGCTGGATGATCTCCCGGCTCATGGCGATGGGGCGGCCCCACTCGCGCGAGGTTTCGCCCGGCCATTTGTTGGTGGCGTCGAAGCCCATCTTGCCGCCCAGGCCCGAGACGGGCGAGGCGAAATCCAGGTAGTCGATGGGGGTGTTTTCCACCAGGGTGGTGTCGCGCACGGGGTCCATGCGCGTGGTCATGGCCCAGATGACGTCTTTCCAGTTGCGGATGTCCACGTCGTCGTCCGTGACGATGATGAACTTGGTATACATGAACTGGCGCAGGAAGGACCACAGGCCGAACATGATGCGCTTGGCGTGCCCCGGGTACTGTTTCTTGATGCTGATACAGGCCAGGCGGTAGGAGCAGCCCTCGGGGGGAAGATAGAAGTCACGGATCTCCGGGAACTGTTTCTGCAGGATGGGGATGAAGACCTCGTTGAGGGCGACCCCCAGCACGGCCGGTTCATCCGGCGGGCGGCCCGTGTAGGTGCTGTGATAGATGGGCTGCCTGCGGTGGGTGATGCGCTCGATGGTGAACACGGGAAAGGTGTCCACTTCGTTGTAATAGCCCGTATGGTCGCCGAATGGTCCTTCCGGCGCCTCTTCACCGGGTTTGATATGCCCTTCCAGAATGAACTCCGCATGGGCCGGCACCTGCAGGTCCAGGCCCACGCAGGGGGCCACTTCCGTCTTGGAGCCCCGCAGCAGGGCGGCAAAGGCGTATTCGGAGAGGGAATCGGGAACGGGCGTCACCGCGCCGAGAATGGTGGCGGGATCGGCGCCCAGGGCCACGGCCACGGGAAAGGGCTCGCCGGGATGGGCCTGCCGCCAGTCACGGAAATCCAGCGCCCCGCCGCGGTGGGACAGCCAGCGCATGATGACCTTGTTGCGCCCGATCACCTGCTGGCGGTAGATGCCGAGATTCTGCCGCGCCTTGTGGGGGCCCTTGGTGACCACCAGCGCCCAGGTGATCAGCGGCGCGGCGTCTTCGGGCCAGCAGGTCTGGATGGGGATCTTGCCCAGATCCACGTCTTCGCCCTCCAAGACCACTTCCTGGCAGGGCGCGCGGCTGAGCACCTTGGGCGACATGTTCATGACCTGCCTGAGGACCGGCAGCTTGTCCCAGGCGTCCTTGAGACCCTTGGGCGGATCGGGTTCCTTGAGATAGGCCAGCAGCCTGCCCACCTCGCGCAGGGCCTCCACGGAGTCTTCGCCCATGCCCAAGGCCACCCTTCGCGGCGTGCCGAAGAGATTGCCCAGCACCGGGATGTCATGCCCCTTGGGGTTCTCGAACAGCAGGGCGGGGCCGTGACGGCGCAGGGTGCGGTCGCAGATTTCCGTCATTTCCAGACGGGGATCGACTTCTGCTGTTATCCGTTTGAGTTCCCCCAGTTTTTCCAGTTGGCGAATGAAATCGCGCAGGTCTTTGTAGGTCATGCTCTGTCCGGTCCCGGCGGAAAACTACAAGATACAAGAGACGGGCTTGTATAAACAAGCAGTCAACGGCTGTTTTTCGTGCCACGGGAAATGATTTTCTTGATGGTTCGCGTTCAGCAGGAAGGCGCGGATTTACCTGGCATTGAGTGTCAGGCGGGCCTTCATTTCTCCCGGGTGCTTCCCATCGATGAGGGGTTCGAGAATGAAAATGCGCTCACTGGCGATGCCGCCATCCGTCACGATGATATCCATGAGCGACAAGGCCCGCGCCTGCGCCAGCAGGCGCAGTTCCCCCTGCGCCAGTGGCTGGGCATCGATGAGTTGATCCCTCAGGGCGGCGGTGTAGGCCGCCTGGTCGATGGCCGGTCGGGAAGGCTTGCGCCCCCAACGCTTCTTTTTGGGCTGTGCTTCCTCCGGTTCGAGAATGAATCGGGTTTCGAGCAGGGTGCGCTGTTCTTCCCCGAACTGTTCAGCGTAGAGGGCGGCGAGAATGCCCGTGATCTGATCCCTGGCGGCCTGCAGCGACTCATTGACTGTGGTGCTGTCGCCCATGCGCATCAGCACCTGGTTATCGAGTTTGTCCGCTTTCAGGGCGCGGCCGTCCCGCTCATCCTCGTAGCTGCCGCGTATCTCCAGATCCAACTGGGGCCGCAACGTCAGCGCCTCGGCGACCCTCAGGGCCTTCTCCCGTTCGGCTTCGGAAAGCCGGTCGCTGCCGGGGTCGAATTCCGCGTATTCCAGTGCGCCACCGTCCACGCCCAGCATGCTGCCCAGAAACCTGAAGGGCGAGGTGACGATACCGGTGACCAGCTTGAGCAGCGCCTTGCCGATGAGGTGGCCATAGCGGAATTCGGGGTCGTCCAGGTTGCCCTCCACAGGCAGGTTGATGTCGATGCGGCCATCGGCGTCCTTCATGAGTGCAATGGCCAGTTTGATGGGCAGAGAGACGGCGTCGGGACTGCCGGTGTGCTCCCCCAGCGTCAGCTGGTTGAGCACGATGCGGTTTTTTCCCACCAGTTTTTGCTGTGATACCTGGTAGTTGAGATCCAGGGACAGTTTGCCCTTGTCGATGACATAACCGGCGAACTTGCCGGAATAGGGCGTGAAGGTGGTCAGTTCGATGTGGCCGAATTTGACATCCAGGTCGGTGTGCTTGTCCTCGCTCAGGGGGTTGATCTTGCCGCGGATGGTGACGGTACCGTGCTTGTCCACCTTGCCCTCGATAGCGACGTCCGCCCGCGCCGGCTTGGTGGAGGACAGCCCGGCGATCTCGCCATTGAGACTGTGGATGGCCGTGGCGAATTGGGGCTTGAGGCTCAGATCGGCGAAATTGGCAGAGGCCTCATTCAGGCGTATGCGGCCGATTTCCACCGGCATGGCAGTGGTTTCTTGCGTTTGTTCCTCGGCTTCGCTTTCCGTCCCGTTTTCGGCCATGAGCACGTGGCTGACATTGAGGCTGCCATCTTCTGCAATGGCGATCTTGGTGTAGAGCCCGTCGCTGTCGATGGCGGCGATGGCCAGGCGGTCGGGTGATTGTGCGTAGTGCAGGCCATCGAGCCTTAACTGCTTCCATCCCAGAAAGCGTTCCCCGGTCAAGGTGTCGCGGCTGTCGAACCGGTCTATGCTGATTTTGCCGCTGAAACTGAGATCCGGGGCGGATGCGCTTTCCAGATAGCCGAGCTTGCCATCGAGGTTCAATTCGCCATCGCGCAGTTGCAGGCGCGCCACTCTGGAGACATAGGCTTGGAACGGCTTCAGGGCGAGATCCCGCACCTCAATCTGTAAATCCGAGGCGGGGGGCAGGGCGCTCACCTGGCCGGTGACATGGACGCCTCCGCCCTTGTTGACCTGGGTCTTCAAATCGAGGTCGAAACGGGATCGGGGCGCGCTGTCGATATTGCCGAGACGCAGCTCCAGCGCGTCCAGCGTCACCCTGGCGGCGGGCTGCGCGCTTTGGTCGGTGAACGCTGCGGAGAAATTGTTTAGCAGGAACTCGCCTATGTTTACCTGCCAGGGGGCGCCGTCATCCTCTTGCGGAGGCGGCGCATCCGATGGGGTGGTGGTCGGCGCCATGAGATGTTGCCAGTCGAATTCACCCCGCGGACCCAGGGTGGCGTGGAGGGTGCTGTCACTCAAACGGATGGTGTCGATGGCGACGCTCTGAGCCGGCCATCTGATGGCGGCGCCCCGTAGCTCCAGCAAGGGGATGGAAAACACGGGGGGCGTTTCAGGGGCCTGCTTGATGGTGAATCCGGCCAGTCTCAGGCTGGCGTCATCGATAGTCACGATGGTGTCGTCGGGTTGTATTTCAAGGGTGTATTCACCGCGGAAGCCGAGCACGCCTTCGTCGGCGGTGAAATTGACCTGGTGCCGGATATAGCGCCACAGGGTCGCCACCTGCAGGCCGCTGACTTCCAGGGCGCCGCGGGAGCGCAAGGGGGCGAGGGCGACATTGCCCGACCATTGCAGGCGGCCGCCGTCCCCGAGAGTGGCGGTAAAACCGTAGCGGCCTTCCCGCTCGGGCACGGTGCTGAAATCGTCCAGTTTCAGGTTCAGCGGCTTGAGGGAGGCGGCATAGGATTCAGGGTGGGTGTAGTCCTGATAATACAGTGCGCCGTCTGAGATATTGATATTGCGAAAAATCAGGGGTACGGCCTGGGTTTCGGGCGCTGTGTCGGGTGTGGTCCCGGTTCCCAGGCTGTCACCCAGTCTGAGCAGATTGAGGGTGCCATCTTGTTCAATGATGGTGTTCACATAGGGTCGCACGAGACGGAATTCCTCGAAGGTCCAGGCGCGGTGCAGCAGTGACGCCAGGGTGAAGTCGATGTGCAGTTCATTGAAGCCGAGCAGGCGGGCGCCATCCGGTTCGTCGATCCTGAGCCCCCAGATATTCAGGGACAGATCGAAGGGGTCGATTTTGACTTCGATGACGGCCCCGTCCCGTTTCAGGTCGTCGTGAATGAAATCCAGCAACAGGTTCCTGAGCAGGTAGGGCGCGAGCAGAAAACCGGCGGCCGCATACAGGGTCACGATCCAGGCCGTCCATTTCAGTGTTCTGCGCAGCCGCCCGCGCCTGGCAGGGAGGGGAGGCCTCTGCTCAGACATCGAATTCCGCGATCACGGGCGCGTGGTCGGAGGGGCGTTCCCAACGCCGCGGTTCTTTGTCTATGGTGCTGGCGGCGCAACGGGCAGCCAATGCCCGGCTTGCGAGGATGAGATCAATGCGCAGCCCCCGGTTGCGGCGGAAGGCCGCCATGCGGTAGTCCCACCAGCTGAATTCCTTCCCGTCGCGGGGAAAGCACCGGAAGGTGTCCTGTAGTCCCGTATCCAGCAGGGCCTGAAAGGCCGCGCGCTCGGGGGTGCTGCACAATATCTTTTCCCGCCATTGCTCGGGGTCGTGGACGTCCTCATCCGTCGGCGCGATGTTGAAATCGCCCAGCAGCACCAAGTCTGGATATTGTCGCAATTGCGCCTCTAAAAAATTTCGCAGGTGCGCCAGCCAGTTCAACTTGTAACGATATTTTTCAGAATCAACGCTGGCGCCATTGGGGATATAGACATTGATGACGCGCACACCATCGATGGTGGCGCACAGCAGGCGTTTTTGGGGGTCGTCCAGCTCCGGGAGGGCGGTGACGACATCATTGCCCGGTTCGCGGCAGAGTATGGCCACGCCATTGTAGGTTTTCTGGCCGCAGTACAGGGGGTGATAGTCCATGGCCTCGAATTCGGCGGCAGGGAAATCCCCGTCCTGGAGCTTGGTTTCCTGGAGTGCCAGAACATCAGGTTGGGCAGCCTCCATCCATGTCAATACATGGGGCAGGCGCACACGCAGGGAATTGACATTCCAACTGGCGATCTTGAACATGTCCGCTGGTCCTTTGTAATTTGTTTGGGTTTGCGCGCGGGCTCGCCTTCCATTATAGCGGTGCGGCATGCACCTTGCCTTATACTTTCAGGAAATCAGCTTGTTTGCCGTTGATGGCGGCGTTGCTGACAAGGGAGCTTGATTGTTTTGATGCGGAATCGATAGCAATCTGCGCCTGACACGACTACCATGGGATTTACGATAGATCCTGGATCTGGATGGAAGCCCGACCGTCGTGAGACACTGTCTTTATCATTCTTTATGAAGGAGATAATATGGATGTTGTTTTCTGGTTGATCCTGTTCCTCGCCGTTGTATGGGCGGCCGCCTATTTTCGTTTACCCATCATGGCATGGAGTGCGATCATGGCCGGGTATTTTCTTGCCTGGACCTTCCTCTATCAGCCTTCCACTATCAGTGCGGTTTTGATTTGGTTGTTTTTTTCCGCTCTGGTTATTCCTCTCAATATCCCCCCCCTGCGGCGCATGGCCACCGAGCGTGTTCTGGTGCTGTTCCGCCACATCATGCCGCGCATGTCCCGTACCGAGCAGGAGGCCCTGGAGGCGGGCACCGTGTGGTGGGATGGCGAGCTGTTCAGTGGCCGGCCGGACTGGAAGCAGTTGTTGTCCAATCCCGCGCCGGCCCTTTCGGAAGAGGAGCAGGCCTTTCTCGACGGGCCCGTGAACGAACTGTGCCGCATGTTGGACGACTGGGAGATCAGTGAGAGGTATCATGATCTGCCTCCCGAAGTGTGGCAGTTCATCAAGGAAAAGGGGTTCTTCGGCATGATCATCCCCAAGGAATACGGGGGGCTGGGTTTTTCCGCCCTGGGACATTCCAGCGTGGTGATGAAGATCGCCACCCGCAGCATGGCGGCGGCGGTGACCGTCATGGTGCCCAATTCCCTGGGACCCGCCGAGCTGCTGCTTCACTATGGCACCGATGAGCAGAAGGATTATTACCTGCCGCGCCTGGCGCGGGGCGAGGAGGTGCCCTGTTTCGCCCTCACGGGACCGGAGGCGGGCAGCGACGCCGGCGCCATGCCGGACCGTGGCGAGGTGTGCATGGGGGCGTTCAAGGGCGAGCGGGTGCTGGGTATCCGCCTCAACTGGGAGAAGCGCTACATCACGCTGGGGCCGGTGGCCACGGTGCTGGGCCTGGCCTTCAAGCTGTACGACCCGGAGGGTCTGCTGGGCGACGAGGAGGATCTGGGCATCACCGTGGCCCTGATACCCACCAATACCGACGGCATCACCATCGGCAGCCGTCATTGCCCCCTCGACATCGCCTTTCAGAACGGTCCCAACTGGGGGCATGACGTTTTCATTCCCATGGACTGGGTCATCGGCGGCGCCAAGCGCGTGGGGCAGGGCTGGCGCATGCTCATGGAGAGCCTGGCCGCCGGACGCTCCATCTCGCTGCCGGCCACCAGCACCGGTGCCGCCAAGATGGCCAGCCGCGCCACGGGCGCCTATGCCCGGATACGGCGCCAGTTCAAACTGCCCATCGGCAAATTCGAGGGAGTGGAAGAGGCCCTGACCCGTATCGCCGCCAGCACCTACATGGCCGATGCCGCCCGCGTCATGACCGCCGGCGCCGTGGACGAGGGGGCCAAGCCTTCCGTGGTGTCCGCCATCGTCAAGTACAACCTCACGGAGACCATGCGCCAGGTGCTCAATGACGCCATGGATGTGCAGGGTGGCAGCGGCATCAGCATGGGGCCGCGCAATCTGCTGGGGCGGGCCTATCAGGGCGTGCCGGTGAGCATCACCGTGGAGGGCGCCAATATTCTGACCCGCAGCCTGATCATCTTCGGCCAGGGGGCCGTGCGCTGCCATCCCTATGTATTGAAGGAGATGATGGCGGTCAACAACCCGGATCACGACGAGGCGGTGCGCGATTTCGACCAGGCCATTACCGGCCATGTGGGTTTCACCATCAGTAATATCTTTCGCGCCCTGTGGCTTGGCCTGAGTGGGGCGCGCTTCGTGCAGGTGGCGGACGTGGCGCCCCAGACACGCCCCTATTATCAGCAGTTGACGCGCATGAGCGCCGTGTTCGCCATGACGTCCGATCTGGCCATGTTCGTCCTGGGCGGCTCCCTGAAGCGCAGGGAAAAGCTTTCCGGCCGCCTGGCCGATGTGTTGAGCCACTTGTACCTCGCTTCGGCCGTGCTCAAGCGCTATGAGGACCAGGGGCGGCAAGAGGCGGACCTCCCCCTGGTGCGCTGGTGTTGCGCGTTCTCGTTGCATACCATCCAGCAGCAGCTCAGCGGGTTCTACCGAAACGTGCCCGGTCGGACGGTGGCCTGGGTGATGCGGGTCCTGGCTTTCCCGCTGGGACGGCGCTTCGCTCCACCGGATGACGAACTGGGGCGCGAAGTGGCCCAATTGATACTGTCTCCCGGCGAGCCCCGCGACCGCCTCACCGCCGGCATCTTTTTATCCAGCGACGATAAGGATAGAATCGGACTCATAGACAATACCTTGCAGCGCGTGGTGGAGAATGAGGTGCTGGAGGCGAAACTGCATGCCGCCATACAGGACGGGCGGCTCGAGCCCGCCAGTGAAGATGAGATGATCGAACAGGCCTTGACCAGGAAACTGATCACTGATGACGAAGCGGCGCACTACCGGGAAACCATCGCCGCGCGCAGGGAGGTGATCAGGGTCGATGACTTTCCGCCGGATTACTGGAGGAGTAGCTGAACATGGCGCAACGCAGCACTGGCAAGAAAAACAAGATGCGGCCTGTCTATGTGGTGGATGGCAACCGCACTCCCTTCCTCAAGGTGCGCGGCAAGCCCGGGCCCTTCATGGCCTCCGATCTGGCGGTGGGCGCCGGGCGGCAGCTCCTGGCCCGCCAGCCCTTCGCCGCGGAGGAACTGGACGAGGTGATTCTCGGTTGCGTGATGCCGGGTCCCGACGAGGCCAATATCGCCCGCATCGTGGCCCTGCGCCTGGGATGCGGGCCGCGCGTCACGGCGTGGACGGTGCAGCGCAACTGCGCCTCGGGCATGCAGGCCCTGGACTGCGCCGCCACCCATATCGCCACGGGGCGGTCGGATCTGGTGCTGGCCGGCGGCACCGAGGCCATGAGCCACGCGCCCGTGCTGCTGGGGCCGGAGATGGTGGCATGGCTGGGCGACTGGAACAAGGCCAAAACCCCGGGGCAGCGTGTCAGGACCCTGGGGAAGCTGCGTCTTGCGCATTTGAAGCCCATCATCGGCCTGCTGCGCGGGCTGACGGACCCCATCGTGGGCCTGTCCATGGGACAGACGGCCGAGAATCTGGCGTGGCGCTTCAAGATCAGCCGCGAGCGCATGGACGCCTATGCCATGCAGAGCCACCAGCGCCTGGCGGCCGCCCAGGATGCCGGCCATCTGGCGGCGGAGATGGAAGTGTTGTACGACACGCATGGAAAGGTTTACGACCACGACGACGGCCTGCGCCGCGATACCACCATGGAAAGCCTGGCCAAGCTCAGGCCGGTGTTCGACCGCCATTTCGGCCTGGTGACCGCCGGCAACAGCGCCCAGGTGACCGATGGCGCCTCCCTGCTCATCCTCGCCAGCGAGGATGCCGTGGAAAAACATGGCCTGCCGGTGCTGGGCTGCATCGCCGACAGTGAATGGGCCGGGGTCGACCCCGCCCAGATGGGGCTGGGCCCCGCCAATGCCATTGCCCCCCTGCTCAAGCGCAACCGCATCGCCCTGGACAAGATCGATTACTGGGAGATCAACGAGGCCTTCGCCACCCAGGTCCTGGCCGTGATCGAGGCCCTGAATGACATGGACTATTGCCGTGCCGAACTGGGGCGCCGTACCGCGGTGGGAAGAATCGATGAGGCGCGCCTCAACGTGGATGGCGGCGGCGTCAGCCTGGGACACCCCGTAGGCGCCAGCGGCGCGCGTATCGTTTTGCACCTGTTGCATGTCCTGAAACGCACCAACAGCCAGCGTGGCATCGCCAGCCTGTGCATCGGTGGCGGACAGGGCGGGGCAATGCTGCTTACCCGGAATAAGGACTAAGGCCATGGCGAACAATACGAATGACAAACACTGGCGGCTCCATATCGATGAGGACCGGATTGCCTGGCTGACCCTGGACAAGGCAGGGGCTTCCGTCAACGTCCTCTCCGTGGACGTCATCGCACAACTGGACGGGCATCTGGCGACGCTGGAGCAGGAGACGGTGAAGGGACTGGTGATCCGTTCCGGCAAGGAAAAGGGTTTTATCGCCGGCGCGGACATCAAGGAATTCCTGCGCGTCGGGAGTACGGAGGAGGCCGTCGCCATGATGCGCGACTGCCACCGGGTCTTCGACCGCCTGGAAGCGCTCAAGTTTCCGACCGTGGCCCTCATCAACGGCTTCTGCCTGGGCGGCGGCATGGAACTGGCTCTGGCCTGCCGCTACCGCATCGCCGACGAGGATCCCGCCGTGCGCCTCGGCCTGCCCGAGGTGATGCTGGGTATCCACCCCGGTTTCGGTGGCTCCCTGCGCCTGCCGCGCCTCATCGGGCCGGTGCAGGCCCTGCCCCTCATGCTTGCCGGGCGCACCGTGAGCGCGCGCGCCGCGCGCAAGCTGGGCATGATCGATTACGCCGTGCCCACGCGGCACATGGAGCGCGCGGCCAGGGCGACGGTCCTCAACCCCCCCGGCCCGCACCGGCCGGGACGCCTGCAACGCCTCCTCAGTCACCGCCTGGTGCGCCCCCTGCTGGGGAAATACATGCGCCGCAGCGTGGCGCAGCGGGTGTCGGAGAAACACTACCCCGCGCCCTTTGCCCTTCTGGAGCTGTGGGTCAAACACAGTGACGACGCCCGGAAAATGCTGGAGGAGGAGGCCGCTTCCGTGGCGCGCCTGGTGGTGGGCGAGACGGCCCAGAACCTCATCCGGGTCTTCTTCCTGCAGGAAGAATTGAAATCGCTGGGACGTGGCGCGGATTTTCAGGCGCGTCGTGTCCACGTGGTGGGCGCCGGCGTCATGGGGGGCGATATCGCCGCCTGGTGCGCCCTCAACGGCCTGCAGGTGAGCCTGCAGGACCAGTCGCCGGAACGCATCGCGCCGGCCCTCGAGCGCGCCCACGCCCTGTTCAGGAAGCGCCTCAAGCAGCCGCGCCTGGTCCAGGCCGCCATGGACCGCCTGCGCCCGGATGTCGATGGCATCGGTGTGGCCCATGCCGATGTGGTGATCGAGGCCATTTTCGAGAACGCCGAGGCCAAGGAGGCCCTCTACCGCGAGCTGGAGCCGCGCATGAAGGACGATGCCCTGCTGGCCACCAACACCTCCAGCATCCCCCTGGAGGAACTGGGCAAGGCACTGGCCCGGCCGGAGCGCCTGGTGGGCCTGCACTTCTTCAATCCCGTGGCCAAGATGAAACTGGTGGAGATCGTCCGCTCATCGCACACCGATGCCGCGGTGGCGAAGCAGGCGGCGGGATTCACGCGCCAGATCGACCGCCTTCCCCTGCCGGTGAAGAGCAGCCCGGGCTTCCTGGTCAACCGCATCCTCATGCCCTATCTGCTGGAGGCGGTGGTGCTGGAGAGCGAGGGGATACAGCCGGAACTCATCGACAGGGCCGCGGTGGAATTCGGCATGCCCATGGGGCCCATCGAACTGGCGGATACCGTGGGCCTGGATATCTGCCTCTCCGTGGCCGAGATCCTCTCCGCCAGCCTGGGCGGCGCCGTGCCCGACAAGCTGCGCCGCCTGGTCGAGGCCGGCAACCTGGGCCGCAAGTCAGGGCGTGGCTTCTATACCTACAAGAAGGGCAAGCCGGAAAAGGCCAGGCTCGACAAGGGCGCGGAGATTCCCGCCGATGTCACCGACCGCATGATATTCAGCATTCTCAACGAGGCCGTGGCCTGCCTGCGCGAAGGTGTCATCGACACGGCGGATCACCTCGACGCCGGCATCATCTTCGGCACCGGCTTCGCCCCCTTCCGGGGCGGGCCCCTGCACTATATCAAGGCCCGGGATGTTTCCATCATGCAACAGCGCCTTGAGTCTCTGGCTCAGACCCATGGCGAACGCTTCACGCCCGATGAGGGATGGCGGACGCTGACATGAGGCTTTGATGGTCGCCGTAGCGATCAAGCCTCGTCCTTCGGTTTGTCGTTGTTCAGCAGTTTTTCGTTTGAGGCCGGGTTGTCCTCTTCAGGCGGCAGCCAGCGATCCCGGTTCTTCAGACATACCCGGACAAACGTTTCCTCCTTGATGGCGAGGCGGAGCGGCAGGGGCAAGGCCTCGTGGATGATATGCAGATAGGACGTTAGTTTTTCATCGTCCATGACTGCGGAGCGAAGCGACGGATCCACTTTCTCCAGCCATAGATCGCGGATGAGCAGCCAGTGCTGATCCAGCGTGAGGCTTGCCTGTTCCAATGCCGCCTGCTTCAACAGGCCTGCTTTGCCTTTAGCCGATTCAAATTTGTTTTTCCAGTTCATCGTATTGCAAGGCCGGATATCATGCGAACGGGGATCCTGACTTTTCAGGCAGGTTGAGTGTTCATTCTAAGGGATATCCTCGATCTACGCCAAGCCAGCATGTTCACGATTTTGTGCGGCGTTGATACCAGCGTTTGATGAGAGGGAAATAAAGCCCCAGGTTGATGAGCAGCACGGCTGTCCCCAGGCCGGCTCCAATTACTGGTGTGATTTCAGTTGGATAGATTATGGCGCCGATATAATGCTGAATAAAGCTCCCACTGTAGCCTGATTCACCGCTCAAGGTGAGCAGATGGTTTTCCAGTGGCGTGAGCGGGCAGACGCCGCCGTAAAACTCGATGCCGGCTGCCCACAATACAGCCGGAAGCTGCAGCCAGATCAGATGTGGCCAGCGCAACACCAACAGAGCACCGAACACGGCAAACAGGATGAATGCAAAGTGCAGGATGATCACAGCATCGGCGAGGAGGCTATACGGCATGGGTTGCATACATATGGACTTGTTTGAAATGTAATTATTGTAACGGTCTTTTGAGGCATGGGGCGCCTTTCCATCTTATTGACCGGGCAACAATATATATAGTTGCCCGGTCAATAATGTTTTGGGGGTCCTCCATTGGCGGCATCGCCTGGGTGGGTGCAATGCTTGTATCGATGCATGAAATTTGTGCGCCACAAAGTGGCAGTATGCACACAACTTGTGCATGACCATGGGTTTCTAGCTCATAAAATAATTTTCCTTATAAAAAGCCAATGATAATCATGATGTTACGTTGCGAGCGCGTTTTGGCCTAAAAACTGCTAGACGCTGACGATATGTTTTCACGAAGCATGCTTGTGAAAATGACGCCAATGAATCACATGGAAAAATAAAGGAAAGTCATGTCTTATTTAGAACCTTCTGAGTTCGTTACAAAAATGGTGGATTCGGGTGAATCCAAAATTTACATGTCGACGAAGGACACTGTCATTCGCGCATTTATGGCGGGTGCGGTTCTCGGCCTGGCGGCGATGTTTGCGATTACGGTCACCATCAACACAGGTTCGCCTATTCTGGGCGCGGTGTTGTTTCCCGTGGGCTTTATCATGTTGTACTTGATGAAGTTCGATTTGCTGACGGGCGTCTTCACGCTGGTCCCTCTGGCCTGGCTCGACAAGCGGCCGGGCGCAACGGTTGGAGAGGTGTTGCGTAACTGGGGGTGGGTGTTTGTCGGCAACCTGGGCGGGGCGCTCACAGTGGCGTTCATTATGGCATTTGTCTTGACCTACGGTTTCAGTATTGACGGGGGCGCCATTGCGGAAAAAGTGGGAAGTATCGGGGAATCAAGAACGCTGGGTTATCAGGAGCATGGCCTTGCGGGTTGGCTGACCATTTTTCTGCGAGGCATGTTGTGTAACTGGATGGTGTCCATGGGTGTGGTGGGCGCAATGATCTCCACTTCGGCAACGGGAAAAATCGCGGCCATGTGGATGCCCATCATGCTGTTCTTCTATATGGGGTTTGAGCACTCCATTGTAAACATGTTCCTGTTCCCGTTTTCCATGATCATGGGTGGGGGATTCACTGTTTCCGAATATATCCTGTGGAATGAACTTCCAACGGTGCTGGGTAATTTGGTCGGTGGGCTGGTTTTTGTCGCGTTGCCCCTGTATTACACACATGTAAGAACATGTCCGGATCGTAAACTCAGTAAATAATATTCCAGCAGGGAATGGAATCCCTGTCCCGGCCGCGGGGCAGGGATTTCCACGGCTCATGTCTAGTCAACTCAGAATATCCATCGGGCAGGGATCTGATAAAGGCCGCAAGGCCGTCAATCAGGACTTTCATGGCGCCTGTATGCCAAAAGAGCCCTTGCTCACATCAAAGGGTATTGCGATCAGCCTGGCTGACGGGATAAGCAGCAGCGAGGTCAGTCAGCAAGCGAGCGAGGTGGCGGTCAAAAGTTTCCTGGAGGACTATTACTGCACCCCTGAATCGTGGACAGTGAAGACATCGGTGCAACGCGTGCTGGAGGCAACGAACTCATGGCTTCATCTGCAGACGAGAAACAGCCCCTATCGTTACTCGCCGGACAAGGGTTATGTTTGTACGTTTACCACGCTGGTTGTCAAATCAAACACGGCGCATATCTTCCATGTGGGGGATACGCGGGCCTATCGCCTGGTTGATAACCGGCTGGAGCAGCTTACCGAGGATCACCGGCTTTGGGTCTCAAAGGAGAAGAGCTATCTCAGGCGCGCGCTGGGCATGAAAGACAGCCTTGAACTGGATTATCGGAGCTTCTCCCTGGAAGCTGGAGATGTTTTTGTTCTGGCGACAGATGGTGTCTATGAATATGCGGCAGATGGATTCATCATCGATAGTATCGAATCCAACGCCAATGACCTTGATAAAGCCGCTTCTCTGATTATCGATGAATCATATGCGCGGGGGAGCACGGACAATCTTAGTGTTCAGATTGTCAGAATTGAACAGTTGCCCCGGCAGGAGGTGGAGGAGGTTTATCAGCAGTTAACGGTCTTGCCCTTTCCGCCCGAGCTTAAACCCAGGATGACGTTCGATGGTTATAAAATCATCCGTGATTTGCACATGAGCCATCGCAGTCATATTTACCTCGCGGTCGATATGGACACAAGGGAACAGGTCGTTCTGAAAACACCCTCTGTTGATCTTCGTGGAAGTCCCGGGTATCTGGAGCGTTTTCTGATGGAAGAGTGGGTTGCCCGCCGCATCAATGACGCCCACGTATTGAAACCCTGCTTGCAGACACGCAAGCGGAATTACTTATATATAGTGACGGAGTTCATAAAGGGGAAAACGCTCAAGCAGTGGATGATAGATCACCCCAGGCCGGATATTGAAACCGTTCGTGACATCGTGGAGCAGGTCGCCACTGGTTTGCGCGCCTTTCACCGCCAGGAAATGTATCATCAGGACCTGAGGCCTGAAAACATCATGATCGATGAGACGGGTACCGTAAAAATAATCGACTTTGGCTCTGTCCGTGTTGCGGGCCTCATGGAAGTCGTGAGCCCTATGGAGCAACAAAATATTCTTGGTACGGCGCTGTACACAGCGCCGGAATGTTTCCTGGGAGAGGTTGGGACAGTAAAATCAGATATGTTCTCGCTGGGGGTCATCTGTTATCAGATGCTCTCTGGAAAACTTCCATACGGGACGCGAGTGCCCAGCTCCAATACCAGGGCGGCGCAGCGAAGGCTGCGCTATCTCAGTATGTTCGATGAAGACCGGGAAATACCCGCCTGGATCGATGAAGCCGTCAAGAAGGCCGTGCATCCCGACCCACGAAAACGGTACGAGGCCATATCGGAATTCGTTTTCGATCTGCGCCATCCCAACAAGACATTCCTCAGTAAAACGCGCCCGCCGCTGATGGAACGCCACCCCGTGGTATTCTGGAAGGGGGTTTCACTGATTCTGGCCATCACCGTGATCATCTTATTAACCCGGCAATAATATATATCGTATTCAGGACTTCAGGCCTGTGCTGGAACAAGGCGCGGCGCGCAGGCAATGGTGATTCCATTGGCAAGCGCCGCAACGCCGTACCAGTGCAGGCCTGAAGTCCCTAACAGATTGAAATAAAAGGACAGGCCATTGCGTGCCGGCCCGCTGACTGCGTTGGCGAAACTTGCTGTAGAATGACTACAGCGGCCTTTCGCCGCCTTGCAGCGAACCGGCACGCAATGGCTGAATACGATATATATTATTGCCGGGTTAATAATGTATCCACAAATATGCGCAATACTGATGTCATAAAAAAGACAGGCAGCGGAAAGCCAAAGAACAACAAAAAAGAGCCAAGGGAATGTTCCGAAGCGAGGCCCGGAAGATCCGGCATCGATACAAAATCAGTTTCATTGTTGCAGTACTGCTGGTCGCGGGTATAGGCCTGATATTTAACCGGGCGGAATTCACTGCAATAGAT
>JALSGV010000060.1 GCA_026982565.1 Gammaproteobacteria bacterium
GTCGGCCTGCACTGGTACGGCGTTGCGGCGCTTGCCAATGGAATCACCATTGCCTGCGCACCGCGCCTTGTTCCAGCACAGGCCTGAAGTCCTGAATACGATATATATTGTTGCCGGGTTAATAATATGGGAATGGCTGTCAAACAGGGGGGAGCATGATCACGGAGTCGAGACTGATAATATGGCGGTTACCCTGGCTGCCTGACCAGGAGACCGTTACCTTGATCGAGGCCTGCCTGCCATTGCTGTCTGGGATGATCGCCCAAGTTCTTTCGAACTCCATGCTTAGTTCTGGGAGCTCTATCATGTTGCCACTGGACGGAGGTCCCAATGTCTCCGCACCCGAGTAGGCGATGCTCTCGGAGCTGGAGAGCAGTGTCATAAGCAGGCTGACCATTTTTTCGTGGGCAAATCCCACGGCCATGCTTCTTTGTCCGGCCAGGTCATTAGTGACATAAGTTTGGTGCTGCAAGCCGGCCAGGGCCAACACGCCGAAGGACAGGATGCTCAACGTGAGCAATACCTCGATGAGTGTCATGCCACGCTGTGACCTGTCTGCCTCAGAAGTCACGCCATGTCCCGGGAATCATATGGAAGCGGCCTAAGCTGATGAGTTTGTCAAGGATAAAGGTGTCATAGACAAGTACCAGACTTCCCTGCAGAGTGATGTCCTTTTCAGCCATTAGGGCGCCGTGGATTTTCACATCGTCAGCTACCGCATCGATTTCTCCCATCGTATAGAGCAGACCATGGAGTGTGACCTGAGACAACTCATGGACATTGCCATCGATAAGCAGGATGACAGGGTCATCCAGAGTTCCCAAGGTGGTGTTCCTCAGGTGAATGGGCGCACCCTGCCGGTTGTTTATCTGGATGATTACCGACCCCTGCCCATCAGCAGTGCCCTCACATAGATCACAGCTATAGTGAGCACCGAGCCTTGAGAAGGTCTTCTTATCCGCGCCAAAGTAGGAAGAAAAAAACTCTGTCTCCGTCAGTTTTCCAATTGTAGTGTCGGATGGGCACAGCCCGGGTGTTGAGCACCCCTGACCCGGGGGAGGCGGGGTATGAGTGATGGAGCCCCCGGCCCGGATCAGTGGGGCGCCGATAGAGCTGTTGAGGAGCGCACCGGACAGGCGCACCGAGGCCCGCCCTGTCAGCGGCGTATCAGGCTGCTTGACAAGGGGAGGCGCGAAGCGGGCGGTTTGCCACAATATCTTATTCCCCGATCCGTCTCCGGCCTTTCCCTCGGCCACGAGTTCCACGAGCGGGATTCCAGAGGCGGTTTCGAAGAGACGATATGTGTAGGTATAGGTGGCGCCGCTACCTAGCGCGCCTGATCCACCCATAATGGTGGTTGAGGGAGGGAGGCTGTTTAGATGTGACCATTCGAGGTTTGCCACTGCCGTGGACAGCCCTGCCTGGGCCGCTGCAAAGGCCTGCCGCTCGCGGTAGAAGTTGCCACTGATTTGCTGTTCGGTGACGCCAGTCCGCGCCACTGACAGGGAGACGATGGTGATGAGCAGGAGCAACAGCATGGTTATGGCCAGGGTTGTGATGCCCGCCTGGTATTTTCCTGTAATTCTGTTGTTGTGCCTCATTGGGATGTGGAGAGGATAGCCGCATTGGGGATATAGACTGCGGCGCGTAATACATGGGTTACATCCGGCGCCTGTAGCAGCGCGCCCCCGAGCACGATTTCGATGCGCCGCAGTTGCAGTTGCGCGCCTGCCCGCACGGTGGCGGCCTTGCTGCTTACCTGGCGGAAATGAAGCTGGGTGATTTTGACCACATTATCGTCGTTGAGCGTCCACCACACGCCCGAATTGCAGTTTCTGCAGGGGCTGTTTCGGCAAGGCGTGGCGCTGGTCCTGATTCTGATCTTGTCACCGTCCAGCTTGAAGCCACCATGGTCTTCACTGTCGGGTATGCCGTCCGCGTCGTCCCGCCTTTCGTCATAGGTGTACAGGATACAGTTTCCTTCAACGATGCTGATCGTTGTAAAAGCGTTTTTTTTATTGTTTACCCACGCCTCACCCGCCTGGCTCCAATACCCTGAGCGGCGGATATCATTGGTCATCAGGTTCATGATGGCGCGCAGTTCCTGCTGCAGGCGGACCATCCTCAGCATATCTGTGCTGGCACGGCTGAAATTCATAAAGATATAGACGAGCCCAGACAGAAGAAACAGGCTGGTGGCCATGGTGACCATAAATTCAATGAGAGAGAAACCACCATGCCGTGCATGCCTCAACATGGCGGATACCCTGAGATATGATCCGAGCACATTCTGACCCGCCCCAGTGTGCTGACGATAATCAGAATGCTTTGACTGCCGCGGCTTAAGGCGACAGTCCCCGCATTGCCAGCACCCAGCAGGGGCTTGAAAGTGACCTGGTCGCGGTGAAAATTACTCCTCAGGTCTATACCCCTGAAATCCTTTGGGCCAATGGTGGGGCCTGAACCGCCATCCAAGTAGCAGTTACTCCCGGTCTCACATCGGCAGGGGCCAGTGTCACTGAGCCCATAGCACCAGTCGTCACGCTGTACTGAATCCTGGAAGGTGACAGTGATGGGCATATTCTCCTTGATGGCCATGAGGCGGGCATGCTGGAGATGACCGTACAGGGTCTCGGCGGCGCCTTTCAGGCGCTGCTTCGCAACGAGATCGAGAAACGCGGGTACGGCTGCCGCTGCCAGAATGGCGGCGACGGTGAGGACCATCAGTAATTCGATCAGGGTCAATCCCTGATAAAGTCTTTCAAACATGCGCATTCCCTTGCGATTGAAAAAAATTATACTCAATGTCCGACAGGAATGGTATAGGATATGCCAATTACCGCTTCCATGGACGGGAAGAGGCATGGTCCGGAAAGGGAGTTCAGTCATGAAAAAATGCTCTGATATTGACAAGGGGTTTACGTTGATCGATTTGATAATTGCCTTGGCTATAGCCGGGATCCTGGTGGCGGTCGCTGTACCCATGTACGGCGATATGCTGCGTAAGGGGCGCCGGGTGGACGCCATGAACAGCCTGGTCCGGGTTCAACTGGCGCAGGCCCGCCACCGCGCGGGGAACGGCGCCTATGCCAGCCGCTTGACGGAATTGGGCTGGGTCGCTGACGAGGCGGATTCACAGGATGGCTATTACCGCTTGCGCCTCATTCCCGTACAGGGGAACTATAATGGCTATAGGGCCATTGCCGAGCCCAATCCTGCCACAGATCAGCGCCACGATGCATGCAAGCGCTTCGTACTCACCCAGGATGGCCCGGATCTGGAAAATTCCACCGCGGCCTATTGCTGGGCGAGATAGCCCGACCATCGTGGCTGGCAATGCGGATATATCGATTACCCTGCTGGTTCCAGGCCTGCTGGGCACATTGGGTACCTGGCGCGGGTTTCAGATGCAGCGGGAGGCGCAGAACGCCCTGCAGCCTCTCGAGCAATGGTTGGCTCATGCCCGGCCCGTAGACAGGGATATGCGGGGATATGAGCATACACTGCTTTCCCTGTTTGATATTCCGTACGGACATGAACAGGATCTGCCTGCTGCGCCTCTGACATTGTATGCAGATACTGGCGAGCCGCCCCCAGGCAACTGGCTGCGGGCCGATCCTGTATACCTGCAGGCGGATCGCGACCGGGTTCTCATGACGTCGTCTGGAAATGAATTGCTCGATGAGGCGGCAGCGGGGAGCCTGGTGACGGAATTGAACGAGTTCCTCCAGCCCCTGGGTTTCAAGCTTAGCGCTCCCGTGCCGCAACGCTGGTATCTGCGCCTGCCCCATGCGCCAGGCCTGCGCACCAGTCCGGTGAATGCTGTCATCGGGCATGACGTACATGACCATATGCCGGTCGGTGACGATGCGCGGCAGTGGCGCGCCCTCCTCAACGAAGTGCAAATGCTGTTGCATGGCAGCGAGGCCAACCGGGCATTGCAGGCGCATGGCATGACGGTAGTGAATAGCCTGTGGTTCTGGGGGGCTGGCGCCATGCCACCGGCGGGGACGGTGGACTGGAGTCATGTATGGGGGGAAGAGCCCCTGTTGAAGGGCCTGGCTTTGCATCATGGGATTCCCATGCAATCACTGCCGGTGGATGGCGGTGCGTGGCTGTCTCTTGAGCGCGTGCCGGGCAGGCATCTCCTTGTATATGATAAGCTCCTTCATGCAGCCCAGAAAGGTGATTGCGATGACTGGGTCCGGCAGGTCGGGGAATTTGCTCAATACTGGTGCCGACCCTTGCAGCAGGCCCTCAAGAGCCGGCGCATTTCCCAGGCCACCTTGCTTCCCGCACACGGAACAGACTATGAAATCACACGCAGGGCCCTGAGGCGCTGGTGGAGGCGGCGTGTCGGCCTGGCCGCTTTCCTGGACAAGCACGACAATTTGTATGAGCCGCCATCATGAAGCCCGGCATCGCTCCACGCGCTCCAAATACAGCTGAAGCCGTATGTCACTTCCCCGGTCTCCATCCGGTGCTGGCCCGCGCCTATGCGGCACGCCGGATTTCATCACCACGGGAGTTGGAATATGCCTTGGAAAATCTGATTCCCTTTGCCCAGCTCAAGTCTGCCCGTGGGGCGGCGGAGCTGATCAGCGACATGGTGCACAAGGAACGGCGCATTCTGGTCATCGCTGATTTCGATGCCGATGGCGCCACCAGTTGCGCCCTTGCGGTGCGCGCCCTGCGCATGATGGGCGCGCGCCATGTGGCTTACCGGGTTCCAAATCGCTTTGATTATGGCTATGGTTTGACGCCGGAGATCGTGGCGGCGGTACAGGACGAGGAGCCAGACCTGATCATTACGGTTGATAACGGCATCTCCAGTGTGGAAGGCGTCAGGGCCGCGCGCAAGCTGGGCATGCGGGTGCTGGTGACCGATCATCATTTGCCGGGCGCCGAACTGCCCGCCGCCGATGTCATCGTCAATCCCAACCAGCCCCGCGATACCTTTCCCAGTAAACACCTGGCCGGGGTGGGGGTGATCTTCTATGTGATGATCGCCCTGCGCGCCCGTCTGCGTGAACAGGGCTGGTTTGCCAAACAGGGACTGCCGTATCCCAACCTCGCGGTCTTGCTCGACCTTGTCGCACTGGGGACCGTCGCTGATGTGGTGCGCCTGGATTACAACAACCGTATCCTGGTTTCACAAGGGATATCGCGCATTCGCCGCGATGTCTGTTGCGCCGGCATTCGCGCCCTGATCCGCGTGGCCGGACGCAAGCAGCGCCGCCTCGTCAGTGCCGACCTGGGTTTCGCCCTGGGACCCCGAATCAATGCGGCAGGGCGCCTGGAGGACATGTCCCTGGGGGTGGAATGCCTGCTGTGCGACGACGATGAACAGGCCATGGAGAAGGCGCTGTATCTCGACGAACTCAACCGCGAGCGGCGCCGCATCGAAAAAAAGATGCAACAGGAGGCCCTGCAATGCCTCGATCACATCGACTTCGGTGACGTCGCGGTTCGCAGTCCTGCCGGTGTATGCCTGTATCGCGAAGACTGGCACCAGGGCGTCATAGGCATCCTGGCGTCGCGCATCAAGGACCGCCTGCACCGCCCCGTCATCGCCTTTGCACCGGCGGGTGGCAATGAGCTCAAGGGCTCCGCCCGCTCCATCACAGGCCTCAATATCCGTGATGTACTGGAGGGCGTGGCGTCACGTCATCCCGGTTTGATGAACAAGTTTGGCGGGCACGCCATGGCGGCGGGGCTTTCCCTGCCAAGGGAGGGGTATGAGACCTTCACTCGGGCCTTTGATGTAGTGGTGCGTGATGTTCTCGGTGATGAGGCTGTACGGAATATCGTATTGAGTGATGGTGTTTTGGGGGCCGATGAACTTTCACTGGAACTGGCGGAAGCCTTGCGCATGGGGGGGCCTTGGGGGCAGGGGTTTCCCGAGCCGCTATTCGACGGTGTCTTCGAAATCGTTGAACGGCGGTTGGTGGGTGGTGCTCACCTCAAGCTGCGCCTGATACCTTCCTCCTCCAGGGACGCTGTGGATGCCATCGCCTTTAACGTGGACGCACAGGATGGTATTCACCATGCTGAAAGCGTCCACATTGCCTACCGTCTGGAGGTTAACGAATATCAGGGGCGCTGCAAGCCGCAACTGGTCATCGAGCACGTCCTCGGGTGATCGGGGGGCGGTGTGCTTCACCGCACCTTCTCCTATGGGAGGGCGCTGCGAAAGCCCCTCGGCCCCTGGGGCAACAGGGGCGCGACTCCTGTCTACCCAAGGGGTAGCTCCCGTGTGCTGGCAACCGGTGAGCGCGGTGGCAGGCTGTCTTTCACGCGTTCCATGACTTTCTCGGCAGTCGCCCTGTAGGCGGTCAGTTTCCCTCCATAGATGGTGAGCACACTGGGCTGTGCAGGCTGGTCCGCATGCAGTATGGTGTCCCGGCTGCGTTTGAAGGGCTGGTCCGCATCTGCCGGGAGCACGCGCAGGCCGGCATAGGCATCGAGGATGTTGTCTGCCCTGAGCCGGCGGTAGGCGGGAAAGTAGTGACTAAAGGTATGCAGAAGATACTGTATCTCCCCATCGGTGGGCTCGGCCCCGGCTGGATCGCCATGGAAGGCCTGTTCCGTCGTGCCCACCAGTATCTTGCCGGCCCAGGGCATGGCGAACACGGCGCGTTGATCCTGCGGCGCCTCCAGGTAGTAGAAGCCCTTGGACAGCGTGCCTTCTATGACGATGTGGGCGCCCTGTACCAGCTCCACTTCCAGTTGTGTCGGAGACGGTGTGATGGCCTCCAATATCCTGTTGGCCCAGGGGCCCGCGGCGTTGACCAGCACGCGGCAGGTGCATACGCAGTCCTGCCCGTCATGCTGGTAGCGCACTTCACAGCCGTGGTCCCTGATGCGCGCGCCGATGAACTCCGCGGGCATGGCCAGCCGCGCTCCCAAAGACCGTGCGCTTTTCATGACCGCGCGGGTCAGGGCGGTATCGTCGGTTTGTGCGTCCTGGTACTGGAATACCATGCTCAGACTGCGGGTCTCCAGGCCGTCCGTGTTATCCCACTGACTGGTCGGGATGCGCCGGAAACGGCTGTCAGGCGTCAACCCCGCCAATACACTGTAAAGGCCCAGGCCCAGCCGTAATTGCCAGGGCCTGCGGGTGGTTTCAGGATAGACGGGAATGAAGAAAGGATGCAGTTTCACCAACCGCGGCGCCAGCTTCAGCAGCAGCGCGCGCTCGCGCAGGCATTCGCGCACCAGGGGGAATTGTAGCGTTTCAAGATAGCGCAGCCCCCCATGGATCAGTTTGCTGGAGCGGCTGGATGTGCCGCAGGCGAGGCTGTCTTTCTCCAGCACCAGCACGGAATATCCCCCCGCGGCCGCCGCCTGGGCAACCCCGGCGCCATGTATGCCGCCTCCGATGACTACGACATCAAAATCTTTTTCCTGCATGTCACTCTGCCCGTTTGAATAGGGAGGCCTTCATCATGGCGCCCGTATCCATGCTTTCGATGAACCCGGCGCCGCGCTCGTACAGCCGCCGGGCAAGGGCGGGGTCGGTTATTTCGTATAGTACCCAGGTCCATGGTCCAGGCCAAAGGGGCTGTGGGGCCGGTGGCAGCTTGGTGAAATTACAAATGAGGTAGTGGGGGGCGAGGGCGGATGCCTTGCGCCGGGTTTCATCGTCATAGCGTCTCAGTACCCAGCCACTCTTGATAGTGTCACGTTCATGGATTTCCTCGATGGCCGCGGTGCTGTACGAGATGAGGACACGGCGCTGCGCGAGTGGGCTGCTGGCCTGCAGGACCTTGTCCGTCATGGTGGTGGTATTGAAATACGCGAGGCTTTCCTCCTTCAGCTCCAGGAATACCGTGACTGAGGGCCAGTCACTCAGCAGGGTGATCAATTCATCGAGTGTCGGGATGCGCGCGCTGGAAAATTGTGCGCCGAAACGCGCGGGCTCGCCGGCGCAGAATTGCCGCAGTTGCGCCAGGGTGTATTCCATGACCGGGCCCGAGGCATTCGTCGTGCGCGCCAGATCGGCATCGTGAAACAGAATGGGTACGCCGTCGGCGCTCAATTGAATGTCTACCTCGATATAACGGGCGCCCGCCTGCATGGCGGCAGTGATGCCTTCCAGCGTATTTTCCGGATAGCGCGCCGCATACCCACGATGCGCGACCAGGGTGGGGGCGCCGGCCTTCCGGTTCATGCCGATTCACTCATGATTTGTTTCCAGCGCCGGTATCTGTCATTCAGCGCAGGCGCCTCCGCGGGCGTGAAGCGGCTACTATCCGATGGGATTCTCTGAGGCGCGTGTCCCGTCAGCAGATAGGCCAGGCCATGGGAGGTGGTTTCATGATCATCCACGCGAAGTACGGGCAGGGCGCTGAGATCCGCAATACGCTGGCACAGGCCGTCCAGTCGGGCGAGTCCGCCGCCTGCCACGACGTTTGCCGCCGGGCCGGATACGGATTGCATGTTCTCCAGGTTCAGTTGAATGAGAAAGACGATGCTTTCGATCACCGCGCAGGCCTTTTCCATTGTTCCACTCTCACCGATGAAGCGGGAAGGAAAATCCGCCCGCATGAAAGGCGTGCCCAGGCCCGTGATGCCGTTGAGGAACAGCGGGGGTTCATGATTCCGCGCCAGCCACTGGGACAAGTGTTTAAAGTCCAGTTTCACGCCCAGATTTTTCTCCAGCCAGTCCAGGGCGCCGCCGGCGCCGTTGATGGTTCCTTCCAGGGTATAGCGCATGGTCCTGGCTTCCTGGGTGAGGACGCTGGTGAGGAGGGTGGAAGTGAAACTTGGCCGGGTACCGATGGGGCGTTGGATGAAGGCGCCGGTTCCCAGGGTGATATAGATCGTGTCTGGGTCGGGCTCGCCGTGGGCGAAAAGCGCTGCGGCCTGATCTCCTGTCACCACCGTGAGGGGAATGTGGTTGCCACCCGTGTCCAGCGTGCCATAGGCATGCCGGGTGGGCGCGCACCGTGGCAGGGCCGTGGCGGGAAGATCGAACAAGTCCAAAAGGCAGGGCGACCAGTCGCGGCGCTCAAGATCCCACAACAGGGTGCGTGAGGCGTTGACGGGATCACTCAGCAGGGGGCGTTCCTGCAGCAGGTGAAAGATGAGGAAGCTGGCCATGGGGCCCATGGCCAGCCGGTTTTCATCGAGTGCTTCATGCACCGCGGGCAGGTGGTCCAGGCACCAGCGGAACTTGGCGGCCCCATAGTGTGCGGAGAGGGGCAGGCCGGTGATGCGTCGAATCGTGTCCCGCTGTGCCGTGGATTGCTCCAGCCATGCCGCGCCACGGCGGTCCTGCCAACTGATGATGGGAGAGAGAGGGGCGCCATCGTTGCGGTCCCAGCAGACCATATTGGCCCGCTGCGTGGCCAGCGCGGCGCTGCGGGGCGCTGGGCAGCCCACGGGCAATTGGCCGATAGCAGTGGAAATGGCGCGTCTCAGGGAGTCCAGCAGGGTACGGGCCTCGTATTCCTGGTGCCCGCCACGCGCGCCGTCAAGGGCGATTTCCTCCTGAGCCGCGGTGATGAGCCTGCTCTGTGCGTCGAATACCATGGCGCGGATGGCATGCCCTCCCTGGTCGATGGTCAGGCAGCAGGGTTCATTACCGCCCGTAAGTGACGTTTTCATGGCGATATTCTGTCACTGTCATAGTGGGCCATTTATAACTTATTGATATAAAATAATATTATATTGATGGCATGGTCTGTGCAAATAATTGCATGAAACATCAATTAGGGAATCAGTCCCCTTTTGATCTTTCACCTCCCTCAAGATTGGGGTGCATTGATTGCACCCCTTTTTTTGCCCGAGCATAATGCGCCTAGCCATTTTGGGTGGAAATACACGAGGACCGTGAATCCAGGCATGACATATACGCATATCATTTTGTTCCGCGGTTTGTTCATTACAGCATTGCTCGCAGTGACCTACCTCGCCTTCACGCCCACCGACTACAGCATGATTGAGCGCATCAATGACAAGGCCAGTCATATTGGGGCCTTCTTCATATTGGCCATGTTGGCTGATTTTTCTTTTCCCCGCAGCCGGTTCGGCTGGCATAAAATCTGGCCCTTGATCCTGTTTGGAGCGCTCATAGAAATCATACAGTATTTTTTACAATCCCGGATCTTTTCCGTCTACGATCTATTGTCCAGTCTGTTGGGAATCGCCCTGTATGGCGGCAGCACCCCGTTTCTCAGGCATCTGCCATTCATTCAGATACGCTGGCGCTGATTTCATTGCCAAACCAGGAATGTTAGACTGCTCTCTGCTTTCTAGCCTTGGACCAATGAACGGGAGAATCTGGATGAGAACGGCTATGCTGTTTTTTCTATTGCTGGCATTTCCCATGCTGTCGCTGGCGGGCAGTGAAAAGATCGAGGAGGGGTTCGGCATCAAGCTGGGACAGGAGATTCGTGATGAGAACCTGCCGGAGGGCTTGAACATGGAGCGCGTGGATGAAAACGACGGTGAAGTCATCTACAGTTTTATTCCGGAGCACCCCTACGGCCCACTGACCGAATACCTGGTTTTCGTCACGCCCGCCTCTGATAGGGTGTACCAGATCCAGGCGCTGGGGCATTTCAAGCGTCGGGACAACTGCGTCGAGGAACTCGATATATTGGAAAAACTTCTTGCCAGGAAGTACGGGGAAAAAAATTACGACGCCAGTCTCCAGTTCACCGATCTCGATGTCATCAATTTTGGTGACAGAAAGCGGAAAATAATCGTGAAGTGCAGCGGTTTTTTTTCCAAACATAAGTTAAAATTGATCTACCTTGACAAGGAACTGATGAAGGTCGCCAGGAAAGAGGCCAAAAGGCCACCGGGGCGGGGTATTGTCCCAACAGAAGGTGGGGAAAGGGACGCACAAGGCTTATAAGCAATCGTTTGTTTACAGGATAATATTCATGGGTATGATCTATTTTCAAATAGGGGTTATTTTTTGTCTCGTGCTGCTGCTCGCGCTCATCGCCTATGGTGACTGGAAGGCGACGAAAGAACGCGAGGCGGAGGAAAAAGAGGCCATGTCGCAAGGTGAGCTAGAGGCTTCTTCCGACAATTCCTAAGCTGGCCCGCATCCTGGATACCAGCGTACTTCATCTTTCTCATTAAGAACCGTAGCCCGGATGGCGCGCAGCAGAGTCCGGGAAAGATGGGTTATATCGTCTGCCGGTGCCCCGCCTAGTACTCCTTCAAGGTACCTTGAAGGAGTACTAGGCGGGGGCGATCACATTGGGCATGCTGGAACGCTGGAGCAGGCGGGCCGGCGCCACCGTGAACTCCCCATAACACTGATTGATCTGATCCATCACCTCATCCAGCTGGGCGTTGCCGTCGTTGTGGGCGGCGAACAGTTCCAGTTGCTGCCGCCACGGGCGCGGGTCGAGCGCTGTCACCTGCACCTGGCCGACCGGCTCGCCATGCCACAGGTTCTCCATGAAGAAGCGGCACAGGGCGAACAGGGGAGGGGCGTGATTGGTGGGCCGGGTGGTGCGCAACCTGTCCCCGATCCAGCCTTCCGTGGTGCGCAGGCCGATGAAATAGGTCTGCGCCTCGAGCTGGTGGCGGCGCAGCCGCGCGGCGACTTTCTCGCTCATGTGGCGCAGATAGGTCAGCAACACCTCCCGCTTGCGGGTGCGCGGCGGAAGCACCTTGCCATGGCCGATACTCTTGGGCGGCGGCGTCTCGTCATGAATCCGGTCCGGGTCCGCTCCCTGGCACATCAGCCAGATGCGCCGCCCCACATTGCCGAAGCGTCGCGCCAGCACGCTCACGGGAAGCCTTTCCACATCGCCGCATACCAGGGCGCCATGCTGTGCCAGGAAGCTGCCGATGCCGTCGGCGATGCCGCACAGCGCCGTGACGGGAATATCGCGCAGGCGCTCCCGCGCCTCCCAGGGCGGGATGACGGTGAAGCCATCGGGCTTGACCAGCTTGGAGGCGAATTTGGCCGTGGTCTTGTCGCCGCTGATGCCGATGGAGCAGGGCAGGCCGCAGCTTGCCTGGACCTTGTCCTTTACCATGCGCCCCATGCGCGCGGGGGTGCCGTGGAGGCGCTGACAGCGGGTGACATCGAGAAAGGCCTCGTCCACGGAAAAGACCTCCATGTCGGGGCAGACATCGCGGAGCGCCTCCATGATGGCCATGGAGACCCGGGCGTAGACCTCGGGGCGGGCGGGGCGCTGGATGAGTCCGGGGCAGCGCCGGCGGCCTTCCGGGAGGCGCATGCCGGTGCGGACGCCGTGGGCCCGCGCCTCATAGGAAGAGGTGATGATGCAGGTGCCCGCTTCTCCGTTGGTGACGGCGATGGGTTTGCCGCGCAACCCGGGAAAGTCACGCTGCTCCACGGCGGCGAAGAAGGCGTTCATGTCCATATGGATTATGGCGCGCGGCCAGATCACGGGACAGTGGTTGAGCGGTGTTTCCCCGTTCATCGGTAGGAACGCATCTGGCCCACCACGATTCCCTGGATGCAAACCCGTGACGCGGCATAGGTGATGGGCCGCAGGGCGGCATTGGCGGGACGCAGGGTGATGCTGCCGTCGCGGTTGTAGTGGATATATTTCAGCGTGGCCTCTTCGTTGTCCAGCAGGGCCACCACGATATCGCCGTCATCGGCGCGCGGACGCTGTGCGACGATCACCATGTCGCCATCGAGGATGCCCGCATCGATCATGGAGTCTCCTTGAACTTTAAGCACGAACCGGTTGGGTCCCATGAAGAATTCACTGAGATCAATCTCCTCTTGATCGGGAATGGCGGCAATGGGCTGGCCGGCGGCGATGCGCCCCAGCAAGGGCAGGGAGGTTTTTCTGCCGGATGCTTCACCGCGCAGGCGCATCCCGCGGTGGCGGCCGGGAACAAGCTCGATCAACCCGGCCCGGGCGATGGCCCGCACATAGCGGTGGACCGTCCCCTTGGAATGGATGCCCAGTCCCAGGGCGATTTCACTCAAGAGGGGCGCGTGGCCGTGGCGTGCGAAGAAGTCGCGGATGAACTGATAGGCATCCCGTTCCCGTCTGGACAGATCCAAGGGTTCTCTAAAAATTCTCATGGGGGTAGCATAGAGAACTTATTGAGAACTTTCAAGGGGGAAATGAAAGCGCTGCTTCATTCAGATTCCATTCAGCTTGGGTGGTGTAGCTTAGATCCTGTTCCCGAAGTCATCCGCTAAATAGAAATATCGGACAGGGGGAACAGGGATATTGAATAACTACATCTGATCAGAAGAGGAGTAATAGGATGAAACGCCAAAATCTGAAGTTTGTCTTGACCCTGATGTCCAGCCTGTTTGGTTTTGCCTTGCTGGCCGCTTTGACTGCGCCGGTGGCTCTGGCCGATGCAGGCGCACTGGATCTGGCGCAGAAGAGTGGTTGTCTGGCTTGTCACAGCGTGGAGAAGAAAGTCGTTGGCCCTGCATGGCAGGATGTGGCCGAGCGCTACAAGGGTAACGATGGCGCCAAGGAAGAGCTGATTTCCAAGGTCAAGGCCGGTGGCAAGGGTAACTGGACCGAGGTGACGGGTGGCGTGCCCATGCCTCCCTATTCTCCCCGCGTCGCCGATGCGGATATCGAAACCCTGGTTGATTTCGTGCTGTCACTGGCCAAATAAGCATCCACCTGTTTGACGCAGGTATCTGTTAGACAATTCCCCCGCCCCGATCCTCCCCTCCATTCAATAAAGAGGGGCGGGGGGATTTTTTACCGCTTTCCCGCCATCCGCCTGATAGCGGACTTCATTGTTTTCGTGGCTGCTATCTGGAGAATTATCCTTTGCGCGCTTCGTTCGATGGCGGAGCGGATTTTTCAGGGTTTGTATCCTTTTGGGTTTCACTGTCCGGCGCCTTGGCCTCAGCTGGTTTGCTCGCCTTGGCGGTGCCGCCGGTCGCCGTATTGGAGACCGCGGAGTGGACGGATGATTGGGGAAAGTCGGGCTTTACAGGCCCTGGAGCGGCCGCATCGGCACTGGGCTGCGAGCGGGGCTTGTCCTGAAGCAGGACATCACCGCTGGAGGCCGGCCCGCTCCGCCGTTCCTGTGATGGCGTCTGTTTTTGCGGCTGTTTTTCCGCCTGAGGCCGGCGGGGCGCCCTGCGGTTTCTGCCGCCATTGTCTGTTTCTGAACCAGCGGCATCCACCGCGGGTGCGGCGGGTACGGGCTTTTCAACGGCGCGATCCCGGGAAGGCGCGGTGTTTTGCTGTGCGCTGCTGCTGGCCGCTTCAGTCTGTTTACCGCTGGCCTGTTCTGGATTGGATGCCGTTGATTTTTCCCTGTTGCCCTGGCGGCGGCCCTGGTTACGGCCATTTCTGCGCCGTGGGGATTTCTCCCGTTCCTTGCCGGAAGAGCGGGCCCGGCTGCTTTCCGCCTGGGATGGCGATTCCTGTTTGCCTTCGGTCTTGTCGTCCTGTTTTTCTTGTGGTTTATCGGCGGTCGCGGGCTGGGGCTGCTGTCCCTGACGCTGCTGCCCGCCGCCACGGCGGCCGCCGGAGGCCTGTTGTCCCCCGCGGCGTTGCCTGCCGCCGCGTCCACGGCCTGATGCAGTTTGCCCCGACCGGCTCCGGCCCGAAGTTTTGCGGGATTGCTGCCTGCCCTGTGGTTTGGCCGGGGCGGCAGGCTCCTCCTGCTGCTCTTCCTTGTGGTTGGCGCCAAACAGCGTAGAAAAGATCTGCTTGATGAAGCCGCCGCCTTCCTTTTCTTTTTCCTTTGGGTCAGGGCCGCGCAATGGCGCGGGAGAGGCCGGCATGACGCCTTTCACCGCGGGTCTTTCGGCTGCCTTCTGGGGCTCGTAAGGTGTGGTGATATCGGGTGTCTCGACTTCCTTGACCATCTCATAGCTCACGGTCTCGTCGCCGGATATCTCCTCCTTGCGCTGGCGCACGACCTCGAAGTTGGGCGTCTCCATGGATGGATTGGCGATGAGGATGAGCTTGATGTTCTGCCTGCCTTCTATCTCCGTGACGGCGTTGCGCTTCTCATTGAGCAGGTAGGTGGCCACGTTGACGGGTAACTGGCAGATGATGCGCGCCGTGTTTTCCTTCATGGCGTCTTCTTCGATGACGCGCAGGATGGAGAGGGCGAGGGATCCCACGTTGCGTATGGAACCCAGGCCGCTGCATCGCGGGCAGGTTTCGTGGCTGGATTCGCCCAGTGAGGGACGCAGGCGCTGGCGTGACATCTCCAGCAGCCCGAAGCGGGAAATGCGACCGATCTGGATGCGGGCGCGGTCGCGCTTGACGGCTTCCCGCAGGCGGTTTTCCACTTCCCGCTGGTTGCGGCTGGGGGTCATGTCGATGAAGTCGATGACGATCAATCCGCCCAGGTCGCGGATGCGCAACTGGCGGGCGATCTCGTCCGCGGCTTCCAGGTTGGTGTTGAGGGCGGTCTCCTCGATGTCGCCGCCCTTGGTGGCGCGGCTGGAGTTGATGTCGATGGAGATCAGGGCCTCCGTGTGATCGATAACGATGGAGCCGCCGGAGGGCAGGCTGAGTTCGTGGTGAAAGGCGGCCTCGATCTGGCTTTCGATCTGGTAGCGCGTGAACAAGGGGATGGCGTCGTCGTAGTGCTTGACCCGTGACAGGTTGTGGGGCATGACCTGCTGCATGAAGTCCCGCGCGCGCTCGTAGGTTTCACGGTCGTCGATGAGGATCTCGCCGATATCGGGACCCAGGTAGTCGCGGATGGCGCGGATGATGATGTCGCTTTCCTGATAGACCAGGAAGGGGGCTTGTCGTTCCTTGGAGGCCTTGTCGATGGCCTGCCACAAGCGGTCCAGGTAATCCAGATCCCACTGCAGTTCTTCCGTGTTTTTTCCCACGCCCGCCGTGCGGATAATAATACCCATTCCCTCGGGAATAGTGAGGGCTCTCAGGGTCTCGCGAAGATCGTCGCGCTCCTCGCCGGCGATGCGGCGTGATATGCCGCCCGCGCGGGGGTTGTTGGGCATGAGGACCAGGTAACGGCCCGCGAGGCTGATAAAGGTGGTGAGCGCGGCGCCCTTGGTGCCTCTCTCCTCCTTGGATATCTGGACGAGAATTTCCTGTCCTTCCTGAAGGGCATCGCGGATCTCCGGCCGCTCGCCCTTCTCCGGTTGTTTGCGGAACAGCAGGGGAGCGACTTCCTTCAGTGGGAGAAAGCCGTGCCGTTCTGCGCCATAATCGACAAAAGCGGCTTCAAGGCTTGGTTCAATTCTTGTGATTTTCCCTTTGTATATATTGGCTTTTTTCTTTTCTCTGGCGGGAATCTCAATGTCGAGATCGTACAGGTATTGGCCGTCGACCAACGCCACGCGCAACTCTTCGGGCTGAGTTGCGTTAATCAGCATTCTTTTCATTCGTTGTTAATCCTTGTTTTCACCCGACCTGCGCAGGCGGGGAATGGCGTCTGCCTTGTCGGCGGTCCGCGGCGCCAAGTATTCAGTCTGTCACCGGCTGCTGCCGCCCTTCCGGGGCGTGGCCAGTGGGCTGATTCGCCCTGCATTCCCCATGCCTCGTGGCATGAATCGGGAGTAATCTTTCCTAAACGGCATTGCTTCATGCGGCCTTGCCGCATGGAATGATTTGCCGTCAACCTTGTTAATAGCTGTAAATCCTTTTCGTCTCGCGGGATTCAACGCGGGACGTAAAAAACCGAAATCAATTCGTGAGATCAATCAGATCGTGCACGTTTATGATTCTATTTATCAGCTTCGAGAAGCTTTGTTGCACTTGCAGATAGCGGAGATGCGATTGGATTCGACTCATCTTCAAGGAGCCGTATAATACCGGCATGATCTGTGTGCTACGCTGTCGGCGCAAATGCTCTGCTTTAACTATGCAATAGTTATGCAATTTCTCAATCGACCACCGATGCTCCGTGATTCGATCACGGGCTAATATAACAGGGTTTCCCATCGGCATCAAACCCGTTAACTCTATTATTTGATTGGAAAAATCAACTTTTTACCCATGAATGACAAGACGCCCGCCAAGGCCAGGCTGGTTTCCATCGATTCGCGCCACGAACGTCAGAGAATCGACAATTACCTGCTGGGCGCTCTCAAAGGGGTGCCCAAGAGCCACATCTACCGCCTGCTGCGCACGGGACAGGTGCGTGTCAACAAGGGACGCATCAAGCCGCTCTATCGCCTCAAGGCGGGCGATGTGGTGCGCATTCCGCCCGTGCGCCTGGATGAACGCGGGGATGCAGGGGCGCCGGGGCGGCGCCTGGCACAGCGTCTGGAAGAGGCGCTGTTGTATGAGGATGAGGACCTCATCATTCTCGACAAGCCGTCGGGCATGGCCGTGCACGGCGGCAGCGGCATTCCCCATGGGGTCATCGAGATCTTGCGCCATGCCCGCCCCCATCTCCATGATATGGAGTTGGTGCATCGCCTGGACCGTGAAACCAGCGGTTGCCTGATGGTCAGCAAGCACCGCGAGATGCTGCTGGACCTGCAGCGCCAGCTCAAGGCCGATCACATTCACAAGCAATACCTGGCCCTGCTGAAGGGCTCCTGGCGCGGGGGTGAGTGCCTTGTGGATGCGCCCCTGTGCAAAAACCAGCGCCAAGGGGGTGAGCGCGTGGTGAGGGTATCGTCGCAGGGCAAGGGCGCGCGGACAATTTTCCGGCCGCAGGCGGTTTTTTCCGGCGCCAGCCTGATGGCGGTTGAGCTGTGCACCGGGCGCATGCATCAGATCCGGGTGCACGCGGCCCACATAGGCTGTCCCATCGCGGGAGACCGGAAATACGGGGACGCGGCGTTCAATACAATGATGAAATCCCACGGCTTGAGGCGCCTGTTCCTCCACGCCGCCAGCCTGGAGTTTTTTCATCCGCGAAGAGGGGAGAGGGTGCGGGTGTCCGCCCCGCTGGGGAAAGAGCTGGAGCAAGTGTTGACCAATCTGGGGGAGTTCACCGTGGGGTGTGATGAGACATGAATTTTGAATTACTGGTTTTCGACTGGGATGGCACCCTCATGGATTCGGAGGGGCGCATCGTGGATTGCCTGGAACTGACCTTCCAGGACCTGGAATTGCCGCCGTTGGGGCGGGACCAGCTCAAGGATGTCATCGGCCTGGGCTTGCGCGAGGCGGCAGCCAGATTGGCGCCCGGCTTGAGCGAAGGTCGGATCCGGCAATTCATCGAATGTTACCGCGCCCACTATCTCTGCGAGAAGAAACGCCCCACGGAATTGTTTCCTGGAGCGCTGGAAGCCCTGCGGGAACTCAACCGGCGCGGTCATACGCTTGCCATCGCCACGGGCAAGTCGCGGCGTGGGCTGGAGCGTTCACTCGAAGAGGCGGCTTGTGGCGATTTGTTCATGGCCAGCCGCTGCGCCGACGAGTGTTTTTCCAAGCCCCATCCCCAGATGCTGCTGGAGCTGATGGAGCTGATGGATACGCCGCCCGAGAGAACACTCATGATCGGTGATACGGAATACGATATGCAGATGGCGCAGAATGCCGGCGCCCATGCCCTGGCGGTCAGTTATGGCGTGCATGAACCCGCGCGCCTGTCGCAACATGGCGCGCTGGCTTGCCTGGACGACATTCGGGAGGTGGTCGCATGGTTGGGGGGCGGGTCCGGGTCCGGGGATTGACAAGGACGAACGAAAAGCGTCAATCTGACATCGTCCTGAATCCGTGGATTCAGGATCGTGACACGCGCAGCAATTTGATGAGGAAAAGACAGTCATGACAGACGACAATCGTGAAGACCCATGGTTGAGAAATGCGCCGCCTCCAGGTCGCGCCGCCACGCCACGATCCTCCCTAGGTGGAAAGGCGGGAAGTGGGGAAGAAAAGCCTGGCTGGGAGAAGGACCTGCTGGAGCGGCTCGCCTTTGCCTCTCTCAAGGAACAGCGCCGCGCGCGCCGCTGGGGCATCTTTTTCAAGGCGGCGACGCTGCTCTATCTGGTGGCGCTCCTGTTCTTATTCAATCAGGACGCCTGGGAGGACGACGGCGCCGTCAAGGGCAAGCACACGGCGCTGGTGGAAGTGCGCGGCGTCATCGCCGACGATGCGGAAGCCAATGCGGATACCATCGTCAGCGGCCTGCGCGCGGCCTTCAAGAACAAGCACAGCGCGGGTGTCATCCTGCGCATCAACAGTCCCGGCGGCAGTCCGGTGCAGGCCGGTTACGTCAATGACGAGATAGCGCGCCTGCGCAGCAAGTATCCCGACAAGCCCCTGTACGCCGTGGTGACGGATATCTGCGCCTCCGGCGGTTACTACATCGCCGCGGCCGCCGACGAGATCTATGCCGACAAGGCCAGCCTGGTAGGCTCCATTGGCGTGCTCATGGACGGCTTTGGCTTCGTCGAGGCCATGAAAAAACTGGGCGTGGAGCGGCGCCTCATTACGGCGGGAGAGAACAAGGGGTTCATGGACCCCTTTTCCCCGCAGCGGGAGGAGGATCAGCAATATATCCAGGCCATGCTCGACAATATTCACCAGCAGTTCATCGATACGGTGAGAAAGGGGCGCGGTGAACGCCTCAAGGAAACCCCGGAACTGTTCAGCGGCCTCATTTGGACTGGCGAGCAGGGCGTTGAGCTGGGATTGGTGGACGGCCTGGGCAGCAGCAGCTATGTGGCGCGGGAAATCATCGGGGCCGAGAAAATCATCGACTATACGGACCACCGCCCCTATCTGGAGCAACTGGTGGAGAGACTGGGGTCGGGCGTGGCGCAGGCCTTGTCAGGCATGCTCAAGGGGAGTCTGCAGTAATCATCCTTCTGGCAGGAGGGCGTCAACGCCTTCCCGCGCCAGCATGTGACTGAGGCGGATGAGGGGCAGGCCGATGAGCGCCGTGGGGTCTTCCGTCGTCATGCGCTCCAGCAGGGCGATACCCAGGCCTTCCGACTTGAAGGCGCCGGCGCAGTCGTAGGGCTGCTCCTGTTGCAGGTAGCCTTCGATCATATCCTGGCTCAGTTTCCGAAACGCCACCGTACAGGGCGCGATTTCCTTTTGTATGGCACCACTGTCCGTGTTCAACAGGCACACGGCAGTATAGAAGCATACGGTGTTTCCCGAAGCGCGCTGGAGTTGCGCGCGCGCTTTTTCGTGGCTGCCAGGTTTGCCGAGTAGTTGCCCGTCAAGGACCGCCACCTGGTCCGAGCCGATGACCAGGGCTTGTGTGTATCCGGCTGCGGCGGCCCGCGCCTTGCCCTCGGCCAGGCGCAAGGCCAGTTCCGGCGCTGTTTCCCCGTCTTGGGGCGTCTCTTC
>JALSGV010000061.1 GCA_026982565.1 Gammaproteobacteria bacterium
CAGATTGAAATCAAAGGACAGGCCATTGCGTGCCGGCCCGCTGACTGCGTTGGCGAAACTTGCTGTAGAATGACTACAGCGGCCTTTCGCCGCCTTGCAGCGAACCGGCACGCAATGGCTGAATACGCGATATATATTATTGCCGGGTTAATACTTTTTCGTGTCCAAGCTGAAGAGCCGGTAGAAGTTTTCCGTCGTCTGACGGGTAATGTGCTCGAGGGATACATCCCGCAGAGATGCGATCTGCCCGGCCACGTAATGAACGTAGGCGGGCTGATTAGGCTTTCCCCGGTAGGGTGTAGGTGTGAGATAAGGACTGTCTGTCTCGACGAGAATGCGATCTTCAGGCATTTGCCTGGCGACCTCGCGCAGTTGCGCGGCATTCTTGAAGGTAACGATGCCGGAGAAAGAAATATAGAACCCAAGGTCCATGGCGGCCTGGGCCGTTTCCCAATCACCAGTGAAGCAGTGCATCACACCTCTCACCTTTTGCGCACCCTCTTCCGCCAGTATCCTCAAGGTGTCTTCCTGGGAGTCACGGGTGTGTACAATGAGCGGCAACCCGGTTTCCAGGGCCGCGGCGATATGGCGCCTGAAGCGCTCACGCTGCCATTCCAGGTCTCCCTCATTGTAGAAATAGTCCAGGCCCGTCTCGCCTATGGCGATGACGCGGGAATCAGCGGCCAGCCTGACCAGCTCGTCGGTACCGGGTTCGGCGCCATCGCGCTCACTGGGATGCACGCCCACGGAGGCATAGACATGGTCGTAGCGATGGGCCAGGGAGAGAACCGCCGGGAGATGCTCCAGGTTGATGCTGACGCACAGCATGCGCCCCACACCGTATTCCTTCGCCCTGGCCATGACGGCATCCAGGTCGCCCCCCAGCGCAGCCAGGTCCAGGCGGTCCAGATGACAGTGGGAATCCACGAGATACATTTCAGGTTAGATCAACTTTGGTATTTATATTTGCCCAGGCCGGACCCGCAAGGCGGAAAACCCTGCGCCCCGGTCAAAAAAACGCACTACATGGTATGAGTCATGCGGTCGGATTTCAAGGCGCCCGCCAGATAGGTCTCGATCTTGTTGCGCACCGCCTCTCCATCCTTGTCCTTGAACCGGACCCCGATGCCTGGCACGAAATGTCCGTGGGCACCCTTGGGATTGATCCACGCCACGGTGCCGACGACCGGCAGCTTCTCTGTTTCCTCCATGAGGGTCAACAGTATGAAGACCTCGTCACCCAGAGCGTAATCCTTGTTGATGGGAATGAATATCCCGCCACCCTTGATGAAAGAGATATAGGCAGAGTACAGCGATCCCTTGTCTTTGATGGCCAGTGACAGGATGCCTGGCCGTTGTTTTTGTTCACTCATGATTACCGGGTCAATCTCGTTTCATTTTGATCGCCCAACTTGGCAGGCGATCAACAGATCCTCCAGGAGCAATTGCTGATTGACTTGCCCCTCCAGTTGGAGGATCGCCTTTTCGACACGATCGATATTCAATAGAATATCTTTCATATCAGTAAGTTTAATTAGTTTTCTGAGATCCTCCCTGAAATCCGGGTTGGCCAGATGAGGATCCGCGCCCCCCATTCCGAGGCGCGCCATATCCACCAGCCAGCTGTATAACCAATATAACGATGCTTTGGCGTCCAACTTTAGCCATTTGTCGGCAATGGACACAGGATCCGCCTGCCTCGAAAAGATTCCCTCCAAATCCTCCAGCATAGGCCGGCGGTGAGCCATGAGTTCACCCTGCGCCAATTCCAGTGCGGCCATGGGCGCCCCATTGGCCAGGGCCAGCAAGACACCCGCCTCCTCCTGCATTTGCGCGGGGAGCCTGGGCTTGAGCCAGGTCAGGGCCGTTTCCCTGGCGGGCACGGCAAAGGTGATCTTCTGACAGCGGCTGCGTATGGTCGCGCTGATACGGGCCGACTTGTCGCTGACAAGCATCAGCACCGTCCCTTGAGGTGGCTCCTCAAGCGTCTTCAACAAGCTGTTGGCGGCGTTCTCATTCATCCGATCGGCCGGTGCGATCCTGATACAACGATAGTGACCATACTGTGATTTCAGGCTGAGAAAATCCCCCGTCTCGCGGATCTGATCAACGGCAATGATGGTCTTGCCCTCCAGGGGCGCAACGGTCTTGAAGTCAGGGTGATTCCCTGCCCTGAACAACAGGCAGCTCTGACAAGCCTGACAGGCATTGCCATCGGCATCACGATTCCGGCAAAGAATGGCCTGGCTCAGCCGGCGGGCAAACCGCGCCTTTCCCAGGCCTGGGGCGCCGGCGAACAACAGGGCATGGGGCAGCCGCCCCCGCGCCAGGCAGTCCATGAGCAGGCGCCAATTGTCTTGATGCCAATCCGGATATTGAATTTCCCTCATGACCCGGCGACTCCAGCATGGCGCTCCAGCAGTCCCGCTATCTGCGCCTGGACTTCACTCAGGGGCTGACTGGCATCGATGACCTGGAAACGCCGTGGTTCCCGGGCCGCCCGCTCCAGGTAACATTTCCTTACGCGCTCGAAGAATTCCCGCTGTTCTTTTTCGAAGCGATCCGCCGTATCGCGCTGGCCGGCGCGTTGCAAGCCGATCTCCACAGGCACGTCCAGCAGCAGTGTCAGGTCAGGCCGCAGAGGTCCCTGTACCCAGTCTTCGAGCACGGCGATGCGCCCCGAATCGATCCCCCTGCCCCCACCCTGATAGGCATAGGTGGCGTCAGTGAAGCGGTCGCACAATACCGTTGCCCCTCGCGCCAGCGCCGGCCCGATCACACGCGACATGTGCTCCGCGCGGGCGGCGAACATGAGCAACAGCTCTGTATCATCGGCCATGCCAGCATGGCGATGGGCCAGGAGAATCTCACGTATCTCCTCGCCCAGGGCGGTCCCTCCCGGCTCCCGCGTCATGACCACTTCACGCCCCCCTGTCTCAAGGCATGACTTGATGAAGGCGAGGTTGGTGGACTTGCCTACCCCCTCGATGCCCTCCACTGTAATGAATAAATGTTTTTTCATAAAACTATTAACCCGGCAATAATATATATCGTATTCAGCCATTGCGTGCCGGTTCACTGCAAGGCGGCGAAATGCCGCTGTAGTCATTCTACAGCAAGTTTCGCCAACGCAGTCAGCGGGCCGGCACGCAATGGCCTGTCCTTTTATTTCAATCTGTCAGGGACTTCAGGCCTGC
>JALSGV010000062.1 GCA_026982565.1 Gammaproteobacteria bacterium
CGCGCATGGGATGCCGGCGGCCATCCCATGCGTTAAAATCGCCTACTACGCTGACACGCTCTGCATTGGGCGCCCAGGTAACGAACAGGGTGCCGTGGATCTGGTCTACGGTACGAACATTTGCGCCCAGCATGTGGTAGGCGTGGAGATGGTTGCCTTCGCCGAACAGGTGGATGTCGAAGTCCGATAATTGCGGTGTGAAACTGTAGGGGTCACAGAGGGTGTGGGTAACACCATGGATGTCCGTCCACTGGAAGTGGTAGTGCGCGGGCACCGCGTCACGGTGTCCACGCCACTCGAACAGGTCGGAATGATAGAGGCGTTCCATCTGTGCGCCGTTCTCCTCGATGGCGACGCCGCTTGCATTGGGAATGAATGCGCGAATGACGAGCTGTTCGCCATCGGCATGGCGGCCGAGGTAAGCGAAGGGATCATGATGCCGCGCTTCCAGGATTTTTTCTGCGTCGTGAGACAGGGTTTCGCGGGTGGCGGTCTTCATGGCTTCTTCTCGTTGATGAAATGGTGGTTGTCGCCGTCAAGCGCTCGCATTGTCTATGGAAATGATGATAGCATAAAGGCGGAAGCATCTAGCAATCGCCATCTGCGATATGTTGTGGAAATCAGGCCAGGAATCATTTGATGTGCTTGTTCAGTAGTCGGGTTTTTTCTACGGTACCGGTTGCCAGGAAAGAGGAGTGGACACCTTGAAAGATGAACCGGATGTGAAGACAGGTTCCGAGAACGGCCAGACCCCGCGCTTCGTCAGTCGCCTGACCCGTGATACCATCGCCCTCATCCTGGCGGGTGGACGGGGTTCGCGATTGAAGCAATTGACTCAATGGCGCGCCAAGCCGGCGGTACACTTTGGCGGCAAGTTCAGAATCGTCGATTTCCCCCTCTCCAATTGTCTCAACTCCGGTATCCGCCGCATCGGGGTGCTCACCCAGTACAAGGCCCATTCCCTCATTCAGCATGTGCAGCGCGGCTGGGGTTTCCTGCGCGCCGAGCTGGGGGAGTTCGTAGAGCTGGTGCCGGCCCAGCAACGGGTGGCCGATTCATGGTATGTGGGCACTGCGGACGCGGTATTTCAGAATCTGGATATCATTCGCGGTCATGGCGCGGAATATGTTCTGATCCTGGCCGGTGATCATATCTACAAGATGGACTACGGACCCATGCTGGCCCACCACGTGGAAAAGAACGCCGATATGACCATCGGTTGCATCGAGACCGGCATCGAGAGCGCGCGCGCCTTCGGTGTCATGGCGGTCAACGAGGATGATCGCGTCATCGGTTTCGAGGAGAAGCCGGAAAACCCGCGCCCCGTGCCGGGACGCGAGGATATTGCCCTGGTATCCATGGGTATCTATGTCTTTAATACGCAGTTTCTCTGCGAGCAGCTCAGGCAGGATGCCGATGCCGCCACATCCTCCCATGATTTCGGCAAGGACATCATTCCCATGGCCATCGACAAGTACAACGTGGTGGCCTACTCCTTCCGCGACAAGAAGACGGGCAGGCAGGCCTACTGGCGTGACGTGGGCACCATCGATGCCTTCTGGGAGGCCAATATGGAGCTCATCGGCATCTCGCCCGAATTGAATCTCTACGACGAGGAATGGCCCATCTGGACCTACCAGGCCCAGTTGCCCCCCGCCAAATTCATTTTCGACGACGAGGGCCGGCGCGGCATGGCGGTCGACTCCATGGTGTCCGGAGGCTGTATCGTATCCGGCGCAGTGGTGCGCCATTCCCTGTTGTTCTCGGGCGTGCACGTCCATTCCTATGCTATCGTGGAAGACTGCGTGGTCATGCCCAATGTGGATATTGGTGAGAATTGTTTTATCAAGCGGGCGGTGATCGACGAAGGTTGCGCCATTCCCGATGGCATGGTGATAGGCAAGGACCTGGAGGAGGATGCGGAACGCTTCCACGTCAGCCCCCAGGGGGTCGTATTGGTCACGCCGGAGATGCTGGGGCAGGAATATCATAGCTCATTGTGATGTTTATAGGGCCTCTGTCGTGAAGGGCAGAGCCTTGATATGACCCTTGATCCCTTCGCGCGCCGCCGCGCCGGCATCCTGCTGCATCCCACTTCCCTGCCAGGCCCCTGGGGCAGCGGCGACATCGGTCCCGAGGCGCGCCACTTCATCGACTTTCTTGCCGGCAGCGGCCAGACCATCTGGCAGATGCTGCCCCTGGGGCCGACCCATCACCATCGTTCCCCCTACCAGTGCCTGTCGGTGCATGCGGGTGATCCGCAACTGATCAGCCTGGATGACCTCATGGCGCGTGGCTGGCTCAGCGAGCGGGATGTCCACGCCGGCAAGGAGCCGTCACAATGCTCCTTCGACTACCGCCTCTGTCTCTTGGAGAAGGCCTTTCAGGGTTTCCTCAGCCGTAGCGCTGAGGAGGACCGCGGGCGCCTGGCCCAGTTCAAGGCGGAACATCAGGACTGGCTGGCGGACTTCGCCCTTTACCTGGCGCTGCGCCGGGAGCACCAGGGCCGGGACTGGTCGCAATGGCCGGCGCCGCTGCGCGACCGCGATCCGGCGGCGCTGCAGGCGGCGCGCCTGCGCCTGCATGGATTCATCGAGCAGATCTGCTTCGAACAGTTCGTGTTTTTTACCCAGTGGCAGGCCCTGAAGGATTATGCCAATGAACGTGGCGTCCTGATGTTTGGCGACCTGCCCATCTTCATCGCCTATGACAGCGCCGATGTATGGGCCGAGCGGCAGTATTTTGAGCTGGATGGGAGCGGCCGCCCCCTGGTGGTGGCGGGGGTGCCGCCGGACTACTTCTCTGAGACCGGCCAGCGCTGGGGCAATCCACACTATCGCTGGGAGGCCATGGCAGCCGATGATTTCGCGTGGTGGAAACGGCGCATCGCCATGCAGCTGCGCCTCTTCGATATGATCCGCATCGACCACTTCCGCGGCTTCCAGGCCTATTGGGAGATTCCCGCGGAAGAAGAGACGGCCATGAACGGCCGCTGGGTCGAGGCGCCGGGGGGGCAATTGTTCGAGGCCCTGCGCATCCATTACGGAGGGCTGCCCTTCGTCGCCGAGGACCTGGGCATCATCACGCCGGAGGTGACGGCCTTGCGGGAACGCTTCAATCTGCCCGGAATGAAAATCCTGCAGTTCGCCTTCGACGGCAACCGCGACAATCCCTATCTGCCCTACAATCACGAACACAATGCGGTTGTCTACACGGGCACACACGACAACGACACCGCCCTTGGCTGGTATGAAGGACTGGACGAGGGGACGCGGCATTATCTGCACGACTATGTGGGCGGTATTGATGAGGCCATGCCCTGGCCCCTGATTCGCCTTGCCCTCTCTTCCGTCGCGGTGACGGCTATCGTACCCATGCAGGATATTCTGGGCCTGGGTGGCGGGCATCGCATGAACACACCGGGCACCACCGAAGGTAACTGGTCATGGCGTTTCCAGTGGGAGCAACTGGCGGAGGGCGCGGCCGGGCGCCTGCGCCATCTTACCCACCTGTACGGGCGTTAACGCCTCACCTCCACCCCCTTCCCCGCAGGAGGGTGGGGGTGAGGGCCGGCGCGCCTCAGCGATTGCGCCGGATGATGTATTCGGAGATCCAGCGCAAGGGATCGGCGTCCGCCCCCAGTTCGTCCAGATGATGCAAGGCCGCTTCGTGAAGCTCCGCGGCCTTGCGCCGCGCGCCTTCGACGCCAAGCAGGGCGGGATAGGTGGGCTTGTTCATCATTCTGTCCGCGCCCTGGGTCTTGCCCAGGACCTCGGTGCTGCTCTCGATGTCGAGGATGTCGTCCTGCACCTGGAAGGCGAGGCCGATACAGCGCGCGTAGCTGCCCAGCTGGTGCAGCAGGTTCTCGGGCAAATCCTCCCGCGACAGGGCGGCCAGGGTGACGCTGGCGCGTATGAGGGCGCCGGTCTTGCGGATGTGCATGTTTTCCAGTTCGTCCAGGTCGAGTTCTTTGCCCACCGCCTCCAGGTCGATGGCCTGTCCACCCGCCATGCCCTGGGAGCCGCTGGCCACCGCAAGGGTATCGATCATTTTCAGGCGTTGCGCGGGCCCGGCCTTGATGGCGGGGTCATGGGCGAGGATATGAAAGGCGAGGGATTGCAGGGCGTCGCCGGTGAGAATGGCGATGGCCTCGCCAAAGGCCCTGTGGCAGGTGGGCTTGCCGCGCCGCAGGTCGTCGTCGTCCATGGCCGGCAGGTCGTCGTGGACCAGGGAATAGGCATGGATGAGTTCCACGGCGCAGGCCGGCCCGTCCAGTTCATCGAGGCTGACGTGAAGGGCCTGGCCGGTGGCGTAGACCAGCAGGGGGCGGATGTATTTGCCTCCCGCCAGGGCGCTGTAGCGCATGGCCTCGTGCAGGCTAGGCGGGGTCGTGTCAACGGCCGGCAGCCAGTGATCCAGGGCCCGTTCTATACGCGCCGCGGAGAGCAGGGAGAGGTTTTCCAGCGGGGTGGCGATGTCAGTCTTCCTCTTCCCGGCTGAAATCCTTCAGTTCCGCCTGGCCGCTCTTCTCCAGGAGAATCTGCACTTTCTGCTCGGCGGCCTTGAGGGCCTCCTGGCAGCCGCGCGCCAGCTGCGTCCCTCGCTCGAAGCACTTGAGGGATTCTTCGAGGGTGATGTCGCCTTCCTCCATATGCTCGATGAGGGCCTCGAGTTCCTTGAGGGCCTCCTCCAGATCGATTTGTTCCGTTTTACCGGTGCTGCGCTTTTTGGCCAAGGGTCTTCTCTCCCGCGCTGTTCGCTGCTGAATCAGCGTGGCATATTACAATAAATCGGCAATGACTGGTATTGGCATTGCCGTGCTTCATGCTAAGCTACGCAGCTTTGCAACAGGGTGAAATGCCGGAAACAGTGGCGCCATGAGCAGTACCTACAACGCATCCGAAATCGAGATACTCAGCGGGCTCGACCCGGTCCGCAAGCGGCCGGGCATGTATACGGACACCACGCGGCCCAACCACCTGGCCCAGGAGGTCATCGACAACAGCGTCGACGAGGTCATCGCCGGCCATGCCGACCGTATCGAGGTGACCCTGCACAAGGACGGGGCCATGACCGTGGCCGACAACGGGCGCGGCATGCCCGTGGACATCCATCCCGAGGAGGGGGTGAGCGGGGTGGAGGTGATCCTCACGCGCCTGCATGCCGGGGGCAAGTTCTCCAACAAGAATTATCAGTTCTCCGGCGGCCTGCACGGCGTGGGCGTCTCCGTGGTCAACGCCCTTTCCGAAAGCCTGGTGGTCACCATCAGGCGCGGCGGGCAGGAATACCAGATGACCTTCGCCCATGGCGAGAAGACCTCGGAGCTGCAGGTGCTGGGCAAGGTGGGGCGGCAGAACACCGGCACCACCATCCGCTTCAAGCCGGACCCGCGCTATTTCGATTCGGCGAAATTTTCCCTGTCGCGCCTCAAGCGCCTGCTGCGCGCCAAGGCGGTGCTGGCGCCGGGCCTGACCATCCGTTTCCATGACGAGAACACCGGCCAGAAGGAGGAATGGTTCTACGAGGCGGGCTTGCGCGACTATCTGCTGGGGGAATTCCAGGGGGTCGAGGTATTGCCCCGGGAGCCCTTCATGGGCCACATGGAGGGCAATGCGGAGGCCGTGGACTGGGCGGTGCTGTGGTTGCCGCAGGGAGGCGAGCCGGTCACCGAGAGTTATGTCAATCTGGTGCCCACGGCACAGGGCGGCACCCATGTCAATGGATTCCGCACCGGTCTGACCGATGCCATCCGGGAGTTCTGCGAGTTCCGCAATCTCATTCCCCGCGGCGTGAAAATCGCCCCGGACGACGTGTGGGACCGCTGCAGCTATGTGTTGTCCGTCAAGCTTGCCGACCCCCAGTTCTCCGGGCAGACCAAGGAGCGCCTTTCCTCCCGCGAATGCGCGGCCTTCGTCTCCGGGGTGGTCAAGGACAGCTTCAGCCTGTGGCTCAACCAGCATGTGGAGGCGGGGGAGGCCATCGCCCTGCTGGCCATCAACCACGCCCAGGCGCGCCTGCGCGCGGGGCGCAAGGTGGCGCGCAAGAAAGCCACTTCCGGCCCCGCCCTGCCGGGCAAGCTGGCGGATTGCACCGCCCAGGATCCCGCCCGTGCCGAACTGTTCCTGGTGGAGGGCGATTCCGCCGGCGGCTCGGCCAAGCAGGCGCGCGACCGCCAGTTTCAGGCCATCATGCCCCTGCGCGGCAAGATCCTCAATACCTGGGAGGTGGAGCCCGGCGACGTGCTGGCCTCCCAGGAAGTGCACGACATCTCCGTGGCCATCGGCGTGGAGCCGGGGTCGGAGGACCTGAGCAAGTTGCGTTATGGCAAGATATGCATCCTCGCGGATGCCGATTCCGACGGCGCCCACATCGCCACCCTGCTGTGCGCCCTGTTCGTGCGCCACTACCGGCCGCTGATCAAGGCGGGTCATGTCTACGTGGCCATGCCGCCCCTGTACCGCATCGATATCGGCAAGGAGGTGTACTATGCCCTGGACGACGCGGAGAAACAGGGCATACTGGACCGCATTGCCGCGGAGAAGAAAAAGGGCAAGATCAACGTGCAGCGCTTCAAGGGCCTGGGTGAAATGAATCCCATGCAACTGCGCGAGACCACCATCGCCCCCGACACGCGGCGCCTGGTGCAGCTGACCATCGAAGCGGGGGACGACACCAACCAGTTGATGGACATGCTGCTGGCCAAGAAACGCGCCGCCGACCGCAAGGCGTGGCTGGAGGAGATGGGGGATAGGGCGGAGGTGTAATTGGGTAGATACAAGGGGAAAGATACAAGGTACAAGGGGAAAGACTTCTATGCACCACCCCTTGTACCTTGTATCTTTCCCCTTGTATCTATCCTTACTAATTTGTATCTACCCAAATCATGAAAACCATCGACATGAATTTTGAAGGCGTTGAACAACTGCCGCTGAAGCAGTTTACGGAGAAGGCGTATCTGGATTATTCCATGTATGTCATTCTCGACCGGGCCCTGCCCCATATCGGGGACGGCCTGAAGCCGGTGCAGCGGCGTATCGTGTATGCCATGTCGGAGCTGGGGCTGGCGGCGACGGCCAAGTACAAGAAGGCGGCGCGCACCGTGGGGGACGTGCTGGGCAAGTTCCATCCCCATGGGGATTCCGCCTGCTACGAGGCCATGGTGCATATGGCGCAGCCCTTCACCTATCGTTACCCCCTCATCGACGGGCAGGGCAACTGGGGGGCGCCGGACGATCCCAAGTCCTTCGCGGCCATGCGCTATACCGAGGCGCGCCTGTCCCGTTTCGCCGAGGTGCTGCTCTCGGAACTGGGGCAGGGAACGGTGGATTGGGTGCCCAATTTCGACGGCACCCTGGAAGAGCCGCGGGTGCTGCCCGCGCGCCTGCCCCATGTGTTGCTCAACGGCGCCACCGGCATCGCCGTGGGCATGGCGACGGATATTCCGCCCCACAATGCCAGGGAACTGGTCGCCGCCTGCGTGCATCTGCTGGGCAACAGCAAGGCCTCCGTGGCGGAGCTGTTCGAGTATGTGCCGGGCCCCGACTATCCCACCGAGGCCGAGATCATCACGCCGCGCGCGGATATTCTCAAGATCTATGAGACCGGCTCCGGCTCCATCCGCATGCGCGCCCGCTATGAACGGGAGAATGGCGACATCGTCATCACCGCGCTGCCCCACCAGGTTTCGGGGGGGCGCATCCTGGAGCAGATCGCCGCCCAGATGAACGGCCGCAAGCTGCCCATGGTTGAAGACTTGCGCGACGAGTCGGATCACGAGAACCCTACCCGCCTGGTGATCGTGCCGCGCTCCAACCGCGTCGACGTGGACGCGCTCATGTCCCACCTGTTCGCCACCACGGATCTGGAGCGCACCTACCGCGTCAACATGAACGTGATCGGACTGGACGGACGGCCCGGAACCCGCAACCTGCGCGAGATCCTCACGGAGTGGCTGAGCTTCCGCACCACCACCGTGCGGCGGCGCCTGGAATACCGTCTGGACAAGGTCAGACAGCGCCTGCACATCCTCGATGGCCTGCTCATCGCCTATCTCAATATCGACGAAGTGATCGAGATCATCCGCACCGAGGACCATCCCCGCCAGGCCCTCATGGAGCGTTTCGGCATCACGGAGATCCAGGCCAACGCCATTCTCGATATCCGCCTGCGCCAGTTGGCGAAGCTGGAGGAGATCAAGATCCGCGGAGAACAGGAGGAACTGAGCGCGGAGCGTGATCAACTGGAAAAGACCCTCAACTCCAGGCAACGGCTCAAGACCCTCATCCGCAAGGAACTGGAGGCGGATGCCGAGACCTATGGCGACGATCGCCGCTCGCCCATCGTGGCCCGCGAGGCCGCCCAGGCCATGGACGAGGCGGCGCTGGTGTCGTCTGATCCCATTACCATCGTGCTGTCGGAAAAGGGCTGGGTGCGCGCCGCCAAGGGGCACGAGATCGACCCGCGCAGCCTGTCCTTCAAGGCCGGCGACGCCTTTCAGTCCGCCGCCATGGGGCGCAGCAACCAGTTGGCCCTGTTCATCGACTCCACCGGGCGGGTCTATTCATTGCCGGCCCACAGCCTGCCGTCGGCGCGCGGCCAGGGCGAGCCCCTCACGGGCCGTCTCTCCCCGCCGGAGGGCGCGCTGTTCGTGGGCGTGATGGCGGGCAGCGCCGACGACCGTTACCTCATCGCCTCCGATGCCGGTTATGGCTTCGTGGCGCGGCTGGGCGATTTGCACACCAAGAACCGCTCGGGCAAGGCGGTGCTCAGCCTGCCCAAGGGAGCCCGCGTCCTGCCGCCGGCACGGGTGCTCGACCCCGGCAGCGACCGGGTGGCGGCCGTCACCACGGAGGGGCGCCTGCTGGTGCATTCCCTGGCGGACCTGCCCGCCCTGGCCAAGGGCAAGGGCGTCAAGATAATCGGCATACCCTCCGCGCGCGTGGCGGCCCGGGAGGAATATGTGTGCGCCATTGCCGTGGTGCCGGAGAACGGGCGCCTGACCGTCTATTCCGGACAGCGCCATGTGACCCTCAAGCCCCGTGACCTGGAAAGCTACACGGGCGAGCGGGGCCGGCGCGGCAACCTGCTGCCCAAGGGATTCCGCCGGGTGGACCGGGTTGGGACGTGAGGCGTGAAGCGGGGGTTTGCCTCGCGCTTCACCCTTCTCGTGCACTTCACGTACGGGGCTTGAAAAAAGAATAACCGGCCCAATGATAATGAGCTGGGATTGGATCACCTCAAAGGGAGTGGCTTAATGAAGCGTATCTTATTGTTTTTAGCGACGAATATTGCGATTCTGATCGTTCTCAGCATCACCTTGCGGCTGCTGGGGGTGGAGAGCATTCTGGACGAGCAGGGCGTGGATCTGGATCTGAATGCCTTGCTGGTATTCGCCGCCGTGTTCGGTTTCGGTGGTTCCTTCCTCTCCCTCGCCATGTCCAAGTGGACCGCCAAGCGCTTCACCGGCGCGCGGGTGATCGAGTCGCCGGCCAATGAGACCGAGAACTGGCTGGTGAACACGGTGCGCCGCCAGGCGCAGATGGCGGGCATCGGCATGCCCGAGGTGGCTATTTACGATGCGCCCGATGTCAACGCCTTCGCCACCGGCATGCGCCGCGACAAGGCCCTGGTGGCGGTGAGCACGGGCCTGCTGCACGCCATGAACCGGGACGAGGCGGAGGCCGTGTTGGCCCACGAGGTCAGCCATGTGGCCAATGGCGACATGATCACCCTGGCCCTCATCCAGGGCGTCATCAACACCTTCGTGATTTTCCTCTCCCGCGTCATCGGGCATTTCGTCGACCGCGTGATCTTCAAGACCGAGCGGGGTTACGGACCCGCCTTCTGGATCACCACCATCATCGCCGAACTGCTGCTGGCCGTGCTGGCCTCCATCATTGTCATGTGGTTCAGCCGCAAGCGTGAGTTCAGGGCCGACGCCGGTGGCGCCCAACTGGCGGGGCGGGAAAAGATGATCGCTGCGCTGGAAAAGCTCAAGCAGAGCGTCAAGCAGCCTCACCTGCCTGATCAACTGGCGGCCTTCGGTATCTCCGGCAGCTTCGGGCAGGGCGTCAAGCGTCTGTTCATGAGTCATCCACCCCTGGATGAACGCATTGCCGCACTGCGTGCGGCAGGAAAGTGATTCCTCATGAGCCGTTGTGCCAGGAGAAATAATTGCCCCGGGCCTGTCTGGCCTGGGATGAGCTTGACTGGCCTTGCCAGATAAGGCGCTCAAGGCCATCGAATGTCAATTCACTGCCGTCAGATTATGTGATGATGCCCAAGTCGTCCGGGGCAAGGCCAAGGCCAAGGGCACCGGGAGCAGGATCATACTGGACCCGCGATCTATCGGTGGTGAGGGGGCCAGGGGTGTTTGGATCGGCGCTGTCCGGGCCGGTCGCCGATTTCTCATGAAACACCATCATTTGGACGCCGGGTTGATAAGGCATATATGGCCAGCCCGCCTTTTGCAAGGCGGGCTGGCTGGCGAGTAAGGTAGTTATTGCACCTGGGGAACGCTGATCGGAGTGAAGTTATCGATATACCATGAATTACTGTTTGTCAGATCATCAAGGGCCGTGCTCAATCCGACATAGTTCTGGGGATCGATCACTGGCGAGGCCGCTGGCTCGCGATTGTGCCTGAAGGCCGATTTCAACTTATAGACAAAGCATCCATTGGCCACGTCGGCACAGGTCACACGGCAACTCGGCGCGACTGAAGAGGGTGTGATAGTTGACAGCTGGAAACAATCCGAGGCCGAGTTGCTGACAATGGGTTCAAGAAAATAAGGGTTGTAGACATCCGTTTCATCCGCCCAGCCATAGGTGGCCCATACCCCGTCAAAATCGACCCATGAGGGATCAAAACGGCCACCAGGGTAACCCGCGGCCACGAAAGCCCCATCGGGAGAGAAGGTTCCACTGGTTACCGTATTTCTGTTTTGGGGGTAGTAGCCATCCGTGTGCGACATCAACAGCTGCCCATAGGAAGTTGAGTTTGAATCCACGTCAAAATGGCGCACCTCATGTGAGTAAACGCTGCCGCCGGACTGGAAGAAATCCCGTGTGGTCAATAACTGCATGCCATTGTCATGCCGCGAGAAGCGAACAGAGGTGACATTGCCCGCATGGGCAACTGAGGTGATTAGTTGAGCAAAGGTGGCGGTGTCTGCCGGGTTTCCACCAATAATTCTTGCCAGGCCATCCCCTGAACCTACAGCCACACGCGAGCCGTCTGGAGCATAGTCCAGTGAATACAGCCTGACGCCGGCATTATAGCTTCCGATACTGGTAGGTGGGGTGACCGTGACATCCCAGAACCGGACGACTCCATCCTCGCCCGCGCTGACCATCATGGTATCATCGGGAGAAAATACTAAGGAGGTTGCCCCGCCGATATGAGCGCTCGCCAGCGTGGCAAGAGGAGCGCTATTGTCTTGTGGGTCCCATAAGGTGATATTGCCGTTTTCTTCTGCAGTTGCTATCTGGGTAAAGTTTCCGTTTGCCACGGCAATCCTGCTATCAGACGCGTGTGGAAAACGTCGCAGTTCGGTTCCACTTGCCACATCCCAAAGAATCGCATTACCATCCACGCCCGCACTGAGAACCTTGGTGTCTCCGTCAACAAAAACCGCGCTGTTTACCAGGGTGAGGCTGCTGTTGAGAGGATCTGGACCATGTCCCAACAGGGTCTTTATCAGAGCGCCATAGCGGGATGCCCAGATGCGCACAGTTCCATCCGAGCCCGCCGACACGAGCCGTTTCCCATCGCTCGAAAAGGAAACCCATGACACATTACCTTGATGGCCAATGAAAGGCATGGTGGTGGCAGGCTGGTTGTTCCACAGTTCAAGCGCATTGTAGGCAGTGACAGCGCCAGTCGCTCCAAAGCCTGGGTTAATCGTAAAAACTACGCTATTGTCATACCCCGGCAGGAACTCGGCCCGCAGTCCACGCACATTGGCCGGGTATTGGTATGCGATGCTGGTTGGCGTCAGCACCGAGCCGGCCTGTGCGGTATGGGATGTTACGGTGTATACGCTCATCCTGTTGAGATGCCCGGCAAATAACAGGCTGGCATCGGGTGAATAGGACAGGACATTGCTTGGATATGTGGATTCCTGGTATTTGGGAATGTTTACCACGACTGAAGTGCCAGGGGACAGGCTGGGTATTTCCCAACGATATATGCCGCTGCCATCGCCATTGCTGGCCGTGATGATCTCGGTGCCATCAGGGTTGAACAAGGCAAAAATACCTGCACCCAGGTAGCCGGCGGTTGGATCGGCGCTCCCATGGCGCAGGATCAATTCGGCATCGCCAGCCAAGTCCCAAACTCTCGCGGTCTGATCCTCATACCCTGTCAGTATCGATCCTCCACTGGGATCTACCTCGATACTATGCATCCGGGCGCATTGGTATGACAAGGCCCCCGGGTCGATATAGCCCTCTGCCACACCAATATGTTCCTGGCGGGTTTCGCGTATCAAAGTGCCTGATAGTGTCCAATGACGCACCATGGCACCGTTGCGGGTTGCCTGTACAGTGGCCACCGCGCTGCCGTCAGGGAAGTATACGGCTCGCATGCTTGAATAATATCCATTATATGCGCTGGGTCCACAGGCGGCATCCGCGGGATGGGTGATCTCCGCGACCACGCTACAATCTGCTGAACTGATACGCCGGACCTGATGGTCGCCGCCACTGGTCAGCACCTCTGATCCGTCATTGGAGAACCTGACTGTATAAACGGCCACTCCTCCGTGTGGCTGACAGCTCAACAGTTCGGTGCCAAAAGCAGTCGAGTCTGCGTCTGTATCATAGATACGCATCCAGCCGTCCTCGCTGCCGGTGACCAGCCTTCTGCCATCAGCGCTGAGATCGAAATCCAGGGGTCTGATGCCGCTGAATAATGGCAGGCTTGCCTGGCTATTGGAGGCGCTGTCCCATATCAGAATAGAGCGCTGGGTTCCCAGTCCCCAGGAGCGGTAATTGGCTTCGGTGTATATTGTTTGTAAGAGTTTCTTATATGCGGCCCACAAATGGGAATCCTGCAGGCTCACGGGGCTCAACGCCGTGCTGCGCACCAGCGCATTGGCGGTATCATCGGCCAGCACCGCATTGAATAATGCGCGCCCACCCTCTGTAATGTCTTCAGCCACTGCATTGAAATGCAGCTTGGTTTCTATGTTGCCCACCTGGGGGTGCCAGGTGGGCCCGCGGGCGGGATTGACACCCAGGCCGAGTTTGTAGACGATAGTGCCTTGCACTATCCATAAGGCCGGCTCGGTGGCCGTTGCCGGTCTCCGCTCGATACGAACGACATTGGCGTCATGGAGAAATTCATCGCCACCGTTATTGGCATATTTCATAGTGAACTCCTTGAGACTTCCCGAAGAATCAGAGGAGAACGTATACTGGATCTGAGTGGGCGCATCGGTATTCTGTATGTTGAATGTGTTCCGCCAGCCTGTGGCCAGGGACATCAACCCTTGGGCAACAACCATGGTGCCTGAGGTTGAGCCATCCGCTTTCACGGTCCATTTCATGTGTCCAATCGGGGTGGTGGGGTCGCTGGCATTGGCCAGGCCCAATTCATAAGTGTAGTCCCGCTGATCAGGATCTGGATTACTGCAGTTCAGAACACAGTAGTATTTGAAGCTGATGATCAGGCCCGTACCTCCACTTGTTTCGATGTTAGGGTTGTAATATTGAATTACCCGGTTCTCTTGTACGCCGCTGAGCTGGCTTGCCACCGAACCGATGATGGTTTTGGTGTTGGCATAGTCACTGACCATGCGTTTAAGGCTTAACTGAATGGCGCGTGCGAAACACAAGCCTTGATAAGCGCCGTTGGGGGCGATGCCGGATGGCTCCTCAGGTCCTACACCGGGGCAATCAGCCTGCGTGGCACTGCTGTTGCCCTGTCCTAAGAACGGATCGAAGACGAATTCTGAATTACTGATAATATTGCTGTTGCCGAAAACACTGCCGACAAAATTAACCTGGGAGGCAGCCTGGGCGCTGATCGCCTGGGGCGTGGTTTCAGTTAATGCATTCGGTAGGTCTAGGGCCAGTTGAACGCCGGTGGGGTAGCGAATGGGGCCGCTTTCCCTGACCGGCGTGACTCCTTGATCGCTGGCACAGCCCCCCAGGGCTATGAAACAAAAGACGAGAATAAAAAATAGTATTGTAAATCTATTTTTATGGGGTGAGTTATTTATGTGGTGATTTGGAAATTTCTGCAGTGCATGCTTGAAGTCAGTTCCTGACATATCTGTCGTCCAATATTTCTTCCAGTTTCGTCATGGCTCCTTAGAGTTTTGACTATGTGCCGTGCCAGTAGCAAACGGCTGGATCAGATGGATGAGTTATTGGGTTGGATGCCAGGGCGGACTTCAATTTTCCGTCCGTTGGCATCTTCATGCAGGCCGCCTGTGGGTTCCCTGGCGAATTCGATGTGTCATCAACGGCATAGCTAGGCTCGCTAGCTGACACAATGTTTGTGGTGATTGTCCCAGAGTGATTTTCCTGCAGCCCACCCATCAGAGAGACAATCTTCTGAGTGGGTTCAGACCCGGTTATTCTCAGGGCCTGAGCATAAAAAAATTATACCACACTTCTTCAGCCTTCCTCAATATTCATCAGGCCCGGATCTTTTCATGGTTATTTGGTGAATGTGTGTTTCTTGAGTATTCAGTGTTATCAGTCCGGCAACAATATATATTGTTGCCGGGTTAATAGCACCAATGTAATTGGGAATGAAAGCAGGTATTGCCACAGGGCTGAGGTTCTGTCTAATATGTTATTTCCTCAATTCAATCTATTCAGCAGGTTCTGGCAGAGCCATATGGGAAGCTGAAAACGCATTGTGAAACTTCTGGTGGGAAATCGGTGAACAGGTGGTTCGTATACTGGAAACAGGCGCGCCTCCACACCCTGAGCCAGCAATTGCTGGCTGGGCCAAAGCGCGCCTCGAATAAAATGATCTACCCGTTGCCTGCTGTCCTTTTCCTTTTTCTGATGACACTGGTGCCACCGACTCAGGCCGCAAATACCAAGTGGAGCGTCATCAACCCCCTGCCTGCCTACAGCGATTTCAAGGCGGTCATTTGGGATGGCAATCGTTTCCTGGCGGTGGGGTCCAGCGGTGTCATCGCGTCCAGTGCCGATGGCGCTGCCTGGAGCGCCGATAGTATCAACGTCATTCATCAGCTCTACGGCATCGTCTGGACCGGTGCCCGTTATGTTGTCGTGGGGGCGGATGGTATCGTGGTCACCAGCGATGATGGAACAAGCTGGTCGTTTCATACTACTGGTATCAATACAGCCCTGTTTGATGTTGCCTGGAGCCCAGCGCTAGGCTTTGTTGCCGGAGGCGCCAATGGAGAGCTGCTCACCAGCAGTGATGGAAACACCTGGTCCTCGGTTGATTCAGGTGTCGGGGCCTCTCTGCAGAGGATCCTTTGGAATGATGATCTGAGCCACTTCATCGCCGTGGGCAGTTCGGGACACATCATCACCAGTAACAATGGTACTGACTGGGATATACGCAACCTGGAGATTGGTATCATATTGCGGGGGGTGGCATGGAACGGCAGTCGATACGTTGCGGTAGGCAGCTCAGGTACAGTACTTACCAGCCCGGATGGTCTCACATGGACAAAACAGGGGGCTCTGACCAAGGAGACACTGTATGACATTGTCTGGGATGGCGGCCAATTCGTTGCCGTAGGCACCAATGGTGTCATTTTCACCAGTCCTGACGGTGCTGCATGGACCGCGCAAAATTCCGGCACGAGCAAGCAATTGCAAGGTGTCGCCTGGGACGACGTGAATGCCCGGCTGGTGGTGGCAGGAAAGGAAGTCTTTATGGTCAGCCCAGATGGTGGTAACTGGTCCAATGCCAATGGTGATATCACGAGTGGCCGCGACCTTAACGATATCGTATGGGGCGGCAATCTGTATGTCGCCGTAGGCGCGAGTGGCCTTGTGCTCACCAGCAGTGACGGGCTGAGTTGGACAGGCTCTGGCGGCGCCCCCGCCGTCTCTCTCAATGGTATAGCCTGGGGGAATTCAACCTTTGTGGCAGTGGGCGATGGTGGTACCGTGATCACCAGTGCGGATGGCGGCGCCTGGCTCGACAAGAGCGGTAATTCCAAAACCACTCGCAATCTCCAGGCCATTACCTTTGCCAATGGCCTGTTTCTCGCTGTGGGTGATGGGGGTACGGTAGTTACCAGCACTGACGGCGACAGTTGGTTTCTGCAGGCCACTGGTGTCAGCGAGCGGCTGAACGCCGTAAGCTGGGATGCCGGTGTCAATCTGTTTGTCCTGGTGGGAGACGGTGGCGTCATTCTCACCAGTCCCAATGGCCTTGCCTGGACGGTGCAAAACTCTGGAACTTCTCAAAACCTCTATGGTGTGAAACAGGGCGCTGACCGCCTTCTGGCCGCAGGTTCGGCAGGTACACTTCTTTCCAGCGCCGATGCAGTCAGCTGGTCACCCATGTCTTCAGGAACATCGAAAGATCTTTTTGACGTGGAGTGGAACGATACTCAGTTTCTTATCACCGGGGACCTGGGGATTGTGCTTTCCAGCTTGAGCGGGTCAAGGTGGTTGTTTAACGCCCAGGTGGCGGATCTCCGGCTTCATGCCGCGGCCTGGAATGGCAGTCAGTTTGTTGCGGTGGGCATGGGTGGCGCCATCCTGTCCAGCGGATACCCTGACCTGTCAATCCGCACTTCCGTTTCACCAGACCCAGTAGAGGAGAACTCAGCGCTGTCCATAAGCAGCCAGATTTTCAATACTGGAGGACTTTTTGCTGCCGATGTGAGATGGGACTATATCCTGCCCAGCAGTGTCAATTTTGATTCGGTTTCCCCTTCCCAGGGAGACTGTGCGCTTGCTGCCGGCGTGATAACCTGTAACCTCGGAGCGGTTGATCCCGGAGCAGAGGATATCTCGATCATCGTCGATGTCATCCCGACAGCGACCGGCGCTGTCAGCAATTCGACTGTAGTCAGCAGTAAAAGTGACATTAACATTGCCAACAATAGCGTCTCCGTGAGCAGCACCATCGTGGAGGCCCAATTAAACCTGGAAGATCCTGATCGTCGAAATAACAGCAGCAGTCTGGGAGGGCTGGGGCCGGCCTTTTTTCTTGTGTTGCTGTTGTTCCTGGCGGTTAGAACAATAAGCTTTTTGGGGATACATCGCCAAACCGTGAGGGTTGTGGCCTCAAAAATTCAGAGATGAGGTCTCGAGAGAGCGGAATCTTATTCAGGATAAACTTATTAACCCGGCAACGTAACTACTCATGCCCCCGGATACCCGTCATTCCGCACGATTTTCACCCTGCGGGTACAAATGAGCCGGAATCCATGTCGTTAAAACCACTGGATTCCCGCTTACCCCATGCGGGAATGACGTATAGCGACTATTCCGCCATCTGAGGGGTGAGTAGTTACCCGGCAACAATATATATCGTCTTCAGGACTTCAGGCCTGCGTTGGAACAAGGCGCGGTGCGCACGCAATGGCTGAATACAATATATATTGTTGCCGGGTTAATATGAGCGGAGTGTTCGAAAAAAACGGTCTGGCGCGTGGTTATACGGACCTGCAATGTGCCGGCGGCAAAAGATCGTTCTTAATTTTCCGGCTGCTTCGCTACGATCATCCAAGTCCGACAGGCTCCTTGTATCCTGTTCCGGCTTCCTCACGGACCAGCCGTGGAACCAAATAGCCCGGCAGGCAGGCCATCAACTTCTGATGAATGTCATTGGCCTGTGCGTCGCTCACGGCAAAATGCGCGGCTCCTTGCACCTTGTCCAACTGATGCAGGTAGTAGGGCAGCACGCCGCTATCGAAGAGCCTTTCACTGAGATCCGCCAACACGGCGGCATCATCATTGATGCCTTTCAGTAGCACGGACTGGTTGAGTAGTGTCGCGCCGGCCTGCTTTAGACGGGCCAGGGCCACGCTGACTTCATGGTTTATTTCATGGGGGTGGTTGGCGTGGATGACCATCACTTTATGGAGCCGGTATTGGGTGAGCCACTCCAGGAGATCCGTGTCGATACGCGCGGGTAATACCACAGGGAGACGGGTGTGAATGCGCAGGCGTTTAATATGTCCGATCTTTTCCAGTCTGTTCACCAGGTTTCCCAGGCGCGCGTCACTCAGGGTAAGGGGATCTCCGCCGCTGAGGATCACTTCTTCGATGCTGCTGTCAGCCGCGACATAGCCCAGCGCCTCATTCCAGTTCCTGGGATTGGCGCTGCCGTAGGGAAAATGCCTGCGGAAGCAGTAGCGGCAATGGATGGCGCAGGCGCCGGTGAGCACCAGCAGGACGCGCCCGGAATATTTGTGCAGCAGGCCGGGGATGGGCATGGCTTGTCCATCCCCAACGGGGTCGGCGCCGTATCCGGGGGTGGCATGGTATTCGATTTTTCTGGGCAGTACCTGATTCAACAGGGGGTCATCGGGATTGCCCCGCTCCATGCGCCGCACGAAGCTGGCGGGCACGCGCAGGGGAAACGCCCTGTCCTCGAACAACAAGGCCGGATGATCGGCAGGAATCCCCAATGCGCTGAGCAGTTCGGCGGGATGGCGGAATCCGCGGGCCAGTTCCTGCTGCCAGGGCGCGGGCTGCGGGGAAAATGATTTTCGCGCTATGATCGTCATTTCGGTTATTATTAACCCGGCAACAATAATATTGTTTTCAGCCATCGGGTGCCGGTTCGCCGCAAGGCGGCGAAATGCCACTGTAGTCATTCTACAGCAAATTCCGCCAACGCAGTCAGCGTGCCGGGACGCAATGGTCTGTCCTTTGAGTTCAATGTAAATATTTAGCTCGTGGGTCACTCCCATGTTACGACGGTCCGGGCACAAGATAAACAGGCTCCCCGGCCGGGCGAGAAAACATCAATCCAGAGGAAGTTATGGCGACGTACAGTACCAATGAATTCAGGAGCGGTCTCAAGATCATGCTGGATGGCAATCCCTGTGTCATCGTGGAGAACCAGTTTGTCAAGCCCGGCAAGGGGCAGGCCTTCAACCGCATCAAGTACCGCAATCTCAGGACGGGGCGGGTGGTGGAGAAGACCTTCAAGTCCGGCGAGACGGTGGAGGCCGCTGACGTGGTGGATACGGAGATGCAGTATCTGTACTACGATGGAGACACCTGGCATTTCATGGATCCCGAGAGCTATGAGCAATTCGCCGTATCCAGGGAGGCCATGGGGGATGCCGCCAGGTGGCTCAAGGGTCAGGAGATGTGCACCGTTACCCTGTGGAACAATGTGCCCCTGTCGGTGACGCCGCCGAATTTCGTGGAGCTGGAAGTGACGGAGACCGACCCCGGCCTGCGCGGCGACACCTCGGGGGGGGGCAACAAGCCGGCCACCCTGGAGACGGGCGCCGTGGTCAGGGTGCCCTTGTTCATCAATGTGGGGGAAGTCATCAAGGTGGATACCCGCAGCGGGGAATACGCGGCGCGGGTCAAGGGGTAGGCGTGCAGCGTGAAGGGGAAGGAGGGGCGTTTGCATTGGTGGCCGACGGCGACGCTGGACAATCTGCGCCTGCGGGCCGCTGTACTGAGGCGTATCCGGCACTTTTTCCATGAGCGCGGGGTGCTGGAGGTGGATACCCCCCTCTTGTCCCGTCATGCCAGCACCGAACCCCACCTGAGCAGCCTGTCGACGCGCTATACCGGCCCTGGTCACGCGCGCGGGCTGGAGCTGTATTTGCAGACCTCGCCCGAGTTGGCCATGAAGCGTCTGCTGGCCGCGGGCAGCGGCCCCATCTTTCAGATCGGCAAGGCCTTCCGCGACGGCGAGGCGGGGGGCCGTCACAATCCCGAGTTCACCCTGTTGGAATGGTACCGGCCCGGCTGCGATCATCATGCCCTGATGAATGAAGTGGCCGTTCTGGTGGCCACCTTGCTGCCATCACAATCCGCGTGCCGGCGCATGACTTACGCCGAGGTCTTCCGGGTTCATGCCGCCTGCGACCCCCATGA
>JALSGV010000063.1 GCA_026982565.1 Gammaproteobacteria bacterium
TGCCGGCCCGCTGACTGCGTTGGCGAAATTTGCTGTAGAATGACTACAGCGGCCTTTCGCCGCCTTGCAGCGAACCGGCACGCAATGGCTGAATACGATATATATGGTTGCCGGGTTAATAATGATTGAAAATTTGACGCCATCCCTATTGGATAATCTTTATTGGATTACGTTAATCGCTGTGGTCGTCTCATCAGCTTCTGGTGTCCTTAAGGCAGGATTCAAGCAATTTGATCTGTTCGGGGTAGTGATCATTGCCATTGCTACCGGGCTCGGTGGTGGTTCTTTGCGTGATATGCTGCTGGACAGGGATGTCTTTTGGATTCAGGAGCAGATATTTTTCATCGCATCCTTTGCAAGTGCGATTGCTATGTTCCTTGCCGCTCGTATGATGGTGATTCCACCAAAATTTTTTCTGGTGGCCGACGCTGCTGGACTCGCGGCTTTTGCTATTGCGGGGACCCTGGTGTCAATGTTGGCAGGCGCTCCCTGGCTGATAGCCAGCTTCATGGGGGTTATGACCGGTACATTGGGCGGTATTTTCCGTGATGTACTGTGTAACGAGCCACCCGTCGTATTCCAGAGTCCACTCTATGCGACAGTATCCTGGGCGGGGTCGCTGGTATTTATCGGCCTGTTATATCTGGGGGTCGATGTGACTTACGCGGCCTTATTCTCTGGGGTGGGTATCTTTGTTGCGCGCATGCTGGCTATCTATTTCAATATCAGCCTGCCGCGCTTTCGTTTCAAGTCCTGAGACGGCCTCCATAATTGCTTTATATTTATTGTGTGAATTCAGCTTGGTGAGAGAAAAGTAGAGTCGCTTCCGGGGATGCTGCTTGCACTCCAGTAGAGCATGGGGTATTACTTTATAAGCCGGTGCCTGAGTGCTCTGTTTCATGGTGAGAGGTTTCTGAGGGGGGCGGCAGTTCCTGCAAGAGGGGTGTGTGACGTATGAGTGAGGGTGCTGAATGGCATAATAATCAGGAGCATAAAATGCCTTTGACGTTCGATATCGATAGTGAACCGCCATCGCAGGATGAAATTTTGCGTGAGCTGGATCGTGCCCAGAGGGAGCGCGCCGTATTCCGCAAGAAGAATTACCAGTTTCTCATGTATATGATCGCCGTAGTAGGGTCGATACTGGCTTTTATCCTGCTGGTCGCTGTACCTTCTATCAAGAAGCCTGAGGCCGATCAGGATCTGGTCTTCATGTTCACTTATGCAATGCCCTACGTTCTCTTCGCGGTCTTTATCGTCAGCAACAACATCCATATCAAGAAAATAGAGAAGCCCAGTAAGGCGTTGGACGCGATCATCGCAGGCTTGCAGGAAGTTTCAGATGAGGATCTGGAGAAAACCTGTGCGGGATGGCAGGTACATGAGGTGACTGCTTCCTACAAAGAAAAGGTGGCAACCCAAAAGCGGCCACTGGTGCAGGCAGAAGTCAATCTCATCTCAAAATGGTTGGAAGCCCGCACACAGGATGAGCATACGGAGTTGCCTCATCTCTAGGTATTATGTCTAGAACGCGGCATCGAACCCAAAAAGGATGTAGTCCTCCTTGCTTAGATGGCCTGTGTAGAAACTTCCCCGCTGCTTGTCCTCATCCAGAAAGTCGATGTTGATCTCGGTGATGCCTTTGACATTGCGCATGAAGTAATACGATGCCGTCAATGACAGACTGTTGATATCGATGCCCTCATAGATGGTGTCCGTGTCGTTGAGGTCATTGGCGTCGGCATAGTTATAGAGTGCAGAGAAGACCCAAGTATCAGAGGCAATGTAGTCTGCGCCCACAAAGCCGCCCCACCATTCATATTTCTTGTTTTCATCCAGAAAACCATCCCAGGAATTCCATAGCGCCTGGGCAAACCAGTAGCTTTTTCCATGGATGATGCCGGATACGTCGATGCCGAGGACGCGCTTGTCCGTATCACGGTTGCCGCTGTCAATGCCTGCAGAGCCGGTGGCATTGGCCTGTTCCCCGGCCAGCCCGAACAGGCCGAGGGAGGCGGGGCCGATGTTGGCGCCGATGCGTCCAAAGACGCTTTTGTCGCTGTTATTATCGAACATCTTGTCGGGACGACGGTAGCCCGGGCTGTTGATGTTGAAGTTTTCCTCGATGCCGTTGCCGTTGACGAGGCCCAGCCCCAGATCGAAAATGCCGAGGTCGCGGTCGAACATGAGGCCTCGGTCATAGGTGATGCCTGCCATGCGGTAGGCCATGAAGTCTTGGAATGTCAGGCGGGTTTCACGGGCGAACATCAGGTCGGATACCTGGAACTGGCCCATCATCAGACTTATTCCGCTGCCAAACAGATCGTCGTGCCGGAACCAGGCATCTTCGATGATGACCTCGCCGTTGCCGCCTTTCTCTGCGAAGATGCCATAGAAATAGTAGGAGATGTGTTCGCTCAGGGGGGCGCTGGCGAGAAATTTGATGAGATAGGGTGTCTGAAAGTCGCTGCGGGCCTGTTCTGTTGCGCCACTGACCGGGTCGATGGACTTGCCCCTCCGCGCCTGGCCGAAGGCCTGGGCGCGGATAGCAAAAGGGGCATAGGAAGGCAGGGCCAGGCGCTCATCTCCAGTATCCACCGTACCTTCACGCCAATTGGGCAGTCTCAGGTTGCTGTCACTGAAGTTTTGTCCGAATTCATTGAGCCGGGGAAAGGCGGCATGGCAGGCGACACAACTCAGGTTGTATTTGCGGGCAAAGGCGGGGATGGCCTCCGCAGGAGGCGGAAATACTATTTGAAGCAGCAGTATGAGAAAGAGAGAGAGGATATAGAGCTGTTTGCTGGTATCGAAAGATGTCACGATGCCTTTCCATCCTGTTGGCCAGTTCGAGGTTGTGATGCAAACTATACCATCGGCCAGGGTTGTTCAAGCATTAGTTTTCGACATGATCCAGGTGGGAGCATAGAATACCAGAGAGCATGGAGGTCGCTGGGCTGTAAAGTTAGTTTTTTTCGGGATAGCGGGGAGAGCTGTCCGAACAGGCTTTTCACGGCAGGAGACGAAATGATAAATGCATGAGCTTTCCCTCTGCAAAGGTATATTGCGGGCTTTGGCTGACGACGCCAGAGCGCAAGGTTACCAGCGTGTGAAAACCGTGAGGTTGGAAGTCGGCGCCTTGTCCGGTATCAGGATTGAGGCCCTGCGCTTGAACTTTCAGGCCGCTGCGCGCGGTACTCTGGCGGATCGGGCCACCCTGGAGGTCGTCGAGGTGCCCGGCGCAGCATGGTGCGCGCGATGTGAAAAGACCATGGCGGTGGCACAGCGCTTTGATGCTTGTCCGGGTTGTGGCGGTCAGTCTTTGCAGTTGACCGCGGGTACAGAGATGAGAATCCAGGAACTGGAGGTGGAGTGATGTGCGCAATATACGTAAGCGGCATTGACATCGTTTCCAAGGCAGGGCGTCTCCATGGTGATAACTTGTCTGCCTATACCCCTGACTCGAGTCAGGCGCGCTGTGTGCGGATCGAGCAGGATATCCTGGGTTGGTATCATAAAGCCCTGCCGGGAGGTTATTGAGATGTGCCTGGCCCTGCCCGCAAGAGTCATTGCCATCGATGAGCATGGTGAAATGGCGACAGTGGCACTGGGTGGGGTGAAAAAAGATATTTCGCTGATACTGGTGGATGAGGTGCAAGTGGATGACTTTGTGCTCATTCATGTGGGTTATGCCCTCAACAAGCTCAGCGAGAAAGAGGCGCGGCGTACCCTGGCGCTGTTCGCGGAGGCAGGTCTGACTGGAGACGGGCTATCGTGAAGTACGTGGATGAATTCCGTCAGCATCATCTGGCGCAGAAACTGGCTGCCGCCATTGGCAGGGAAGTGGACTCTGCCCGGGAATACAGACTCATGGAGTTCTGCGGGGGGCACACGCACGCCATCTTCCGTTATGGTGTACAGGATCTTATGCCATGTAATGTGGAATTCGTGCACGGGCCCGGCTGTCCGGTGTGTGTGCTTCCCATTGGCCGCATAGACAATGCCATCCATCTGGTGAAGCAGCACGACGTGATCTTGTGCACCTATGGTGATATGCTGCGCGTGCCGGGCAGCGGGCGCCAAAGCCTGCTCAAGGTCAAGGCGGCGGGCGGGGATGTGCGCATGGTGTATTCCACCCTGGATGCCCTGCGCATCGCCCGCGACAATCCCGGGCGGCAGGTGGTATTCTTCGCCATCGGTTTCGAGACGACCACTCCTCCTACGGCCGTGGCCATCAGGCAGGCGCAGGCCGAGGGATTGACTAATTTCACGGTGTTCTGCAATCACGTGCTGACTCCCGCGGCCATGCGCAGCATTCTGGAGTCACCCGCCGTGCCAGGCATGGCGCCAGTATCCATCGATGGTTTTCTCGGTCCCGCCCATGTCAGCGCTATCATCGGCAGCCGTCCCTACGAGTTCGTTCCCGCGGAATTCCGGCGGCCCGTGGTGATCGCCGGTTTCGAGCCCCTGGATGTCATGCAGTCGGCCCTGATGCTCATTCGCCAGCTTAACGAGGGTCGCTGCGAAGTGGAGAATGAATATACCCGGGTCGTTAACCGCAGGGGTAACGTCAAGGCACAGGCACTGGTAGCAGAGGTATTCGAGTTGTGCCACGCCTTCGAATGGCGCGGCCTGGGTTTGGTTGCGCACAGCGCCTTGCGGATCAAGGATGCCTTTGGTGTGTGGGATGCGGAGCGCCGTTTTTCCATTGCTGGCGTCTCAGCCCCGGACAGCAAGGGATGTGAGTGCCCGTCCGTCTTGCGCGGCGCCAGGAAGCCCGCAGAGTGCAGGCTGTTTGGTACGGTATGCACACCGGAAAACCCCATGGGCGCCTGCATGGTGTCATCGGAAGGCGCCTGCGCTGCCTACTGGAGTTATGGACGCTTGCGCCAGCCCCCTGTTGCCATCAAGGTGGAGGCCGTTCGGTGAATACCGTGATCAGGCGCTTCCCCATGCGCCTCGATGTGCGCCGTGGCACTGTCGACATGACCCACGGAAGCGGGGGACATGCCACGGCGCAACTGATCGAGGCATTGTTTGTAAGGCACCTGGACAATGAGATACTGCGGCAGGCCAATGACCAGGCGGCATTTGATGTATCCGCCGGACGCATGGTGATGAGCACCGACAGCCATGTCGTCTCGCCCCTGTTCTTCCCCGGCGGCGATATCGGCGCACTCGCTGTCCATGGCACCATCAACGATGTGGCTATGAGCGGCGCCCATCCCCGCTATCTTTCCGCCGCCTTTATCTTGGAGGAAGGATTTCCCCTTGCCGATCTGGAACGCATCGTGGCCAGTATGGCGCAGGCCGCCAGCAAGGCGGGAGTACCGGTGGTGACGGGCGATACCAAGGTGGTGGAGAGAGGCAAGGGTGACGGGGTTTTCATTACCACTACGGCTGTGGGCGTGGTGCCGGATGGCGTGAAAATTTCGGGAAATCGTGCCCAGCCGGGCGATGTCATTCTGGTCAGCGGCACGGTGGGTGATCATGGTGTGGCTATCATGTCCAGCCGCGAGAACCTGGCATTCGAGACCTGCATCGAATCCGATTCGGCTGCCCTTCACGAATTGGTGGCCGCCATGGTGGCCGCAGCTCCGGACATACACTGCCTGCGTGATCCGACACGCGGGGGGCTTGCCACAACCCTCAACGAACTGGCGCAACAGTCCGGCGTGGGCATGCTGCTGCAGGAGGACGCCATTCCCGTCAGGTCTGAAGTGGCCGCCGCCTGTGAGTTGTTGGGACTCGACGTACTCTACGTGGCCAATGAGGGAAAGCTGGTGTGCATCTGCGCTCCCGGCGATGCGCTGTGCCTGTTACAAGTGATGCGGGCTCACCCTCTGGGCCGACAGGCCGCCATCATCGGCGAGGTGGTGGCGGACGTCCAAGGTTTCGTGCAGATGGAGACGGCCTTCGGTGGCAGGCGAATCGTGGACTGGCTGGTGGGTGAGCAGCTGCCCAGGATTTGTTGAAAAATGTCGGGTGAACGGATTTGCATCACGGGTGTCGTGCAGGGTGTCGGATTCCGTCCTTTCGTGTGGCGTCTTGCCCGGGAATGCGGTATCAAAGGGCGGGTGTGGAACGATGGCCGCGGCGTGGTGATCGAGGCGTGGGGGGAAGATGAAGACCTGAGGCGCCTGATGCAGCGCCTGGAAGCCGAGACACCGCCGCTGGCGCATATCGAGGCAGTGCGGCGCGAGGTTCTGGCCGATGTCCCGGTCATGGAAAGTGAGTTCAGGATCGATGCCAGCCGGGAAGGGGAGGCGCGTACCGGTGTGGTCGCCGATGCCGCCATTTGTTCCCAATGCCTCGCCGAGATCATGGATCCCGTCGACCGCCGTTACCGTTATCCCTTCACCAATTGCACCCATTGCGGTCCACGTTTGTCCATCGTGCATGCCATTCCCTATGACCGTACCCGCACCAGCATGGCGGCGTTTCCTCTGTGTCCCCGCTGTCGGGCCGAGTATGAAGATCCGGCGGACCGCCGCTTCCATGCCCAGCCCAATGCCTGTGGTGATTGTGGGCCCCGCCTGTGGCTGGAGGATGCCGGGGGCCAGGGCGTCGACCCGGCATGTGATTGCGATGTCATCGAGACGGCCGCGCGGCTTATTCGTCAAGGATATATCCTTGCCATCAAGGGTGTCGGCGGGTTTCATCTCGTCTGCGACGCGGGTGATGCCGAAGTGGTGGACAGATTGCGCCAGCGCAAGGGGCGCTGCCATAAGGCGCTGGCCTTGATGGCGCGCGACGTGGCGATGGTGCGGCGCTATGCGCGCCTGAGCGGGGCCGAGGCCGCATTGCTGCAGGACAGGGCGGCGCCCATCATAGTGTTGGATGCCGCGGGAGAATTCCTGGCGCCTGGCGTCGCTCCCGGTCAGAATACCCTGGGTTTCATGCTGCCCTATACGCCCCTGCACCACCTGCTCATGGCTGGCATGGACAGGCCGGTGGTAATGACCTCGGGCAACCGCAGTGATGAGCCCCAGGTTATCGACAATGGCGAGGCGCGACTGCGCCTCCATGCCGTTGCTGATTATTTTCTGCTGCACGACCGGGACATCGTCAATCGTCTGGACGATTCGGTGGTGCGCGTCATGGCGGGCAGAGCGCGTGTCCTGCGCCGCGCGCGCGGGTATGTACCGCAAGCCATACCCCTGCCACCGGGGGTTTCCGGCGCCGGCAGTGTGCTCGCCATGGGTGGGGAACTGAAGAATACCTTTTGTCTGGTGCGGGATGGGCAGGCCGTGCTCTCGCAGCACATGGGCGACCTGGAGGACGGCGTGGTTCAGCATGACTATCGCCGCAACCTGGCGTTCTATGAACGCTTGTTCGACCATGTGCCCACTGCCATTGCGGTGGACCGGCACCCCGGCTATCTCTCCACCCGGCTGGGGCGGGCGCTGGCCGCAGAGGGTGCTGTGTCCCTGTTCGAGGTGCAGCATCATCACGCCCATATCGCCGCCTGCCTGGCCGACAACGGGGTGGCTCTGGGGGAGGACAAAGTGATGGGCGTGGCCCTCGATGGCCTGGGGCTGGGTGAGGATGGCACCCTGTGGGGCGGAGAGTTCCTGTTGGCCGGTTACCATGGATTTGAACGCCTCGCCCACTTCGAGGCCGTTCCCATGCCGGGCGGCGCCCAGGCCGTGCGCGAGCCCTGGCGTAATACCCTGGCCCATCTGCACGCCTTGGGATGGGAGGATTTCATGGTGAGATTTTCCGCTCTCGATATCGTGCATTTTCTCATGGAAAAACCACTGCCCGTCCTGCGGGCCATGATGGAGAAGGGCATCAACAGTCCCGCAGCCTCGTCCTGCGGCCGCCTCTTCGATGCCGTGGCGGCCGCACTGGGGGTGTGTCGTGACGGCGTGACCCATGAAGGCCAGGCGGCCATGGAGCTTGAGGCCCTGGCGGCGCGCGAATTTCGGACTGAGGCGCCGCATGCCTATCCTTTCGATTTTCAGGATGGTGAGGTGGGCGTGCTGGCATGGCGTCCCTTATGGGAGGCCTTGCTGGCTGACCAAGAGGCGGGGATTGCGTCTTCCACGCTGGCGGCGCGGTTTCACCAGGGGCTGGCGCAGGCGGTGGCCAGGACGGCGGAGCTCCTGTGTGATCGGCATGGGGTGGCCACAGTGGCCCTGGGCGGGGGGGTGTTTCATAACCGACTGTTGCTGGAAGGTGTCAGTGAGCGCCTGGCATCAGCGGGCTTGCGGGTCCTGTCCCCGCATGGCGTGCCTGCGGGGGATGGAGGGCTGGCGCTGGGACAGGCGGTGGTGGCCGCGGTCCGGTTGCTGGATCAAGGGGGCGGCACTTGATTCATCAGGTGATGACGGTGGGGCCGCCACGTCCGGTGCGTTTGAGAATGCCTGACAGTTCGTTGGCGATTTTAATCATGTCGGACAGGGCTTCCTGGGTGTCCTGGTCGTGACGCGCCGGGTCGGCTTCGAACTTTTCCATGTAGATGCGGATGGTGGCGCTGTCGCTGCCGGTGCCCGACATGCGGAAGATGATGCGGGCGCCGTCTTCGAAGACCAGGCGCAGGCCCTGTTTCTCGGCGCGGTCATGATCCACCGGGTCCGTATAGCTGAAGTCGTCGCCGATGGCGACACGGTACCGTCCCAGTGACTTGCCGCCCAGGGCGGTGATCCTGCCGCGCAGGGTGTCCATGATCTCCGTGGCAATGGCGCCGTCCATGCCTTCATAGTCGTGGCGTGAGTAGAAATTGCGGCCGAAGGTCTGCCAGTGCCCGCGGGTGATTTGTTCCACGGACTGGCGGCGCGCGGCGATGAGGTTGAGCCAGAACAATACCGCCCACAGGCCGTCCTTTTCCCGCACATGATTGGAGCCGTTGCCGAAGCTTTCCTCCCCGCACAGGGTGATCATGCCGGCATCCAGCAGGTTGCCGAAGAATTTCCAGCCGGTGGGTGTTTCATAGCAGTCGATGCCCAGCTTGGCGGCGACGCGGTCCACGGCCTGGCTGGTGGGCATGGAGCGCGCCACGCCGGCCAGTCCTTCCCGGTAGCCGGGAATGTGGCGGGCGTTGGCGGTGAGAATGGCCAGGCTGTCGCTGGGCGTCACGAAGAAACCCTTGCCCAGGATCATGTTGCGGTCGCCGTCGCCATCGGAGGCGGCGCCCAGGTCCGGCGCGTTGATGCCATGCATGATGTCGACCAGTTCTTTGGCGTAGGTCAGGTTGGGGTCCGGGTGCCCGCCACCGAAGTCGGGCAGGGGAGTGCCGTTGATGACCGTGCCGGGGAGGGCGCCCAGGCGTTCTTCCAGAATGGCATGGGCATAGGGTCCGGTGACGGCGTTCATGGCGTCGAAACAGAGGGTGAACAGGCCTTCGCCCAGCATGTCCGAGATGAGATCGAAGTCGAACAGGCTTTCCATGAGCCGGGCATAGTCCGCCACGGGGTCGATGACCTTGACGACCATGTCGCCGGCGCGGTGTTCGCCAATACCGTCCAGCGGCGTGTCGGGGATGTCGGCGATGAGGTAGCGGGAGATCTCCTGCGTGTTCTGGTAGATGAGATCGGTCACCTTCTCGGGCGCCGGTCCCCCGTTGGCGGTGTTGTACTTGATGCCGAAGTCGCCGTCCGGTCCGCCCTGGTTGTGGCTGGCGGAGAGGATGATGCCGCCATAGGCCTGGTATTTGCGGATAATGCAGGACACGGCTGGCGTGGAGAGCAGGCCGTCCTGGCCCACCAGCACGGCGCCGAAGCCCTTGGCGGCGGCCATCTTGATGATGGTTTGAATGGCCTCCTGGTTGTAATAGCGCCCGTCGCCGCCGATTACCAGGGTCTTGCCGCGCGCGCCCTGCAGGGTGTCGAAGAGGGCCTGGACGAAGTTCTCCAGGTAATGGGGTTGCCGGAAGACGCTGACCTTCTTGCGCAGGCCTGATGTGCCTGGTTTCTGGCCGGGGAAGGGGGATGTGGTTACGGTGTCGATTTTCATTGTCGAACTTATTCAACCATAGACCCGTGTGGAATGCGAATGTTTTGTGGAGACATGGTCTGGGAGTATAATGGCCCCTTTGTTTGACATCAGGAGCCGAAGACGAGCATGACTGTAGAGACACATAAGGAAACCCTGGATTTTCAGACGGAAGCGCGTCAGTTGCTGCAGCTGATGATCCACTCCCTGTATTCCAACAAGGAGATCTTCCTGCGTGAGCTGATCTCCAATGCCTCGGACGCCTGTGACAAACTGCGCTTCGAGGCCCTGACCGACGATGCGCTGTATGAAAACGACGGCGATCTCAAGGTGTGGGTGGGCTATGATGAGAAGGCGCGCACCATCACCGTAAGGGATAATGGAATCGGCATGTCGCGCCAGGAAGTGATGGACCACATCGGCACTATCGCCAAGTCGGGCACGCGCCAGTTCTTCGAGTCCCTCACGGGCGACCAGGCCAAGGATACCCAGTTGATCGGCCAGTTCGGCGTGGGCTTCTATTCGGCCTTCATCGTTGCCGACAAGGTCACCCTCACCACACGCCGTGCCGGTGTGGGCGCGGAACACGGAGTGCGCTGGGAGTCCGACGGCGAGGGCAGCTATACCCTGGAAACCGTGGAGAAACCGCAGCGGGGCACCGAGATCGTGCTGCATCTGCGCGAGGGCGAGGACGAGTTTCTCAACGGCCACCGCCTGCGCACCATCATCCGCAAATATTCGGACAGTATCGCCCTGCCCATCGTGATGAAGAAGGAAGGCGACGACAAGGACAAGGAGGGAGAGGAGACCGTCAACCGCGCCTCCGCCCTGTGGATGCGCAGCAAGAAGGAAATCAGCGAGGAGGAATACAACGAGTTCTACAAGCACATCGCCCATGACTTCGAGGATCCCCTGTGCCATGTGCATTCCCAGGTGGAGGGGCGCCAGTCCTATACCACCTTGTTCTATATTCCTGCCCGCGCGCCCTTCGACTTGTGGGACCGCGACCGGCGTCAGGGCGTCAAGCTCTACGTGCGCCGCGTGTTCATCATGGACGACGCCGAGCACCTGATGCCCAATTATCTACGCTTCGTGCGCGGCGTGGTGGATTCCGACGACCTGCCCCTCAACGTCTCGCGCGAGATTCTGCAGCACAACCGCCAGATCGATCTGATACGCAGCGCTTCCGTGAAAAAGGTGCTGGGCCTGCTGGAGAATCTCGCCAAAAATGACGCGGAAAAATTTCAGAGCTTCTGGGAGCAGTTTGGCCGCGTGATGAAGGAGGGGCCGGCGGAGGACCACGCCAACGGTGAGCGGATCGCCAAACTGTTGCGTTTCGCCTCCACGCATAATGACGGCGACAAGCAGACGGTTTCCCTGGACGACTATATTTCGCGCATGCAGGAAGGCCAGGAGGCCATCTATTACATCACCGCCGACAGCTACGCCGCCGCGCGCCACAGCCCGCACCTGGAGGTGTTCGGGAAGAAGGGCATCGAGGTGCTGCTGCTCCATGACCGCGTGGACGAATGGATGTTGACGGGCCTCAGTGAATTCGACGGCAAGCCCTTGCGTTCGGTCGCCAAAGGCGACCTCGACCTGGGCAAGCTGGAGGACAAGGAAGAGAAAGAGGCCTTCGAAAAGGCCGCCGATGAGTTCAAGGAACTCACTACCCGCATCAAGGATACTCTGGGCGACAAGGTCAAGGAAGTGCGCGTGACCCATCGCCTCACGGATTCGCCCGCTTGTCTGGTGGTGGAGGAAGAGGATATGGCCAACAGCCTGCGCAAGATTCTGGAGGCCGCCGGTCAGAAACTGCCCGATATGCAGCCCATCCTGGAGATCAACCCCCGCCATGGGCTTCTGGAGCGTATCCGCGACGAGAAGGACGGGGCCCGTTTCAAGGACTGGGCCGCCATTCTCTTCGATCAGGCCCTGCTCAGCGAGGGTGGCCAGCTCGAGGATCCTGCCTTGTTCGTCAAGCGCATGAATACCCTGCTGGTTTCCAACGCCGGACAGGAGGGTTGACGGACGGTGGCTGACGATGAAGGGCGGCGCACCGGAGTACTGCTGACCAACCTGGGCACGCCGGACGCGCCCGATGCCGCGGCCACGCGCCGTTACCTGGCTGAGTTTCTATGGGATCCGCGCATCGTCAGCCTGCCGCGCTGGCTGTGGTGGCTGATCCTGCACGGCATTGTGCTGCGCGTCAGGCCGGCGCGCTCGGCTCATGCCTATGCGCGTATCTGGACCAGGGAAGGATCGCCCTTGCTTGTAATCAGCCGCCGCCAGCATGCCGGTATTCAGACGGCGCTGGCAGAGGACTTTCCCCAAGCGCCCATCGCCCTGGGGATGCGCTATGGCAACCCGTCCATTGCCGCGGCCATGGATGAACTGCGCGCCGCGGGCGTGCGGCGGGTGCTGGTGCTGCCCCTCTATCCCCAGTATTCCTCCGCCACCACGGCTTCCACTTATGATGCGGTGGAGGCGGCGCTGGCCACCTGGCCCCAGGCGCCCGAGCTGTTGAAGGTGACCCACTACCACGACCAGGACTGGTATATCGACGCCCTGGCGGCCAGCATCCGCCGCGCCTGGGAAGCCCAGGGCGGGTCGCGTTTTTTGCTGTTCTCATTTCATGGCATGCCAGAGCGCACGCGCAAGGCGGGCGATCCCTATTACGACCAGTGTCACGACACCGTGCGCCGCGTGGTGGAAAGGCTGCAACTGCCCGGGGGGCAGTGGCGCCTGTCTTTCCAGTCCCGTTTCGGACGCGAGCAGTGGCTGCAGCCCTACACGGACGAGACCCTGAAGGAGCTGGCGCAGAGCGGCATGCGTGAGATCAACGTTATCTGCCCGGGTTTCTCCGCCGACTGCCTGGAGACCCTGGAGGAGATTGCCATGCTCAATCGTGACCTGTTCCTGGAAGCGGGCGGTGAGCGTTTCGATTACATTCCTGCACTCAACGACGACCAAGAGCATATTGCCGGCTTGGCCGGCATGATCCGTTCGTATCTTTCCTGAGTTCTGTCATTTCCTCTTCATGGCTGGGGATCAAGTGTCCTGACGGAGCAGTTGTTGCAGGGCCATGGCGTTTTTTACCGCGTAGGCGTTCTGGTCGTTGTCGAAGAACAGCCAGCAGTCTTTCCCTTCCTTTTGCCAGCGCAGCAGACGCTCCCTCCAGTATCGCAGGGTGGGGACCGCATAGCTGCCGGCATAGGGCCCCGCCGGGCCGTGCAGGCGTATATAGACGAAGTCTGCGGTAGTGATGAGCGGCGTGGCGCTGTCGCCCAGTTCGTAGAGGCAGAGGGCGGCATTGGCTTTACGTAACAGGGCGTAGACCGTTTCGTCGTGCCAGCTGGGATCGCGGAACTCGAAGGCGTAACGCCACTCAGGCGGCAGACACTCCAGGAATGTACTCAGGCGCCCCGTATTGCAGTGCCAGCGGGGCGGCAGTTGAAACAGGATGGCATCGATCTTGTCTTTCAAGGGTGACAGCCGTTCCAGGAATTCGTCAACGAGCTGCCCGCATTGTTTGAGTTTCTTGCGGTGGGTGATGGTCTGCGACGCCTTGATGGTGAAGGTGAAGTCCTCAGGGGTATGGGCGCGCCACCCTTCCACGGTGCGACTGTCCGGGAGACGGTAGAAGGTGTTGTTGACTTCCACGCAATGCAGGCGCCGCGCATAATAGGGAAGCCAGCCGGCGGGCGGAACATCGGCGGGATAGAAACGCTTCTTCCAGTGGGGGTAGTGCCAGCCCGAGGTGCCGATGCGGATGGCGGCGGACACGGGCCGGCGGTCCTCATTTCTCGATGACAGAAACCTTCCTGATGACCACCACCGGTTCGGGCATGCTGCGCAGCATCGTGTTGACCTCGCGGGTAGGCAGGCTCTGTATGCGCTGCACGGTGTTGATTCCTGAAATGACCTTGCCGAATACGGCATACCCCCAGCTTCCTTCTCTCGGCGCCCTGAAATCGAGGTCGCGGTTGTTGGTGGTGTTGATGAAGAACTGGGCCGTTGCCGAGTGGGGTTCCGAAGTGCGCGCCATGGCGATGGTGCCGCGCCGGTTGCTGAGGCCGTTGTCCGCTTCGTTACGGATGGGCGCACGGGTCTTCTTTTTCTTGAAGTTGGTGGTGTAACCGCCCCCCTGGATCATGAAGTCCCTGATTACGCGATGAAAGATCGTGCCGTCATAGAAGCCGTCGTTGACATATTGCAGGAAATTTTCCACGGTCCTGGGAGCCTTGTCGCGGTCCAGTTCCAGAATGATATCGCCTTCACTGGTCTCCATCAGCACACGGGGATGGGCCCCAGGCGTCTTACCCGCCAGCAAGGGGGCCGGTGCCAGGAGTAGTAACAGCAGGCAAGCGAATTTAAGGCGTATATTCATCTTGTATTACTCGCACGATATTTTGTTATGTAGGCCTGAATCCACGGATTCAGGGTAGACACAAAGATACTAGAGAAATGTGCTCGTACACAAGTTCATGAATCTGGTGACGTCAGGCGTTGAACTGGCGCGACATGCCCTGGAATCCTCTGGCCAGGCCCGCCAGGCTTTCATTGGCCTCGGCGATCTGCTGAATGGCATGAACCGTCTCGTCCGTCATCTGCGAGATGTTGTGAATGCTGCCGTTGATCTCGTCGGTGACGGCCGTCTGTTCCTCGGATGCGGTGGCGATCTGGTGGTTCATATCGGTGATGGTGGAGACATCGCGTGTGATGATTTCCAGGGCCTTACCGCCCGAGGTGGCGCTCTCCGCCGTCTTGCGGGCCTGGGCGCAACTGGACTCCATGACATTGACGGCCTGGCGCGTGCCCGACTGGAATTTCTCGATCATCACCTCGATTTCTTCCGTTGACTGCTGGGTGCGCTGGGCCAGGGTGCGTACTTCATCGGCCACTACGGCGAAGCCCCGCCCCTGTTCGCCGGCTCGCGCGGCCTCGATGGCGGCATTGAGGGCAAGGAGGTTGGTCTGTTCGGCAATGCTTTTGATCACTTCCAGGACTACGCTGATTTCATTGCTTCTTTCTTTGAGGTCCTGTATTACATTGCCCGCCTGGTTCAACTCCTCGGTCAGGGTCTGGCTCGCCGTGATGATTTGCGACATGACCTGCTTGCCGCTGTTGACTTGTTGATTGGCCTCGTCTGCGGCATGAGAGGCCTGCTCGGCGCTGGAGGCCACTTCTTTTGAGCTGGCCGTCATTTCGTTGATGGCGGCTGCCACCTGGTCGGTCTCGGCTTTTTGCTGCTGAATGATATTGTATTTTTGCTCCACCCTGGCGGCGGTATCCTCGGCCACGGCGGCGAGGGCGCCCGCGCTGTCAGTGATGCGGGAGATGATCGTGCGCAGGCGGGCCTGCAGCATTTTCATGGCCAGGGTTGGTTTGTGGATATCCTCGGTGGAGCCAATGTAGACCTGTTGCATGACGGGGTTGTCCACGATGGCCGCGGCCTCTCCCACTGCTCGCATCAGGGGGCGCAGGGCAAGGTGAATATTGGCGCAGGCCAGGAGCAGGGCGGGTGTCACGATCATGGCTGCCGTTAAAGGACTCAGCCCTGCCCACGTGGCAAGGAAGACCCCGAGAGAGGCCAGCACGATCGCCGTGCCGCCATAGAGCTTTTGTTTCATGGTCGGTTGCGGCAGGCGCAACAGGGGCGGTTTTTCGGCCATGAGGTTTTGGTACAGTTTTTCCGCCCGTTCCACATCGTCCCGCGAAGGCTTGATCCTGACCGACTGGTAGCCCACGATCTGACCGTGCTCGTACATGGGGGTGACATAGGCGTCCACCCAGTAGTGATCCCCGTTCTTGCAGCGGTTCTTGACGATGCCCATCCAGGATTTTCCGGCCTTGAGGGTGGCCCACAGGTCCGCGAACGCCGCCGGCGGCATGTCGGGGTGGCGGACGATGTTGTGACTCTTGCCAATTAATTCTTCCTCGCTGAATCCACTGATGCGAATAAAGGCTTCATTGGCGTAGGTGGTGATCCCCTTGAGATCAGTGGTGGAAACGATAAACTCGCCTTCCCGCAACTCATGTTCCACCCCGGTGACTGGCAGATTTATTTTCATTTGAGTGACCCTTGTTACTTTTTATCGCTTTGATGCCATGTTCTACATCCCACGTTTCATATTTATCGTCATTAACCTTGCAAGCATTAGGAATTGTCTGATAAGGAAATATCGGGTGATTTTTTATGCTGGCCCAGCATGCAAACCTGACGGATTCCGTAAGGTATGGGGTGGGGTAATGCGCCAGCCTCTGAATTTTGGTAAGGTTGCCTCTTTTTATCGCCAGTCGCTCAGACGCCCGGGACCCAAATGCTGCAAATCTACAATACCCTGACACGCTCCAAGGAAGTCTTCACGCCTGTTACCCCCGGCAAGGTGGGGCTCTATGTGTGTGGCATGACCGTCTACGATTACTGCCACGTGGGGCACGCGCGGGTGCTGGTGGTTTTCGACATCGTGGTGCGTTACCTGCGCCATCAGGGGTTCCATGTCACCTATGTGCGCAATATCACCGACATCGACGACAAGATCATCGCCAGGGCCAACGAGAACGGCGAGCCCATGGCGCAGCTCACCGGGCGTTTCATCGACGCCATGCACGAGGATGCCGCGGCCCTGGGGGTGTTGCCTCCCGATGAGGAACCGCGCGCCACGGCCTCCATGGACGCCATCATCCATATGATCCAGCGCCTCCTGGACAAGGGCTTCGCCTACCGGGCGGACAACGGGGACGTCTATTACCGGGTAAGGCGCTTTGCGGCGTACGGACGCCTGTCCGGCAAGAATCCCGATGACTTGCGCGCCGGGGAACGGGTGGAAGTGGACGAGGCCAAGGAAGATCCCCTGGATTTCGTGTTGTGGAAGCGCGCCAAGTCCGGTGAGCCCAGTTGGGACGCGCCGTGGGGGGCGGGGCGGCCGGGCTGGCATATCGAGTGCTCGGCCATGTCCACCTGCTGCCTGGGGCCGCATTTCGACATCCACGGCGGCGGCATGGACCTGATGTTTCCCCATCATGAAAACGAAATCGCCCAGTCCGAGGCGGCCACGGGGCAGCACCCCTTCGTCAATGTGTGGATGCACAACGGCTTCGTGCAGATCGACGAAGAGAAAATGTCCAAGTCCCTGGGGAACTTTTTCACCGTGCGCGAGGTGCTGAAGACCTATGATCCCGAGGTGATGCGCTATTTCATCCTCGCCAGCCACTATCGCAGTCCCCTCAACTATTCCGAGGTCAATCTGGAACATGCGCGCGCCTCCCTGGACCGTTTCTACACTGCCCTGAGAGGCCTGGCGTTGACCGGCGGGGAGGGCATGGAGGCCGGTTACGTGAAGCGCTTCAACGGCGCCATGGACGATGATTTCAACACCCCCGAGGCGGTGGCGGTGCTGTTCGACCTGGCGCGCCATGTCAACCAGGCCAAGGCGGAAGGTGAGACGGGGGTGGCGCAGCGGCTGGGCGCGACCCTGAAACGCCTGGGGGGCGTGCTGGGCATTCTGCAGCGCGACGCGGACGACTATTTCAAGGGGGATGGTGGCGATGCCTCGGATGAGGCCATCGAGGCCCTCATCGCCAGGCGGAGCGAGGCGCGCGGCAACAAGGACTGGGCGGAGTCGGACCGCATCCGCGACGAACTGGAGCAGATGGGCATCATCCTGGAGGACGGGCCGGCAGGGACGACCTGGCGCAGGCGGTGAGGCGTGACGATTTGATTCTCGGGGTTTACTCCTTACGCCTCACCCTTCACGTCTAAAGCCTCACGTCCAGCACCGCCATGCAGGACTTCGGCGGCGTAGAGCGTGTTCTCCAATAAGGTCGCCACGGTCATGGGGCCCACGCCGCCGGGGACGGGGGTGATCCACGCGGCGCGTTCCACGGCGCTGGCGAATTCCACGTCGCCCACCAGCTTGCCCTGCGCATTGCGGTTGATGCCCACGTCGATGACGATGGCGCCGGGCTTGATCCATTCGCCCTTCACCAGTCCCGGCTTGCCCACCGCCACCACCACGATGTCGGCGCGCCCCACATGGGCGGCGAGGTCGCGGGTGAAGCGGTGGCAGGTGGTGATGGTGCAGCCTGCCAGCAGCAGTTCAAAGTTCATGGGGCGTCCCACGTGGTTGGAGGCGCCCACCACCACCGCGTCCAGGCCCCTCAGTTCCTCGCCCGTATGCTTGAGCAGGGTCATGATGCCGCGCGGGGTGCAGGAACGCAGCACGGGGATGCGCAGGGCCAAGCGGCCAATATTATAAGGGTGGAAGCCGTCCACATCCTTGTCGGGGAGGATGCGCTCGATGACGGTCTCGGTGTCGATGTGTTGCGGCAGGGGAAGCTGGACCAGGATGCCGTCGATGGCGTCGTCCTGGTTCAGCTCGTCGATGAGTCCGAGCAGGGCATCCTGGGTGATGTCCTCGTCCAGGTCATGGGAGCGGGAGTGGATGCCCGCTTCCTCGCAGGCGCGGCGCTTGTTGGCCACATAGACTTCCGAGGCGGGATCGTTGCCGATGAGGATGACGGCAAGGCCCGGCGGGCGCAGGCCCTGTGCGGCGCGCTGGGCCACGCGCGCCTTGACGGTCTGGCGTATCTGCGCCGCAATGGTTTTTCCGTCGATGATTTTTGCTGTCATGAATGGTGTTCCGCAAGCTGACACAGTGGTGAATCCCGGCTGGGATATTACCATGAAGTGATGATTCGTGCCGCCGAATTTCCGTGAACAAACGGTGAAATAAGGTATGATATGCCCTTGTTTGAATGGCCGGCAGGCTCCAAGGCGGCCGCGGTGACAGCAACAATCCTGAATACGATGACCAATAGAACTCTGTACGACAAATTGTGGGACAGCCATGTGGTGCGCGTGAACGAGGACGGCACCTGTCTGATCTATATCGACCGTCACCTGGTGCATGAAGTCACATCGCCCCAGGCCTTCGAGGGGGTGCGCATGGCCGGCCGCCAGTTGTGGCGGGTGGACTCCATCCTGGCCGTGCCCGACCACAACGTGCCTACCCGCAACCGGGAGGCGGGTATCAGCGACCCGGTTTCGCGGGAACAGGTGGAGACCCTGGATGAGAATTGCCAGCGCTTCGGCATCCTGGAATTCAAGATGAACGATCCCCGCCAGGGCATCGTTCACGTCATCGGCCCCGAGGAGGGCGCCACCCTGCCGGGCATGACCGTGGTATGCGGCGATTCCCATACCTCCACCCACGGCGCCTTCGGGGCGCTGGCCTTCGGTATCGGGACCTCCGAGGTGGAGCACGTGCTGGTGACCCAGTGCCTGGTGCTCAAAAAATCAGGCAACATGAGAATCCGTGTCGACGGCGCCCTGGGCCCAGGGGTGACGGCCAAGGATCTCGCCCTGGCGCTCATCGGCGAGATCGGCACCGCGGGGGGCACCGGCTACGCCATCGAGTTTGCGGGCGAGGCCATCGAGGCCCTTTCCATGGAAGGGCGCATGACCTTGTGCAACATGGCCATCGAGGCCGGGGCGCGGGCCGGCATGGTGGCCGTGGATGACAAGACCATCGATTATGTGCGCGGGCGTCCCTATGCGCCCAAGGGCGGGTTGTGGACGCGAGCGGAGCAGGCCTGGCGAACATTGCACAGCGATCCCGGCGCGGTCTTCGACCATGAAGTGATCCTGGATGCCGCCGCCATCAAGCCTCAGGTGACCTGGGGGACCTCCCCGGAGATGGTGGCCCCCGTCGATGGCCGCGTGCCCGTGCCGCAGTCGGTGGCTGATCCCGTCAAGCGCCAGGATGTGGAACGGGCCCTGGCGTACATGGGG
>JALSGV010000064.1 GCA_026982565.1 Gammaproteobacteria bacterium
CTGTCTCCGACGAGCGCTTCCAGCCCTGCACGATTCACGACATTGATGCCCATTGTCTACCTCCATTCAGGTTTCGGGTTGACCACGAACACGAACGCGACTCCATCGACATGGCGATAGGTCATGACGTATTCGGGGAACTCGTGTCGCAGGTGCCTGCAGGCCCATGCGACGGTGTGCTTGGGGCACCGCCCCACGAAAAGAACCTGCGCCTCGCCCTGCTCCAGCGTCGCCATCTCCCGACGAAGCGCAGTAGTGAGTGGCCGGGCCTTGCTCAGGTCGATTGCGTCAAACATTCGTCTATCTTCACCTCCTCCACTGTTTCTTCCAGCGTCTCACCATTCAGCTGCTTGAGGTTATAGGATACGACGCGACCACCGCCCGGCAGCTCCGTCCCTTGGCCATGTATGGCTACGTGCAAAGCGAGATCATCGTTGATTTCGACGTCGTCAGGCACTTCCAGCACCATGTCGTGCTGCCACGTATTAACCTCTACGGTGGCCAACACCGCGGTTACCTTGATCTGTTTCACTGCTCCACCTCCTCATCGATTGGCTTCAGCACAGGGTCGTGCATAATGTCTTCTCTGCTGTCTTCTAGTTTGTCCCGTCCCGGTTCCGGACCGCCGTTCTTCAGACATACCGTGGCATGGCTCGCCAAATCGGCGATCTGATCGAAATACAGCAGCATCTTCAGCTGCGCCTTTGCACGGTCTTTCATCGGCGCATCAGGATCAAACTTCGCCATCTCATGCTTTATGAGCATGAGGAACTCTTCGATCCCGGCCACATCAAGCTCATCCAGATCCCATATCGGCCTCCGCATCGTTCTACCTCCTCATCGATCAGCGTTACACGTCCAACAGGCCGCCACGAACAAACAGTGCGTGCCAACCATAGCCGTATAGTAGCAATTAACAGGGCGCTTGTCAATACAAGCGCGGGCTGCCGGGGTGTCCCGGCATTGGTTCGTATCAGTCTGGATTGATGGTTTGCATCTTCTCAAGGGCTTGCGTCAGGGCATCACGCATCTCTGCCGGAGTGTACACGCCATCCTCACGCAGCAAGTCCCGCAAGAAACTGACCTTCCTGCGCGCCAGTTCCACATCTCCGGATTCCAGCGCCGCATCCAATTCGTCCACAACCATTGAAATGGCAAAATCGTTGCGCGCAATTACCGACCCTGTTGGAGCCTCCAGATACATCTCGACAAGCACGGCTTCGCAATGCTGGCCAGGAACTGGTGAAACGATGCGCACTCTAAGATCATGCTTGTCATAAGCCGAGAAAACCAGCCACAACGCATCATGGTCCTTTACAGCAAAGACTGGATGAACACCCTCCACCACCCCCGAAATGAAGTTTTTCATCCATACCAGTTTGTCTTCGGCGCGCGCCACGACCTTATGATAGCCACGCACCATTGCGGTTTTGGTGATAAACAGATCCAGAAGCTTTATCTCCAGCATTTCCTTCTCCTCCTTCCATATGATAGCGGGCTGCCGGGGCGCAGCGCCATGACTTCAGCAGCGCCGCAGCTGCGCCCCGGCGTTGTCCGCCCGGCCCGCACGGGCGGTGAGGCAATGCGGCGCCGCTACCTCTGGAAACCCGACAGTGTATAGGCGACATGCAGCAGCATGAACAGCATGCCGATCAGCGCATGAAGCATGCCTATCAGGAGCTCGCCATCACGGGCGTATGAAGCGCCAAGCACCATCCACGCCAGTCCCATCACCACATATAGCCACGTCATACCGCTACCTCCACCATCACCTTGTCCAGTGTTGCCGCCATGCGCTCCGCCAGCGCCGGCCCGAAGCGCCGCTGTATGCTGCGCAGGGCCTCATCGATGGCCTCGTACTTCTCGTCATCCGCCTCGGCCACCAGCATCACGACCCCGGCAGCCTGCGCCAGCATGCGCCCGGCCTCCCGTTCCACCTTGGAACGTGAGAACCGACGGATGGTTGCCTTGATGGCTTCAACATACGGATCAGTCTGCATCGTTCATCTCCTTCACCTTGGCCACCACCCACGCCGCTGCGCCGTTGCGCAGCCAGTCCGTACCGAACCAGCCATCCTGCACGCAATCCTGCGTTTCGTCATCCGACAGCCGCACCTTAACCACCCATACATCGTTGTCGGCCCAGCAGAACACGGCATCGATCAGGTCCTCCACACCATCTTTGTCATCATGCTGTATGACCACCCACACGATGCTGCCGTCCTGCATCGTCCGCTTCTCATAGGTGAACACGCCTTGTGTTATATCCAGGAGTGCGAACACCTTCTCCGCACCTTCATGATTGTTTTCTATGCGGCTGCACACGAACGAAATGATGGATCCTGCATGCTCGTACACGTCTCCATCCACCGACATGACGCCCACCAGGCCATCCACATGCTCGTCGACCAGCTCCGCCAGACGGGCCACGTTCATGATGACCTTCGCCGGGGTCGATAACATCAGCACAAGGTCCGATGCCTCATGCGGCCCTCCGATCTTCGTCAGCTTCTCGAACCTGCCGTTGCGCCATCGCCATACCCAACACAGCTTCTCGTTCAGCCCTGCCGGCAGCGGCTTGCCTGGCCACTGGTCATGAGCGACGGACACCACAACGTCGCACCCGCCGATTGCGCCGCTGGCTTCGCCAAAGTCCCCTCCGCTTGCAGCAAACGCATCGTCCAGCAGCTTCACAGCATCATCGATCATGGTCTTGCCTCCTCCGTTACACGTCTAACGCCAGCATCATACCTCAACGTCATGGTAGGTCCAGAACACCCGGCCTGCAGACAGCCCATGTAGGAACCCGATGAACGCCAGGTTCACCTCTCCATTGCAATAATACCTCTGCAGCCTCGCCATCTCCTTGTCCTCCCGCTCGAGGTCCACCGACGGGATCAGGATGCGCCCCTCCCGCACCAGCTTCTCGAATTCGTCCATTGCGGCGTGGAACCACCGCTTCGAGTATGGGCTCTTGCTCATGCCTTGTCCTCCTCTGTGGCATATTGACGTCGCTCGCGCCGCTGCTTCGAAGCAGCGGCGCGAGCGTTACACGTTTAACACCTTCGGCTCACC
>JALSGV010000065.1 GCA_026982565.1 Gammaproteobacteria bacterium
TCCATTTATGGCATTCTCTGGAATTCACTTTTGGTGAGTTCCAGCAACAGATATGTGAAGTGCGTTTCGCACTGTATATAGGCTATTTCATCAGAAAATAGCCGCTGATTTATGCAACTGTCGGGTTTATTCTTAATTTGTATCGATGACTTTCGCTCATATTTAGGATTGGTGTGCATTGAAAACTATTGTAGGTAATTCGCTAATTGGTTTGTTTGCTATTTTTATTGCAGTTGGACCTGTTGCGGATGGGGACAGTATGGTTAGTTTTATGTTTTATTCAGACGGCATACAAAAGGAATTTGTCGATATTCTCGACAACAAAGGAATAAACTTTGAAATAGATAATGATGGTGCTGTTTGGTATAGGGTTTCTGATGCTGAAGTTGTAGATAACATTATTGCTGATATTTTTTTTAGGTACTTTAGAAAAAATCGCATTATGTATACAAGTGCAAGGTATACAAATTTGTTTATTAAGAGGCTGGAAGAGGCAATCATACCTTATAAGGTTGTCATTATTGATGGCGCTAAGTGGGTATATTGGGAGGATAGGTATGATTCAAAAGTAAGAGCTATTATGAAGGATGTAGAAAAGACTATGCGTAATATTAGGCGTGAGGAAAGAATAAGAATACATGGGAGTCCGAGATAAATGAGCAGGAACTCCATAATTCCGGTGACAGCATACCAGCCAGAGGCGATGCCGAGTAAAGAGGCTTGAACGCAGAATGGAAGTAGTAACCGGCAGCCGGCCCCACGCCACCGTCCTCATCGCCCGGAACCACAACCACCGGTATCAATACAACTACGAGGACGCGCGCATCGACCTGGCGCGCGGCTGGCTGGGTTTTGCAAAAGTCACCAGGAAAGACATCAACACCGGCATTGAAACGGTCAATACCTACGAACAGCAGTTCCCCCTCACCGGGCGGGTGAAAAACGCCCTGACCCGTCTCGTCGTTTCGCCGGCAGTAACCAAGAACATTTCGGAAGAGATCAACACCTGGGGATCCCGCCTGGACAGCGCCACGGGCGCCACCTTCGTTTACCTCGACAAAAAAATCAACAAACGCTATGAAATCAACGGAGCGACAGGGCTTTTTGATACGGTCACAACAGACTACCAGGATGGCGATGGAGACGGCTCGCCCTACGACCGCTATGGCAACCCGGAGATCGTCAGCATCTCGCACACCGACGGACATGCGCTGAAAACCACCTGCGCCAACACCTACATCCCCGAGCCCGCCTTGACCTTATACAGGGGGCAACTGTCGACCCAGAGCGTCAAGACCGAATCCACAACGCCCGCCTCGGTAACGCGCATACGCAAAACCGACAGAACGTTTTATGTCGGCAACGGCCTGCTGCAGACCGAGACGACAGGGCAGTTCAGCGCAAGCGACCCCGCCAACGGACTCAACCATCCGCTGACCCTCAGCTATAGCTACGATGCTTTCGGCCAGGTCACGCGGAAAACCAGCGATGGGCTTGATGCGGCCTACACTGCCGCGGGCGCCCAGACCGGAGGAGGGAATATCACCCGGATCGAGCAATACGCCTACGCGCAGCAGAACACCCCCGAATGGACCATGACCAAAACCACGGTGACGGGCAACACGAATGACCTGGTTGAAACATACAAATACAACAGCCATTGGGGAAAGAAGAGCGCCTATACCGATCCCGCCGGCGTGACGCAGACCTGGGCCTATGACGAATTTGGCCGCATCGAGACAGAGACGCTTGCGGGCGTGACGACCACGACCGTCTATAGCCGGTGCAGCGCCTCCTGCGCCGCGGGCGCTGAACTGGCCGTCACGAAGACGGCGGCCGCCGGAGGCGGCGCCCTGACGCCCGAGACGACCCAACTGGATGCGCTGGGGCGCGTGTTGCGCGTAATCACCATGAAGGAAGACGGCGTGACAAAAATATACAGGGACACCGTCTATGACGCCCAGACCGGCTGGATGGAGAAAACCAGCCTGCCCTACGCCAGCGCCCCGCAGTGGACCCGTTTTACCTATGACGCGCTGGGCCGCGAGACGCAGCGCAGCCTGCCCAATAACCTGAAGATCAACAGCAGCTATAGCGGCCTGGCGACCACGGTGACGCGGGTCACCAGCGACGAGGCGGACCCCGTCACCGTCTACACGCGCGACAGCCAGGGGCAGATTGTCGCCATCAGGGACGCGCTGGGCAACACGACCCGCTACGCCTACGGCCCGTTCGGTACGCTCGCATCGGTGACCGATGCGGCGGGCAACACCATCGCCCTGGCCTATGACCTCTTTGGCAACAGGATCAGCCAGGATGATCCCGCTATGGGCCTCTGGCGCTACCGCTACAATGCCTTCGGAGAACTCAAATGGCAAAGAGACGCCGTTGGCAACATCATCACCTTCGAGTACGACCTGGCGGGCCGCCTGATCCGCCGCGTGGAGAACCTGGCGGCGGGGGGCGTGGAGATCAGCACCTGGCGCTATGACAGCACCGCGGGCGGCAAAGGGATGGGCCGCCTCGACAAAGTCACGCGCAGCGCGGACGGCGGAACCTCCGAAGAATATTTCTATGACGGTTATGGCCGGGTGACAAAAACGGTGACGGCGGTCGGCGGCGCCAGCTATGATATCGTGACCGGCTACGACAGTTTCAGCCGTCCCGCCACCGTCACCTATCCCGGCGCGGGCCTGGAGACGCAATATGCCTACTACCCCAACGGCGCCCTCGACCGCATCACCGACGCCGGCGGCGCGACCTACTGGCGCGCCACCGCCTACGACGCCCTGGGCCAGGTCCGCGGCGAGACCTGGGGGAACGGCGTGATCGGCAGCCGTACCTACGACCCCGCCCGCCCCCACGCCGTGCAGGGGGTGGACAACAACGCCGGCGGCGCGCCCTACGCCCCCGCGGACGCCACCGCCCTCATCGCCCGGATCCTCATCGGCGCGGGGAGCGCCCGCGACTGCAACGGCGACAGCGCCATCGACGTGCGGGACATTGCCTGCGTCAACGGCAGGCTGCCCAAGGCCTACCGCTACGA
>JALSGV010000066.1 GCA_026982565.1 Gammaproteobacteria bacterium
CCTCGCTTGCGAAGCTCTGTGAGATCCTCATGTTTCAGTCTGCGCGCATCTGTTGTTTGGCTCATGCGCGTATTCTACCATGAATCCACTGATGTTTAAATAATTATGAGACGGTTAATAACTTAGTGACTGCTATCATCTCGGTCTTTTTCAGGCGGAGAAAACAACGGTGGCAAAAAAGAGGTTATCAATGCGTAAAATCAAAGACATTCTGCGGCTTCGCTATGAAGCGAGGTTGGTGCGTATTCCGGTAAAACTGGACAGTCGTTCCGGCGCAAAGTGGACAGCTGATCCGGCGTAAACTGGACAGTCGTCATCGCTGCGCGACGCGGGGTAGTTATTATGAGTCCGAGTGTCCAGTTTAGGTCAACTTTTTTCTGCGTTTTCTCATGGAATCTCCCTTGAGATTGATCTTGTAGGCGTTGTGTATGAGCCGGTCGAGGATGGCGTCAGCCAGGGTGGGGTCGCCGATCAGATCATGCCAGTTTTCAACGGGGAACTGGCTGGTCACGAGGGTGGCTCGCACGCCATAACGGTCATCCAGGATCTCGAGTAAATCCCGGCGGTGCTCGTCCTTGAGCGCGGCGGTGCCGAAGTCGTCCAGGACCAGCACATCGGATTTGGCGATGGCGTTCATGAGCTTGGGGTAACGCCCATCGCCTTTGGCGGTGGAGAGGTCCTGGAAGAAGCGTGAGACCCGGACATAGAGGGCATTCAGTCCATCCCGGCAGGCCTTGTGGGCCAGCGCACACGCGAGCCAGCTCTTGCCGATGCCGGTGGGGCCGGTGATCAGGACATTGTGGTGTTCGCGGATCCATTGCGAGGTCGCCAGTTTGGTCATGAGGGCTTTGTCCAGGCCCCGGGGGTGGCGGTAGTCGATGTCCTCGATGGCGGCCTGATGCCGGAGCTTGGCGCGTCGCAGCCGGGTCTGAAGGCGGCGGCAGTCGCGCTCGGTCATCTCCCGGTCGACCATCAGGCCCAGGCGCTCCTCGGTGGAGAGCGCCTCGATGTCCGGCATCTTGAGTTGTTCTTCAAAGGCGCGCGCCATGCCGGTCAGGCGCAGGGTATGGAGTTTGTCCAGTGTGGGGTGTGACAGCATTGTGTTCTCCTTATGGGTCAGTTAGTGGTAATACCCGGCCCCCCGGATATTGGGATGGGCCACGGGTTCAGGGGTGGCCTCTTCCTCATCAGGCAGCGCCTGGCGGTCGAGGCCGGTCTTGAGAATGGATTGCAGGCTTTTGTAGTTGGTGGCGCCTAAGCGCAGCGCCCGCTGGCAGGCGGCCTCAAGCCGTTCATCCCCATAGGTCTTGCCCAGTCGCATGATCCCTAAACAGGCGCGGAAGCCCTGCTGAGGATGGGCGCGGGAAGACAGGATGGTGGCCACCACCTCGGCGGTGGCCGGCCCGGTCTTTTCCGCCCAGCGCACCAGGCGTTGGGGGGTCCAGTGGGCGTATTGCTGGTGGGCCTTGGGCATGTGCTCGGTGAGCGTGGTATGGCGCCCTTTCAGGGTAGAGCGCCGGTGACTGGCGACCCGCTTGTTGTGGTGCAGCAGTTCCACGGTATGCGCCGTGATGCGCACATCCAGCTCCTGTTTGACCAGCTGGTAGGGGACGGAGTAGTAATGCCCCAGCACCTCGACGTGGTAATCGATGTGGACGCGGGCCTTTTTCCACTCGGCATAGGTGTAGCGCTCGGCAGGCAGGGGCTGCATGGCCGGGCGGTCGAGCTGCTCGAACAGCGCCTGGCGGCAGCCGGGCAGTTTCTTGAAGGGCTTGGCGTTTAATACCTCAAGCAGTTCCCGGATGGCGGCATTGAGTTCGGGCAGGGAGAAAAAAGTATGGTGGCGCAGCCGGGCCAGGATCCAACGTTCTACCAGTAAAACGCTATTTTCCACCTTGGCCTTGTCGCGGGGCCGCCGGACCCGGGCCGGCAGGATGGCGGCGCCATAATGGTTTGCGAGATCTTCGTAGGTGGCATTCGCTTGTGGCTCATAGCGGCACGGCCGGGCAACGGCGCTCTTCAGGTTATCCGGTACCCACAGTGCAGGCACGGCGCCCAGCCATTCAAAACAACGGATGTGCGAGGCAATCCAGTCCGGCAACCCCTGGGTCCAGGTGGCCTCGGCATAGGTGTAGGCGCTTGCGCCCAGGGTGGCGACGAAGATCTGGGCCTCGCGGATCTCCCCCGTGAGCGGATCGACCACCGGTACAGTCTGGCCAGCATAGTCGATGAATAACTTCTCACCCGCCCGGTGATGCTGGCGCATCACCAGATCCAGCTTGCCCGCAAAGGCCCGGTAACGGTCACAGAACTGGCTGTACTGCAGCCCGTCGGGATGGATCGCCTTGTACTCCTCCCAGAGCAACAGCAGGGTCACCCCCTTGCGCTTCAACTCCTGATGGACCTCGGCCCAATCCGGCAACGGCCGGGCGTCACGCGCGGCTTTTGGCAGGGCGGGAAACAGCTGCGCCTCCAGCTGGCGGTCATCCCATGCCTCGGGCAGCGGCCAGCTGAGCCCCGCCGCCGTCGCACGGCGCAGGTACTCCGCCACCGTGGTCGGTGACATCGACAGGCTGCGGGCAATCTGCCGCCTTTTCAGCCCGGCCTCCCAGGCCAGCCTCAATACTTGTTTTATCTTGCGCATGGATTTCCTCTTATTGGCCATGGACCCTCCTCAAAAAAGCGAGAAGGATGCCACAGGCGTTGTGGAAATCCCGCGTCGGGCTGCGCTTAGCCGATTCCGGTTTGCGGTGAAAAACTGTCCAGTTTCAAACCGGAATCACTGTCCAGTTTGCACCAGAATCAGTGTCCAGTTTCAGCCGGAATCAGTGTCCAGTTTGCACCGGAATCAGTGTCCAGTTTGCACCGGAATCAGTGTCCAGTTTGGACCGGAATACGCAGTTGGCCTATCGGGGTATCGCCCATGCCCTGAACATTGGCTATGGCACGGTGGTGGATTATCTGAACCGAGCCCAACAGGCGGGGCTTGGCTGGCCGATCCCCGAAAGCATGGACGAGCGTGATCTG
>JALSGV010000067.1 GCA_026982565.1 Gammaproteobacteria bacterium
GATACACGCCTGCTGCACATTCAGGCAAGACGCCGCGGCGATGATCTGATGATCGTCGTTACCAACATCGACCACCCCCACGCCTTGCGGCAATATCGCAAGCGCTGGGGGATCGAGTGCCTCTTTGCCCACCTCAAGAGGCGAGGCTTCAACACCGAGGACACACACCTGCTGTCCTGAACAAGCTGCACACCATGCTCTCCCTGGTTGCCATCGCCACCGCTTGGGCACAGGCATGTGTCAGGCAGGTGCAGGGGCGCAAGGCCATCCCGCGCAAGAAACACCGATACCCTGCAACATCATGGTTCAGGCTGGGCCTGCAAGCCCTCAGAACGTGGCTCCTCTCACCGGGAAGACCGCCAAAAACGGGAAAGACAGCATGAGTCGTGTGGTGAGCTCTAAAGTTTAATTGAGGTTCAAAAGAGAAGGAGCCGGAACGATGCATGATCGCGTGGACGTGCTGCTGTATCTGGAGGATGGGGCGGCCTGCGATGCACGGCTGCTGCGGCGCAACCTGCGGGGGACGGCGGGAGTTTACCGCGTGGTCGAGGCCTGCGCGGGGTAGGACAGGCTGCTGCGGGTGGAGCATGCCCCCGCCCGCGTGAAGGGCGCGCATCTGCTGGCGGCGTGCGAGGAGGCAGGATGCCGGGCACACTGATCGGTCTGTGAAGATCGGCGAGGCGGCCCGGCGGCTGGGCTTGCCGGAAAGCACGCTGCGCTTCTACGAGCAGCAGGGCCTGCTGACTCCGGCGCGCAGCGGTGGCGGCACGCGGCTCTATCATCCCCGCCACCTGCGCTGATTATGGGCCATCCGGGCGATGCTGGATGCTGGCGTGCCGCTGGAGGAGGTGCGAGCCATAGTGCGGGCGCGCGATGAGAGCCGCGATGGCGGCGAGAGCAGCCGCAAGGTGGCATCGCTGCTGCAGGCGCGTCTGGAGCAGGTGTGCCACCAGCGGATGCAACTGCAGATGCTGGAGCGGCAACCGCCCCGATTCCCGCCATTGCCCCGATTGCCCCGTCAATCTGCACCGCGAGGACGTACCGCTGGTGGAGCTGTTCTGGGAATGATGCTTGCTCCTCTGGCTGGTGATCAGCCTATTCGGCTGCAATTTCCTGAGCCTTTCCTCTCAGGTCCATGGAATAGACGTTGTCCTCCATGTCCTGCAGCACGCCCTGAAAGGCATCCATCTTGATTTTCCAGAACCCCATGAATGGATCACGCAGATCAAGCATGGTGATGAACATGAAGGCCAGCAAACTGGACATGGTAAAAATCATCACATAGCCAGCAACACCGGATTCCATGGGGGTCTTGGTGTAAAACGGGAACATGATGGAAATGGACATCAGCAAGATGGCCAGAAGCATGTAGGGAGACATTTTTGTCTCCATCAGGGCCTTTCTGCGTGCCCGCGCCTCACCAAGTTCTGTGAGGTTTTTCATGATTTCGGACAGAGCTATCTCATCATTGACATCTGCAGGGTCTATCCTGGAAGTTTCTTCTATGCATTCCTTTAGAATCTTGTCATTCTCGGATTCGTTGGCGTTTTTATCGATTATATTTGTCATGTATACAGAGAGGAGTCTCTTTATTTTATTTGCGCACTCTATATTTTCTTTTGTGTTATAGTAATATGTATATGACAAAATATTGCGAACAATGGACGCTTCCCTGTTCAGCTCGGATTTCAGATTGTCATGATCCGTCAGCCCCTTCCACAAAAGGAAAGCGATGCAGATGGCATAGAGGGTCGATATGACGGTGAAAAACTTTTCCAGCATGAAGTTCAAACGAAATGATGCTTTCAATATCATGGAGAGGGCATCGATGGAATATGCATAAGTATATAACAGGGTGAAGAATATGCCGATGGAGATGGGAGTCAGTATCCTGTAAATGAAGATACTGTAGCTTTCATGAAAGAAGATGACGCCAATGAAAAGGAGGCCATAAAGAACCTGAACTTCCAGAGATGCGCCAATCAGATACAACATCAGCTGGCCAGCCGTGAACATGCCCAATGTTACGAGAAACAGGGCGCGTTGTTTTTCCATGATGATGCCCTCCTCCCCAAAGGTGTTTTTGGCCCATGCTAACACCAGGTTGCATGACGCTCAACCCTATTGTTGCAACTGGAGAATTTTGAAAGTAGAAGTCTGAACGCTGCATGTGCTGACCTACCTGATGACAAGCGGAAGGGCAAACCGTGCATTGCGCGCGGGCGGGGGTTGGGTTATCAAGCTCCCGGTTCAACGCAAGGCTTGGAGATTCCCGCAATGTCGGTGGACAAGGACACGGTGCGGCGCATCGCGCGGCTGGCGCGCATCCGGGTGCAGGAAGACGAGCTTCAGCCGCTGGCCAACGAGCTTTCGTCCATCCTGGAATGGATCGAGCAGCTTGGCGAGGTGAACACCGAGGGCGTGGAGCCGATGACTTCCGTCGAGGATATGCCGATGAAGAAGCGCCCGGACGAGGTTGTCGATGGCAATCGCGCCGAGGACATCCTGGCCAATGCACCGAGGCGCGAGGGCAACTTCTTCGTTGTTCCCAAGGTGGTTGAATAATACGTTTCTTCCTCTTGAAAGGCATGAAAAATGTCTGATCTCACCAATCTCACGCTGGCGCAGGCACGCGATGGGTTACGCAAGAAGGAGTTCAGCGCGAAGGAGCTGGCGGAAGCGCACCTGAAGGCCATGGAGCAGGCGCGCGCGCTGAATGCCTACGTGGCCGAGACGCCGGAAAAGGCGCTGGCGATGGCGGAAGAGAGCGACGCCCGGCTGGCCAGGGGCGAGGCGCGGCCGCTGGAGGGCATTCCCGTCGGCGTGAAGGACCTGTTCGCCACGAAGGACGTGCACACGCAGGCCTGCTCGAACATCCTGAAGGATTTCAGGCCGCCCTACGAATCCACCGTAACCGCCAACCTGTGGCGCGATGGCGC
>JALSGV010000068.1 GCA_026982565.1 Gammaproteobacteria bacterium
GGCCAGTATGTTGGCGGCATGGGGGGGCAAGGAGGAGTACAGTCACGGTTATCTGATTCCCTTCATTGCGCTGTTTCTCGTCTGGCTCAGGCGTGATGAATTGCAGCAGGTTCCCTTCGAGCGCTCCTGGGCCGGGGTGCTGGTGGTGCTGCTGGGGGTGGCGGTTTATTTCCTGGGCGAGCTGAGCACGCTGTATATCATTGTGCAGTATGCCTTTCTCATCACCCTGTATGGGGTGGTGCTGGCCATGATGGGGTGGCGGGCGTTCCGGGTGGTTCTGGTGCCCTTGTTGTACCTGTTGTTCATGATTCCCCTGCCGGCCTTTGTTCTCAATAATCTTTCCAATGAGCTGCAGTTGATTTCCTCCCGGCTGGGGGTGGCCTTCATTCGCGCCTGTGACATCAGTGTGTATCTGGAGGGCAATGTCATCGATCTGGGGGTGTACAAGCTGCAGGTGGCGGAGGCGTGCAGCGGTCTGAATTATCTGTTTCCCCTTATGAGCCTGGCCTTTCTGGTGGCCTGGTTGTTCAAGGGGGCGTGGTGGCAGAAGGCGGTGATTTTTCTGTCCAGCATTCCCATAACCATCGTGATGAACAGCTTCCGCATCGGGGTCATCGGGGTGCTGGTGGAGAATTTCGGTATTTCCATGGCGGAGGGCTTTTTGCATTTTTTCGAGGGCTGGGTGATTTTTCTGTTGTGCACCGCGCTGCTGGTGGGCGAGGTGTGGCTGTTCGCCCGTTTCGGGCGGGTGCGGCGGCGCCTGGGGGATGTGATCGGTATCGAGTACCCCGCGCCCGTTCCCAAGGGGACGCGCTTCAGGCCGCGCCCGGTGACGGCCTCCCTGATGGCCACCATCCCCCTGGTGCTGCTGGGGCTCGCGGGCGCGTCGGTGATGACGGAGCGCGCGGAGCTGGCGCCTGAGCGGCAGTCCTTCAATGAGTTTCCCATGGTGATTGGCGAGTGGGAGGGGCGCAATGATTATCTGGAGCGGGAGATCATCGATGCCCTCAGGTTCGATGACTATGTGCTGGCCGATTATCGGGATGAGGCGCGGCGCCAGGTGAATTTTTATGTGGCCTATTACGGCTCCCAGCGCAAGGGGGAGTCGGCCCACTCGCCCCGTTCCTGCATCCCCGGCGACGGGTGGCGGATCGCCAGCCTGACGCAGCGCGAGATCGGCGGGGTGCGGTTGGGCGCGGGCGCGCTGCGCGTGAACCGGGTGGAGATCCGCAAGGGGGAGTACAAGCAGTTGGTGTATTACTGGTTTCAGCAGCGCGGGCGGGTGATCACCAATGAGTACCTGGTGAAGTGGTTCCTGTTCTGGGACGCCCTGACGAAGAACCGCACCGACGGGGCGCTGGTGAGGCTGACGACGCTGGTGCGTCCGGGGGAGGATGTGGAGAAGGCGGATGCGCGCCTGCGGGATTTCACGCTGGCGGTGGCGGGGCGGCTGGGGGATTATGTGCCGGGGTGAGGGGTGCAAGCTGCGCCTGCGGATACAGGTCTTCAGTCATACCAATAGGTGATTTCCGCGCCAAGAAATTCTTCCAATGGGATGCCCTGCCCTCCCACCAGCAGGGACTTGTGGATCTTGAAATGCTTTTTGAATTCCTGCATGCCGGGCAGGGATGTTTTCCTTGCCGTGCTTTTCACTTCAAGCGGGATCAGCTTGCCGTCATGTTCGAAAATAAAATCCACCTCGCGATTCCGGTTGCGCCAGTAATAGATGTGTGTATTGGTCCTGATCGCTTCATTCAGCAGATGGGCGCCGACTGTTGACTCTACAAGCCGCCCCCAGGACTGGCCATCTTCACGTACTTGTTTGTAACTTTTCCGAATATGTGTGCTGAGCAAGGCGGTATTGAAAACCTGCAGTTTGGGACTCGAGGCGCGGCGCCGCACCTCTTCGCCCGCGTATTTGGGAATTGAAGTCACCATGCCCGCGCCTCCCAGTAATTCGAGATAATGGGCCAGTGTTGTGGTATTGCCCGCATCTTGAAGTTGGCCAATCATTTTCTGGTAGGACAATATCTGGCCGGAGTATTCACAGCAGAGAAAAAACAGGCGCCTTAGCAAGGCCGGTTTGTTCACCTGTGTCATCAGCAGGATATCGCGCGAGATGGTGGTTTCCACCAATGAATCCAAAATATAGCGTGTCCAGCGCGGTTCGTCTTCGATAAGCGATGCGGCTCCAGGGTAGCCGCCAAAATAAATATACTGATCAATTGTCCAGTCAAAAGCCTCTCTCATCTCGGAGAACGACCAATGCGTCACAGGAATCAACTCGAATCGTCCGGCAAGACTTTCTGTAAGCCCCTTCTGCACCAGCAGCGGCGAGGAACCAAGCACCAGAACATGAAGCGGGATCCCCGTGGCTGTGTCCTCATCCCACAGCCGTTTGACCGTATCTGACCATTGAGGAATCTTTTGCGCTTCATCCAGTACTAACAGGGCATGATGCTGACGGCTTTCCCTTGCGCGCAACCGCCCTATTTCCCACTGTTGTTCAATCCAGAGTGTCGTTTGCGATGAGGGTTCATCCGCTGAGGCAAAATGCGTGGGATGCGATAAGGCTTTAATCAATTGCTGCGCCAGCGTCGTTTTGCCCACTTGCCGTGGACCCGCCAATACTTGGATAAAGCGCCTCGGCTCGCATAAGCGCTTGAAGAGTGTTTTGAAGACCGGGCGGCGATACATATGTGCAGTGTATTACAAATTACTCAATGTATCGAGTAAAATTACCCGGCCCCAAAAAATCAGGTATGCGAACCCGGCAAATCAGAGGGTTATTGCGTGCTGCAATTTCCTTAACTTGAGAGTCCCGGGTTCAGTCATTCCTGCGGAGGCAGGAATCCAGAACCCATTGATTTGCCTGGATTCCCGCCTACGCGGGAATGACCATGATGCTGTGCTGT
>JALSGV010000069.1 GCA_026982565.1 Gammaproteobacteria bacterium
TTGATGCCTGGTACCCGCCAGGGTTGTTTCGTGGCTTGGGATTTTCAGGGAATTGCATGGCGTGGGTCTAAGTGCTAAGGTTTGATTGCGTATATTTTTCCAGGGCCTGCCAACACGATCAATATGATATTGCCTCCTCAAGGACAAGGTCGTCCCCTGATATTCGGTGAGGTGCTCTTCGATACTTTTCCCGATGGGGCGCGAGTTTTGGGCGGGGCGCCTTTCAATGTTGCCTGGCATTTGCGTGGTTTTGGCCTTGATCCTCTGTTCGTCAGCGCTGTCGGCGACGACTCGCAGGGGGCGGAGGTTCTCCAGTTGATGAGGGAATGGGGCATGGATACCCGTGGTGTGCAGGTTGACGCCCTCCATCCCACTGGCACGGTTGCCGTCAGCCTGGAGGAAGGGCAACCTGCTTACCATATCGTTCCCCGTCAGGCCTATGATTTCATCGTGCTTTCCAAGGTGGAGGATGCGACCCGTCATACGGAGATTGCCCTGTTGTATCATGGCAGTCTGGCCATCCGGCATGACCATTCACGGCACACCTTGCAAGGTCTGTGTGAGCAGTTTGATGTGCCGCGCTGCATCGACATCAATCTCCGCGCGCCCTGGTGGCATCGTGAAACAGTGCTCAACGCTCTGAATGGCGCCTACTGCGTCAAACTCAACGATGAAGAGTTGATGGAGCTGATTTCACCTGATGCTATCCTTGAGGGGGATTTGCAGAATGCCGCTGAAAGATTTCATGAACACTACGATTTACAGGTGCTTATCGTCACCCGAGGCGCCCGAGGCGCTCTGATGATCACGCCGGATGGCGTATTGGCAGGCGCGCCTGTAGCCGTTGAAACCGTCATGGATACGGTGGGCGCCGGTGATGCCTTCAGCGCCGTTGTCCTGCTGGGTCTGCTGCGGGGCTGGGCATGGACTGACATTCTGGACCGGGCGCTGGCCTTTGCTGCCAGGATTTGTACCGTCAGAGGCGCCACCATCAAGGAGAAGGGGGTCTATGCCGCCTTCCTGGATACCTGGGTAGGAGACTCTGGTGGCTGACGGCGAGAAAGGCCTGTATATCCTCCTCATCAGTGTCCATGGCCTCATGCGCGGGCACAGCAACGAACTGGGGCGCGATTCCGATACGGGCGGACAGATCAAGTATGTGTTGGAGCTTGCCAGGGCGTTGGCCGATCACCCCCGCGTCGAGCGGGTGGATATTCTGACACGCCGCGTGATCGATGCAAAGGTCGATACGGATTACGCCCAGCCACAGGAACAGATTGCCGACAAGTCATTTATCATCCGCCTGCCCTGCGGTCCACGCCGCTATCTGCGCAAGGAAGTACTGTGGCCCTATCTCGACAGCTTTGCCGATCAGGCGCTGAAACACATCCGTCGCGTGGGGCGTATCCCGGATATCATACACAGTCACTATGCCGATGCGGGCTATGTGGGCATACGCCTCTCCAGCCTTCTGGATACACCGCTGGTGTTCACGGGCCATTCTCTGGGTCATGTCAAACGCCAGCGCCTGCTGCTGCAGGGCGTGAAAGCGGAGAATATCGAGAACCAGTATCACATCAGTCAGCGTATCGAAGCCGAAGATCAGGTGCTGGACCATGCGGCCCTGGTCATTGCCAGCACGGCGCAGGAGGTGGAGGAGCAATACAGCCTCTATGACAATTATGAGCCGGAGCGCATTGTCGTTATTCCTCCCGGTATCGACCTCGGGCGCTTCTATCCTCCCAAGCGTGGACGTTTCAGGCCGCCGATCTTCCAGCAGATTGCGCGTTTTCTGGCAGAGCCGGAAAAGCCCATGATTCTGGCCCTGTCCCGACCGGATCCGCGCAAGAACATTGCCACCCTGGTGCGCGCCTATGCCGAGAATCCCCAACTCAGGGAGCTGGCCAATTTGATCATCATCGCGGGCAACCGCGACGAACTGGTCACCATGGAGAAGGGGCCGCGCCGCGTGCTCACGGAACTCATGGTCATGATCGACCGCTACGATCTCTATGGCCACATCGCCTATCCCAAGCATCATGAGCCGGAAGATGTGCCCTTGCTCTACCGCCTGGCCGCCAAGAGTAAAGGGGTCTTCGTCAATCCGGCCCTGACCGAGCCCTTTGGCCTGACACTGCTCGAAGCGGCCGCCAGTGGCCTGCCCATCATTGCAACGGAAGATGGCGGTCCCCGCGACATCATTCGCTATTGCAAGAATGGCGTACTCATCGATCCACTCGATGCCGATCGCCTGGGGGAGGTGCTGGTTGATGCCCTGACGGATAAACAACAATGGCGGCGTTGGTCCAAGGCAGGGTTGAATGGCGCCAGGAAGCATTTTTCCTGGGAGGGGCATGTAGTCAAATATTTGAAGGAAATCAACCGGGTAGTCGGAAAGTCTCTAAAAGGAAGGAAGCCGAGCATGGCAGTGAAGAGCCGTTTGCCAACCTCGGACCGCATCCTGGTCTGTGACATCGACAATACCCTGATTGGCGACCGGGAAGCCCTGGCGGCCCTGCTGGATCGCTTGAGGGGTATCGAAAATCATATCGGTTTCGGCGTCGCGACGGGTCGGCGTATCGAGAGCGCCCGCGATGTACTGAAGAAGTGGGGGGTGCCCATGCCGGATTTTTTCATCACGGCCGTGGGTACTGAGATACACTACGGGCGCAACATGATCCAGGATGTCACCTGGCGACAGCATATCCAGCATCAATGGAAACCCATGGAAGTGCTGGAGGCCATGAAGGGTACGTCAGGCCTGCGTCTGCAGCCGCAGCGTGAACAGCGCGAATTCAAAATCAGTTATTTTATCGACCCGGATAAGGCGCCACCCGTACAAGATATCATTCGCATGCTGAGAAAGCTGAGATTACATGTGAACGTCGTCTATTGTCATGGAGCCTATCTGGATATTTTGCCGGTGCGGGCCTCCAAGGGTGCAGCCCTGCGTTATATTGCCGATAAGTGGGGCATAGACGTCGAGCATATCCTCGCCGCTGGCGATTCAGGCAATGACGAGGAAATGCTGTCGGGTCAGACCCTGGGCGTGGTCGTTGGCAACCACAGTATTGAACTGGAGAAGCTGCGCGGCAGGGAACGGGTTCATTTTGCCGCCGGCGAATATGCCTGGGGCATCATCGAAGGCATCGAACATTATGATTTCCTGGGCTCGTTCCAGGGGAAACAAAAGGCCGAATTAGTATAGATCATGCAGGAACTACAAGAATACTTACAACTGAACCGCGATACCTGCTTCACCTTCTTGCGCCGCCTGTTGAGTGTGGGCAAGCCCTTCCTGTTGCGCTCGGAGATATGGGATGAACTGGAAAGTTTCTGTTGTGAAGTCGATGGGACGGATTTCGTGGAATCTCCATTCTGCAAGATTCTGCGCTCAGCCCAGGAAGCCGCCATCAAATCGCCGTGGGTCTACCTGGCCGCACGCCCCTATATCGCGCGCTGGAAATATCTGCGTATTCACGCGGAATCATTGCAGGTTGAGACCATCAGCACCTCAGAGTATTTTGCCTGCAAGGAGAGCCTGGTGGATAGCCACAAGACGGGCAGTAATATGATATTGGAATTCGATATCGGCCCATTCAGCCGGGAGTTTCCCAAATTGCGTGAGTCACGGTCCATCGGCCGCGGCGTGGAATTCCTCAACCGGCGCCTGTCCAGTCAGTTGTTCCAGGAGTTGGGTTCCGGCGGGCAGCATATCCTCGATTTCCTGACCGTCCATCAGTATCAGGGGCAGCAGTTGATGCTCAATGACCGTATCGGCAGCGTCTCCGAGCTGCGCAGGCGTCTGCGGCGCGCCGATGATTACCTGGCGGAGCGCGATACGGAAGAGGGATGGTCCGTGGTGGGCCATACCCTGCAGTCGCTGGGGTTCGAACCCGGGTGGGGAGGCACGGTGGCCCGCATCCGCGACACCATGTCGCTGCTCACGGATATCCTGGAAGCTCCCGACCCCGGAAATCTGGAGCGCTTCCTGAGCCGCATTCCCATGATTTTCAATCTGGTCATTCTCTCGCCCCATGGTTATTTCGCCCAGGACAATGTATTGGGATTGCCGGATACCGGCGGTCAGGTGGTCTATATCCTGGACCAGGTGCGCGCCCTGGAGAAGGAAATGCGCAAGCGGCTGACGGAACAGGGACTGGATATCGATCCCCAGATCCTGGTGGTGACCCGGCTTATTCCCGAGGCGGGCAATACCACCTGTGATCAGCGCATCGAGCCTATCGTGGGCACGGAGTCCGCGCGTATTCTGCGTGTGCCCTTCCGCACTCCTGAAGGGGAGGTGGTTCCACATTGGATCTCCCGTTTCGAGATCTGGCCATTTCTGGAGCGCTTCGCCCAGGATGTCGAGCGGGAAGTGCTGGCCGAGTTGTCGGGACGCCCGGACCTCATCGTTGGAAACTATTCCGATGGCAATTTGGTAGCCACCCTGCTGGCCCATAGCCTGCATGTCACCCAGTGCAATATTGCCCACGCCCTGGAGAAGACCAAGTACCTGATGTCCGATCTGTACTGGAAGGACAACGAGGAGCAGTATCATTTCTCATGCCAGTTCACGGCGGACCTCATCGCCATGAATGCCGCCGATTTCATCATTACCAGCACCTACCAGGAGATTGTCGGCAACAGCGAGAGTGTAGGGCAGTACGAGAGCTACAGCGCCTTCACCATGCCGGAACTCTACCGTGTGGTCAACGGTGTCGAGATGTTCGATCCGAAATTCAATATTGTTTCTCCGGGCGCCAATCCGGATATATATTTTTCCTATAACGACAAACAACGTCGCCTGACGGTCCTTCATGATGAATTGAGGAATATCGTTTTTGGCGCGCACCAGGGGCCGGATGCGCGTGGTGTGCTGCAGGAGCATGACAAGCCCCTGCTTTTCTCCATGGCGCGCCTCGATCATATAAAAAATATCACTGGCCTGGTGGAGTGGTACGGACAGTCCCCGCAGTTACGCGAGGCCGCCAACCTGGTGCTGGTGGCAGGACATGTGGACGCCTCCCTGTCTGGTGACCGCGAAGAGCGGGAGCAGATTGCCCGTATGCATGAACTGATGGACCAGTATGAACTGGACGGGCAGGTACGCTGGCTGGGTTTGCAGCTGGACAAGAACATGGCGGGAGAACTCTATCGGTATATCGCTGACCACCGCGGCGCCTTCGTGCAGCCGGCGCTGTTCGAGGCCTTCGGCCTGACGGTGATCGAGGCCATGAGCACCGGCCTGCCCACTTTTGCCACCCGGTATGGCGGCCCCCTGGAAATCATTGAAAACGGTATTTCAGGTTTCCATATCGAGCCCAACCATGGCGACCAGGCCGCGCAACTGATGGCCGATTTTTTCGCGCGTGCCGCGGAGTCGCCACAATATTGGGAGCAGATCTCCAGCAATGCCCTGGAGCGCATACGGCAACGGTATACCTGGGACCTCTATGCCGAACGCATGATGACCCTGTCGCGCATCTACGGATTCTGGAATTACGTGACCAACCTGGAGCGTGGCGAAACCCGTCGTTACCTGGAAATGTTCTATGCCCTGCAGTACCGCCCCCTGGCCGAAAAAATCAGGACAAATTGATCCGAAACATACAAAATTCTCCCCGATTCTGTTAGATTAGCAGCGAATTCACACCCTCGCATGCGCCCTTAGCTCAGCTGGATAGAGCGTTGGATTCCGATTCCAAAGGTCAGAGGTTCGAATCCTCTAGGGCGCGCCACTTCTTGGTGGTCGAAAGGCGCAAAAGAGCGCTGACTCACCGTCTTATGATGCTATATGACGAGTTATTAACCCGGCAACCATATATATCGTATTCAGCCATTGCGGGCCGGCACGCAATGGCCTGTCCTTTGATTTCAATCAGTCAGGGACTTCAGGCCTGCGCCGGCACGGCGTCGCGGCGCTTGCCAATGGAATGACCATTGCCTGCGCATCGCGCCTTGTTCCAGCACAGGCCTGAAGTCCTGAATACGATATATATGGTTGCCGGGTTAATAGCATGAGGTAACGAAGTCCATATTCACCAAGGGCCAGCAGCGTAAATCCAGCGGTTGTGTACTGAAGGTCAGCAAGAGGAATCGGCTTACCCCGGGAGGCCTGTAGCGCTGCTTCAGCGTTGGGACCTGGGGCGCCAGAGATTGATAGCCCCTAAGAAATATCCTAAAGAAACCTCGTTCAGGGCCGATCCCCACTGAGAAGGCCTGGATATTTCAGGCCGATAGTTATTCGTTGCCTATCGGTATGACAGGGGGAGATATGTATCTGGAAAAAATAATGCTGTCAGATGGTAGGATGCGCAATTGTGCGATCATGATGGCATTGCTGTTTCCCATGGCTGTTTTTCCCGGAAATGTGCCTGAGTATATATCAGGCGTCAGTGTTGTCGACTCAGAGGGGCTGATCGATCTCGTTGTGGCGCATGATGATGCGGTCGTGATCGATGCCCGTCTGCAGAGTGATTACATTCGTGGGCATATCGATGGCGCAGTCAATGTGCCCAATACGGAGACCGATTGCAATACACTGTCCAAGGCCGCGCCAGGGTCCTCCAGCCCTATTGTATTCTACTGTAATGGCGCGAATTGCATGCGCAGCGCAGAGTCCATCAAGATCGCCCGCGCTTGCGGATACGGGAGGGTCTACTGGTTTCGTGGTGGTTTCGAGGAATGGCTGGCCAAGGGCTATCCTTACCTGAAGAAATAAATGCAATATTCATGATCAGGTTTCGTTTATCCATGCGCGCCAGTGTCGGTCTCATTGTCCTCCTTATGGGCCTATTGGGTGTGCTGCTCGCAGTGACCACGGGTAATGTCTACCAGCGTTTCGTCCTGGAGAATCAGCGCGCCATATTTGAGGACTTGGCGGATATCAAGATCAATCTGATTCTATCGGATACGATCAACAAGACCTCCGATCTGGGCATGTCCATCCAGGCCAATGTTGAACTTCGCAAGTCCTTTAGAAGGCGCGATACAGAGCAGGTCAATGCCCATCTTCAAGACCAGTTCCATCAGTTTATCGTGTCGAGTTCTTTGTTGAAGTTACAACAGGTTTATGTGCTGGATGGGGATTTTGTAGTTGTTGGCTACGCGGATGATAGTGATGGCCACCATTCTATTTCAGGTATGCCATGCCCTGACCTGATAGAGCAGGCGAGAGGGCGGGAAGGGTATGGGCGGATGAAGATCCTTTCGGGACTGTGCAAGTCCGGGCAGAGTGCCAGGGTGGCGGTCATCGTGCCTCTGGGTGGGTTGCGGGTGGAAGGTTATCTTCTCCTCGGCATCGATCCTACACCAAATCTGGCGCATGTTGAGGAGGAAATGGGCATGCCTCTGAAGCTGGTCGTGGGTGATGAGTCTCCAGCCTATATTTCTGAAGAGTGGAGTTCCCTTTCAGAAAAGGACAACCTGTTTTACTGGAAATATGTTCTGACAGGCATGGGTTCACAGCCAGTCTATGATTTTCATTTTGTGGCTGACATGGCGCCTCTCTACTCCAAGTTGGGAGAGATGCGTGAGATTATATTGTTCATCGCAATATTATCGACTCTGATTGTGGTGTTAGCTGCAGTGCTGATGATGCAGAAGACGGTTCTCGATCCGGTCTTCCAGTTGACTCGCCAATTACGTCGTGTAAAGAAGGACAAGAAATATCTCGGTGAAAAAGTACAGGTTCGGGGGAGCCTTGAAATGATTGAGCTCTCTGAGCGCTTCAATGACATGAGCTCGGAACTCCACGTGATGTACAAGACCCTTGAGCGCATGGCCTATACAGATATGTTGACGCGTCTTCCAAATCGAGCGGTTTTTTACGATAGGTTGGGGCAGGCCGTGCATATGGCGCAACGTCAGCGGATACCCTTCTTCCTCATGATGATGGATCTCGATAGATTCAAATGGGTAAATGACAATCTTGGGCATCACATTGGCGATAAACTGTTAAAAGAAATTGCTATGAGGCTACGGCGCTGTATGCGTAAGTCCGACACCGTTGCCCGCCTTGGTGGAGATGAGTTTGCCACCTTGCTGCCTGGTATTTGCGAATATGATGATGCCCTGCATCTGGCGAGGAAGGTCGTTGAGAGTGTCTCGCAGCCCATAATTATAGACGGTCATGATGTGACTTGCGGCGTTAGTATTGGCATCGTTCATTGTCCCGACCATGGCGTCGACGGAGATCAATTGGTACAGCGTGCCGATGTGGCCATGTATCATGCCAAGAAAAAACGCCAGGGTTTCATGGTCTATGAGGCAGCTCTTGATGAACACAGTCTCAATCATTTAGACCTGGAAAAGGAGTTGAATGCCGCCATCAAGGGAGGCGATCTTGAGATTCATTATCAACCAAAAATAGACCTTTCCAGTGGCAAGGTGATCGATATAGAAGCACTGATTCGTTGGAGACACCCCGAGCGTGGAGATCTTCTGCCGGATCAATTTATGCCACTGATCGAGCAAAGTAATCTGATACATAGGGTGACACAATGGGTTTGTGATACTGTAGTAAGAGATTGTGCACTGTGGCATGAGAGGGATTTCATGGTTGGCGTGTCTATCAATCTTTCACGGCGAAACCTGGATGATATGAAGATCGTCGAATTGGCGCGTTCATCGCTGTGGAGCCAGGGCATCGATCCTGGCTGGCTCTGCTTGGAATTGGCAGATAGTATCCTGACATCTGACTCGGTGAAGACCCTCCAAACCTTGAAGGGCTTGCATGAGCTGGGTGTGCGTTTGTCGGTTGATGATTTTGGTGGTGGCCATTTCTCCCTGGCAAGCCTTGGAAGCCTGCCCCTTGAGGAAGTCAAAATCGATCAAGTGTTTATACAAAAAATACAGTATGAACATAATGCCCTGGTTATGGTGCGCTCCATGATTGATCTGGCCCATAATATAGGGATGAAGGTTGTCGCCAAGGGGGTGGAACTTTCTCTGACCAGGGATATTCTCGTGGATATTGGTTGTGACAGCGCCCAGGGGTTCTATTTCTGCAGACCTTGCTGCATGGAAGAAATGACAGCCTGGCTGGAAGATAATCAGTCAATGGTCAGTAGCAGCGTAGTCAAGGTGCTTCCTTATTAACCCGGCAACCATATATATCATATTCAGGACTTCAGGCCTGTGCTGGAACAAGGCGCGGTGCGCAGGCAATGGTAATTCCATTGGCAAGCGCCGCGACGCCGTGCCGGCGCAGGCCTGAAGTCCCTGACAGATTGAAATCAAAGGACAGGCCATTGCGTGCCGGCCCGCTGACTGCGTTGGCGGAATTTGCTGTAGAATGACTACAGCGGCCTTTCGCCGCCTTGCAGCGAACCGGCACGCAATGGCTGAATACGATATATATTGTTGCCGGGTTAATAACAACAAGTGCTACGCCCCGGTTTATCGTGCAGCCTGCCGTACCTTTGGCATCTCGTGGCAGGAGTAAAGCCACCAGCGTCGCCCACCGCTGATGTGCTGACTGGACACCAAACCCAGGAAGGCCATCAATTGCTTGGACGAATCAAAGCGGCTGATATCACCCAACTCCGCCAGCTTGTCGATACCGCGCAGGGCCACCAGGGAATCGACAAGCGGCTCCAATGACCACTGCGGAAACACCCGCTCCATTTTCTGCCAATCGTGTTCCTTCTCCTCATGTTGTAAATTTTATCCCGTTCATTGTTGCCGCGTTAATAATCAGGGGCGCATAAGTGGAAAGATGTTCCCTTTATCCCGAGAGGAGGTATGGGAGTGACGTTGTGGGGTGCCATTCGATGGGTAGAGGGGATAAGCTGTTTGAGCAATGGTGCTCTGATGTTACACTGAAAGGCGTTCGCCCCACCGTTCGCGGCCGGCCGCAAGCTTCAAATGATGGAATCCGCACCTGATATTTTCTCTTACCGCAAGTACTGGGCCAAACGTTTTGGCGTGGCACCGGTATTGCCCATGTCGCGGGAAGAGATGGATGTCCTGGGTTGGGATTCCTGCGACATCATTCTGGTGACGGGTGATGCCTACGTGGATCACCCCAGTTTTGGCATGGCCTTGATCGGCCGCTTGCTCGAGGCGCAGGGTTTCCGTGTCGGGATCATCGCGCAACCGGACTGGCGCGACAAGGAGGATTTTCTGAGGCTGGGACCACCCAACCTGTTTTTCGGCATCACGGCGGGCAACATGGATTCCATGGTGAACCGCTATACTTCGGACCGCCGCATACGCAGTGACGATGCCTACACTCCCGGGGGGCTGCCGGGCAGGCGGCCCGACCGCGCCGTGATCGTCTATGCGCAACGGGCCCGCGAGGCCTGCGGCGACAAGCCCATTATCATCGGCGGCATAGAAGCCAGCCTGCGGCGTATTGCCCACTATGATTATTGGTCGGACAAGGTGCGTCGCTCCATCCTGCCCGATGCCAAGGCGGATCTCCTGGTCTATGGCAACGCGGAGCGTGCTCTGGTGGAGATCGCCCATCGTCTGGCCCGGGGTATTCCTGTTTCCGAAATCCGTGATGTTCGCGGTACAGCCTACATGACGCCTTCCATTCCCGGGGATTGGGTCGTTATGGATGCCAGCAGCGTGGACCGCCCAGCGCGGATCGAGGCTTATCCCAATCCCTATGAAACGGGCGGTTCATGTGGAAAACCCGGCCAGGTGGGTGCTGTTGAGTCCGGGCAGCCAATCCACTTTGACAGGCTGGGCAGGCATGTGGATCGCGCCAGAACGGTGGTGCGCCTCCCTTCTTACAGCCAGGTCGCCAAGGACAAGGTGCGTTACGCTCACGCTTCGCGCGTCTTTCATCTGGAAACCAATCCGGGTAACGCGCGCGCGCTCATGCAGCAGCATGGACAACGCTATGTCTGGCTGAATCCCCCGCCTGTTCCCCTGTCCACAGCAGAGCTGGACCGCGTCTACGAACTGCCTTATACGCGCTGCCCCCACCCTGCCTATGGTGATGCAAAAATACCGGCCTGGGAAATGATCCGTTTCTCCGTCAATATCATGCGTGGCTGCTTTGGTGGATGTACTTTCTGTTCCATCACGGAGCACGAGGGGCGCATCATACAGAACCGTTCCGAAGATTCCATCGTTCGGGAGATCGAGTCCATACGCGATCAGGCGCCCGGCTTTACCGGACATATCTCGGATCTGGGCGGGCCGACCGCAAACATGTACCGGCTGCGATGCAAGAGCGACGCTATTGAGTCGGCCTGCCGGCGTCTGTCCTGTGTCTTCCCCGATGTTTGCAACAACCTCGTCACAGATCACAAGCCCCTGGTGCGCCTGTATCGCCGCGCCCGCCAGGTGCCAGGCGTCAAGAAGGTGCTGATTGCCTCGGGCGTGCGTTACGATCTTGCCATACGTTCACCGGAGTATGTCCGGGAACTGGTCACCCATCATGTGGGCGGTTACTTGAAGATTGCGCCGGAGCATATCGAGCCCGGCCCCCTCAGCAAGATGATGAAGCCGGGTATCGGCGCCTATGAACAGTTCAAAAAACTGTTCGACAAATATTCCGTGGCGGCGGGCAAGGAACAGTACCTGATACCTTATTTCATCTCGGCGCACCCCGGGACGACGGATGAGGACATGTTGAAGCTGGCCCTGTGGCTGAAGGAGAACAGTTTCAGGTTGGACAAGGTGCAGGCCTTCCTGCCTACACCACTGGCCATCGCCAGCGCCATGTATCACAGTGGCAAGAATCCGCTGCGCAAGGTGAACCATGCATCAGAGAATGTGTCCATCGTCCGCGCGGCCGGCCGGCGGCGCCTTCACAAGGCCTTTCTGCGCTATCACGATCCGGTGAACTGGCCCGTGCTCAGGAAGGCGCTCATGGGCATGGGGCGCGCGGATCTGATCGGTAATGGCAAACGCCATTTGGTCCCTGCCTGGCAGCCGGCAGGCGCGCAGAAGAGCAAGAATAATCCAGGCAAGGCAAGAAACCGGCGCAGGGCCGAAAGAAGATCGGTGCGTTGAAAGCGGCATTATTGCCGGGCCAGAAGATCCGCCCATGTGGTGCTCTGCCCGGTGACTGTCGCCCCCGTATCCAGGTTTAGCGTAACGCCGGCGCCATCCAGAATGACATTGATGCGGTTACTGCCCGTAGCCTCTTCCAGCAGTATTTCACCGCCATCGGGCGCCGTGCTGAACAGGTTGGGCTTGCCTCCCGGCCAGCGTATGGGGTTGGCCTCCGCCGAAACCAGGAGTTCGATATCATCCCCGATGGGCAGCCACGACAGGGCGCCCTGATCGTCTGGCACGAAATTCGTCGTGTAGCGATTGACGAGGCTTTGGCCCAGCGCAGGGTGCGCCGCAATGGAAATGGTATATAGCCCGGTATTGGAATCATCCACCACAGTGATGGAAAAGGGTTCGAGCAGATAATTGATGTGCACCTTGTCATTCAGGTTGTGCTCCACGTTCATGGTTTCGACTTCCAGCGTAACGGTCAGCACGCCGTTTTGTTTGACGGCGCGGTAGCTGAGATTGTTGCTGAACGTGGTGCTGGTCCCATCGTCGTTGAGAAAGTCCAGGCTGCCGAAGGAGAGCAGGCCGCTCACGCTCCAGTCGCCGTTGGGATCGTCTGGCGCCCCTGTCACGATAATGCCTGACAGGTCCATGAAACCGGAGACCAGAGCGCTTTCAATATTACACTCAGAAAAGTTGGCATTCAGGTTCTTGCCAGGGGGCAGGAAATTACCCGGTGCAAAAACAGCGAAGGAGAAGCGATTGTCGGGGCCAAAATTATTGTCATTCTGGCACTGGCTGACGGGAACGGAGGCGCCGGAGCGTGTGTTTGGATCAGTAATCAGCCGGCTGCCGTCCATGACCATGACAGTTGCGATATTTCCCGCAGTGATCAGCTTGGTTAACGTGTCCAGGGAAGCGCCTGTCAGCAGGTGTACGTTGGTGCTCTGGATCTGGTTGCCGACAACCGGCTGTGTGGGTGTATTGGTGGCGGGATCTGGGGGTGAGGAGGGTTGCGTTTCGCCACCCTCGCCGGCGGCAGGCGCCGCGCCGCCAGGCTGGACCGTGGCGTTTTCCGGCAGGGGCCCGAAGTCGGCCACTGACAGGCCGTCATTATTCCCGCTGTTGCAAGCGACAAGCAGTAACATGAGGGAAGCTGCGCCGAAATAGGCGTTCGTATGCTTCCACAAACCCATCCCCATAGCCACACCCTCTGCGTAGAGCGCTCATGATTCGTTGGACCGCCTCTATTCCGCTGAGATGGATTTTCTTCCCTATATAATTATTACGATGGCGGGAGTGGGGAAAAGTTCCCCTTCATGGGAGGGTATTGAATACCGGGCAGCGCCTGGAAATGACAAGGAATTCGTTCAAGCAGCTTACAGGGCGATTTCCTCAGGGATGGCAATATCGACGGCAATGGGAAGGTGATCGGACATGGTGAAGGGCAGGACCTGGATGTCACGGGTCTGGATGGTGTCGGTGACCAGGATATGGTCGATATTGCGGTTAGGACGCCAACTGGGAAAAGTGTGCATCTCATCGGCCGGCTCGTTCAGGGAGGTTTTTTTCAATAGGACATTCATTTCCGGGCTGCCAATCCGGCAATTGAAATCCCCCATCACGACCACGTAGCGATGCTGGTTGACCAGCTCGCTGACGAAGCCCAGTTGCCGCAGACGCGCCCGCCTTCCCAGGCCCAGATGGATCAGCAACAGCACCAGGGGATTGCTGGGTGTGCCGTATTGCACTTCCATGACGCCTCGTCCGGGGATGACCCCGGGCAGCTTGTGTTCGATGATCCTGTGGGGGGCGATACGGCTCAGGAGACCATTGCTGTGCTGGGCGAATTTGCCGAGATTGCGATTGGTCTGGTAATACCAGTGGGGGAAATTACCGCGGCGCGCCAGGTATTCGATCTGATTGATAAAAAAACTGCGGAAACTGCCCGCGTCCACTTCCTGCAGGGCAACGATATCGAAGTGACCGATCAGATTGGCGATTTGATTGAGGTTGTCGAAACTGCCCAGGTGGGGCAGGACATGACGCCAACTGCGCGTCACGTAATGGCGGTAGCGTGTGGAGGTGATGCCGATCTGGATGTTATAGCTGAGCAGGCGCAGATGACCATCACTGCCGGCCAGGCCATGCTGAAATTCCCGGGTATGAAATACCTCGGTGTGCTGGAGTGGGTGTTCCCGGGGCGTCAGATCGGGCATACCATTTCTCCCAGTTTTTCAGTCAGGGCCAGGTTCTCCGAGTAATCCACGGGGCAGTCGATAATGGATACGGTATTGTCGGCCAGTGCCTGTTTCAAGGTGGGCAGTAATTCCTCTGCCGCCCCGATACGATAGCCTTTGGCGCCAAAGGCGTGCGCATACTGGACGAAATCGGGATTGGTGAACTTGACGTGGCTGGTGCGGCCGAAGGTATGCATTTGTTTCCATTCAATCAATCCGTAACCATTGTCGTTCCATATGAGGATCACAATGGGCGCGTCAAGGCGCAGGGCGGTCTCGATTTCCTGTGAATTCATCATGAAGCCGGCATCTCCGGTGACCGCCACCACGGCGCGATCAGGATGTACCATTTTGGCCGCAATGGCCCCTGGCACCGCGATCCCCATGCTTGCGAAGCCATTGGAGATGATGCAGGTATTGGGTTTTTCACAGCGGAACATGCGCGCCATCCACAGTTTGTGGGCGCCCACGTCGCAGATGACGATGTCATCGAGTCCCATGGCGGTTCGCAGATCCCAGATGATCTTCTGGGGCTTGATGGGGATTTCACTGTCGTTGCGGTGGTGGTTCATTTCCTTGATCAGGGCCTCGCGCAGGGCGCGCATGGGGTGGCAGGGCTGTGGCCGCCGGGCCAGTGGCGCGATTCTGTCCAGGCTGTGGCGGATGTCGCCCACCACGCCGACATCGATGCAGTAACTGGCGTCCACTTCGGCCGGCGTGGCGTCGATATGAATGAGCGTGCGGTCCCCGGTTGGATGCCACAGGTGGGGATGGTATTCCACCAGGTCGTAGCCCACGCAGATGATGACATCGGCGTTCTGAAAGCCGCAGCTGATGTAATCATGACGCTGCAGACCCACGGTGCCCAGGGCCATGGGGTGCTTGAAGGGAATGGCGCCCTTGGCCATGAAGGTGTTGGTGACGGGGATGCACAGCTTTTCGGCAAAGCGGGCCAGTTGTTCCCAGGCGCGGGTGCGGACCACGCCATTTCCCGCCAGCACCAGGGGCATTTTGGCCTCGGAGATCACCCGGGCCGCCCGCTGCACACTCTCGTCCGCGGGTTCGGGCGCGACGGGCTGGCGTACCGGGAGGGGTGACGCGTCGATTTCCATGGAGGCGATATTCTCCGGGAATTCGATGAAACAGGCGCCGCTCTTTTCCGTCTGGGCCAGTTTGAAGGCCTTGCGCACGACTTCCGGAATGATATTGGGTGTCAGCAGGCGCGAGGAATATTTGGTGAAATGAAGAAATATACTCTGCAGGTCCAGTACCTGGTGAGATTCCTTGTGAAGCCGCTCTGTGCTGGCCTGGCCGGCGATGGCGACCAGGGGGGCGTGATCCAGATTGGCGTCGGCGACGGCCGTGATGAGGTTGGTGGCGCCTGGCCCCAGGGTGGACAGGCATACACTGGCGCGGCCCGTGAGACGCCCGTAGACATCGGCCATGAACGCCGCCCCCTGCTCATGGCGCGTGGTGATGAAACGGATGGATGAGCCATGGAGGGCGTCCATGACATCGAGATTCTCCTCGCCGGGAATACCGAAGATATATTCCACGCCCTCGTTTTCGAGGCATTTGATGAACAGCTCGGCTGCTTTCACAGGCTATCCCTGGCAATGTGCGGTTATGGACAAGATACCATCAGGGTTGCTTGCCTGATTCCAGCCTGGCCAGGTAGTCAATGACGCCGATCATGCCGGCAAAACCGTTGGTCATGCCGGGATCTGTGCGGTATTTACCATTGATCACCACACTGGGCGTGCCCTGGGTCTGGTAGCGCCTGGTCATCAGGCGCGCGCGGCGTACCTTGTTGTCGACGGCAAAAGAGTGATAGGCCTTGCGGAAGTCTTCTGGAGAGACGCCGTGCTCGGCAAAAAAATCGCTGAGAGACTGCTCAGTGGTGAAGCGGCGTTTCTCGTTGTGGATGGCATTGAACAGGGGGTGATGAATTTCATCCAGCTTGCCCAACGCCTCGGCCGTGTAGTAGGCGCGCCCCAGCAGGGTCCAGCTTTCCCGCAGAACCGCCGGCATACGGATGAAGACGACATTGTCGGGCTTGGTCTCCAGCCATTTTTCCACGAAGGGTTGGAAACGATGGCAATGGGGACATCCGTACCAGAACAATTCGACGACCTCTATCTTGCCGTCACTGGACGTTGGCTGCTCAGGGATGATGCGTTTGTAATCCTTGCCTTCCTGGAAGGTGGGTTCCGCCACGGCCAGGGCGGGCAGCAAGAGCAGGGGAAGCAGGGCAGACAAAAATCGTTTCATGTTTTATTGACCTCGAACGTCACTTGGGGTTGAAACCATGGGTAATACACCGTTGCTTACATATTCCATGCTAGTCATATGGTTATAGATGCGGGTGACTCTGATAGAATACAGCGCCAGCCCATGTTAGGCGGTAACCATTATTAATTCTTAACATAATCTGAAGACGGACAGTTTAACCCTGTAGATAAATCAGGCATATAGTGTTTCATGAGTCTGTGATGCCGTCAATGCAGCGAGTGATCCACAATCTTCACAAGGAGAAATCATCCATGAGTGAGAAAAAGATCGATCTGGCTCAATTCCTCAGTCAGCAGTATCTCTGCGAGTCCCTGACCCTGGCCGAAGTGCAGACCTTGCTGGAATATACCGAGTTGGTGAATTACCACAAGGGGGAAATGATTGCCGATATCGGGGAAATCGGGGACGCCCTGTATTTCGTCATCCATGGCGAGGCGGCATTGAGTTTCGATGACGGCACAGAGGAGCGGGTTATCGGCGTGATGAAGGAGGGAGAACTGGTGGGTGAAATGTCTTTTTTCGACCGTCGCCCCCGCCTCCTGCGAATGCGGGCCAGCAGTGATGACACCCAGTTGCTAAAATTATCACGGGCCATGTATGAGCGCCTGCGCGTGGAGCACCCTTACATTGCGGTCAACTTTCTGGAGCACGCCATCATCAGTCTGGATCACCTGGTGCGGCGCCTCAGCTCTGACGAAATGAGCTTGTCGCGGTATATGTATGGCAAGGCCAAGCGCTGAGCCGTGGCATGATGTTTGACATGCTTGGCGGCTCATGATTAAGGATTTCAGGCAGGCCGCCTTTCTGCTCAGTGCGACGGACATGAGGCATTTCCCCGCCGACGAAGGTGGGGAGGTCGCATTCGTGGGGCGCTCCAATGCAGGAAAATCCAGTGCTATCAATGCGCTGACGGGTCGACGCGCCCTGGCTCGCACCAGCAAGACGCCGGGGCGGACCCAGCACATCAATTTTTTCGAATTGGGTGGTCATGCTCGCCTGGTGGACCTGCCGGGCTATGGCTACGCCAAGGTGCCGCCGCGCATGAAGGCTCACTGGGAAAGGTTGATCGACGATTACCTGCGCCGGCGCATGTCTCTGCGCGGGCTGGTTATCGTGGTGGATGCGCGCCGCGCCTTGTCCGGGTTCGACCGGCAGATCCTGGGGTGGTGCCGGGCAGCCAGGGTGCCTGCCCATGTGCTGTTGACCAAGGCGGACAAGTTGTCACGCAACGGCGCAATGAAGGTGTTGCACGCGGTTCAGGGCGAATTGCAAGCTCTCGCCGGGCAAGATGAAGCCCCCATTGAATTGACCGTCCAATTGTTCTCCGCTACCAAAAAAAGCGGCATTACAGGCTTGGAATCACGCATGCTGGCGTGGCTGGCTTGAGTTTTCCACCACTTTTCGTCTTCATCAGGAAAAAAAAACCCCGGTTGTATAAGAGAGGGAGGGATAACCGGGGTTGAAGTGTCTACCCGACTTGGGGAGTTCGGGTATTTGCCCACTCTTGGGAGGGTGAGCGGGAAGGTCCTAAATATTTAGTAACCTTACTTACTATGACGCTGGAAATATTGAAAAGTTTCATTTGAAAGCAATTTTACTTAAAAATATTTGACTGGCATGGTATGAAATAGGATTTCTTCCATTATTACATATAGATAGGCCCGAAAAGAAAAATCCCGGCAACGGGGAATTACCGGGATAAGAAATGAAATACGTAGTTGGTAGATAGGGGGATTAAGGTGAATTAGTACATCCAGGCTGTAAATTCATATCAATCCGTTAACCAGTAAGACCGGGCTTTGGAGATAAAGTTCCTGCTCTTGGAAATATTTTCCAATAATCCGGCTTTTTCTTTAACCTTGAGAGTACCGGGTTCTGTCATTCCTGCGGACGCAGGAACCCATAACCCATTGATTTTTCTGGATTCCCGCCT
>JALSGV010000070.1 GCA_026982565.1 Gammaproteobacteria bacterium
GCAAGCGCCGCAACGCCGTGCCGGCGCAGGCCTGAAGTCCCTAACAGATTGAAATCAAAGGACAGGCCATTGCGTGCCGGCCCGCTGACTGCGTTGGCGAAATTTGCTGTAGAATGACTACAGCGGCATTTCGCCGCCTTGCAGCGAACCGGCACGCAATGGCTGAATACGATATATATGGTTGCCGGGTTAATAGTAACCTCTGCGTGCAAAATACAAAACCGTTTGGTTTATCAACCCGGCAACATATATATTGCTGCCGGGTTGATAATGACAAGAAATAATTCTGGAGTTTGCAAAAATGGCTGATATCAAGCATTGCCGTCTTTTGATCCTGGGATCGGGACCCGCGGGGTATTCCGCGGCAGTTTACGGGGCCCGGGCGAATCTCGATCCTGTGTTGATCACGGGGCTGGAACAGGGTGGCCAGTTGATGACCACCACGGATGTGGACAACTGGCCTGGCGACGACCAGGGGGTGCTTGGTCCGGAGTTGATGGAAAGAATGAAAAGGCACGCGGAACGCTTTGATACAGAAATAGTTTTTGATTATATCACCGAGGTTGACCTGAAAAGCAGGCCCATTATGCTGCGCGGCGACAATGGCCAGTACAGTTGTGATGCCCTGATTATCGCCACGGGCGCATCCGCCAAATACCTGGGCCTGCCTTCCGAGGAGGCCTTCAAGGGGAGGGGGGTGTCCGCCTGCGCCACATGCGATGGTTTTTTCTATAAAAATCAGAAGGTAGCCGTCATAGGTGGAGGGAATACCGCCGTCGAGGAGGCCTTGTACCTGGCCAATATCGCCTCCCATGTCACAGTCGTGCACCGCCGGGATTCCTTCAGATCGGAAAAAATCCTTTCAAATAGACTGATCGAGGCGTCGAAACATGGTAATGTAACAATCGAGTGGAATCATGTGCTGGAGGAGGTGCTGGGCGACGACAGCGGCGTGACCGGCATTCGCATCAAGCATGTCCAGGATGGCGGCGAGAAGGTCATCGATGTTCACGGCGTATTCATCGCCATCGGCCATCAGCCCAATACTTCGATATTCGCAGGCCAACTGGAAATGGAAAACGGATACATCGTCGTGAAAAGCGGTACCCACGGCAATGCCACGGCGACCAGTGTGGAAGGTGTCTTTGCCGCAGGGGATGTGGCGGATTCCGTTTACCGTCAAGCAATTACATCCGCTGGCTCAGGCTGTATGGCAGCTCTGGACGCGGAACGGTACCTGGATCAACTGGCAGATTCCTGCCGGTCCTGAACAATCGGGGCACTCAAGCGCACATGGCCCGGATTCTGCAAACAGTTTCCATACTCGACGAGAGGAGGAGGTCGACATGTTGAATTTGGCGGAGAACCGCGAGTTTCCAAGGATGACCATTGATTGCGGCATCACATACCAGTACGTTGAAGAAGATGCGCCAAGAGCGGCGGTGGCAAAAAACATCAGTGGCAATGGCATGCTGTTCATTGCGGAGGAAGTGCCCCGGATAGGAGATCTGCTCGAAGTCAGGATACAGCCGGGCACATTGTCCATACCCACCCTGAAAGCCGTGGTGGAAGTGGTGCGTGTCTGTCCAGGGGGGAATGGCGAGTGCGGTGACGAGGCGTGCTATGAAATCGCCACCAAGATACATTCCATGAAATAATCATCACGGTTTTCCGGGTTGCCTGATTGCCGCCGGCCGGGCCCGGTAGAAACCTGGCCTGACGCGGACAGGGGCGGAAAATCCAGGTCATGAAAGCCCCGTTCATTCTTCATTCGCTGGCGCCGGGCGCCGGTTTTCCCGATATCTCCCTTGCGCTGGATGATCCCAATGGTCTGCTGGCCATCGGGGGCGACCTCTCTTCAGGGCGCCTGCTACAGGCGTATCGCCAGGGAATCTTCCCCTGGTACAGCGAGGGCCAGCCCATCCTGTGGTGGTCCCCCGATCCCCGTCTGGTGCTCTTTCCCTCGGAACTCAAGATCTCCCGCAGTCTGCGCAAGACCATCAGGAAAGGGATATTTCAAATTACCGTCAACCAGGCCTTTCCCCAAGTGATCAGGGCCTGTGCCGCGCCGCGTCAGGGTGAAGGGGAGACCTGGATTACGAGCGGGATGGAACAGGCCTATATACAACTGCATCGCCTGGGTTGGGCGCATTCGGTGGAGGCCTGGAACGAAGGTGAGTTGGTGGGCGGATTCTATGGCGTCGCCATGGGGCGGGTGTTTTTCGGTGAATCCATGTTCTATCGTATGCCTGATGCATCCAAGGTGGCCTTTGTCGTTTTTGTCAGGCGGCTTCAGGCATGGGGATATGAACTGGTCGATTGCCAGGTCAGTACGGCCCACCTCCTCAGTCTCGGCGCGCGTGAAATCTCCCGTGAAAGGTTTGCAGATATGCTGCGTGTGTGGTGCCTTGAAGTACCCGATGGGGATCCGCTGAGAAATGAAAATGGCTCCATGGAAGGGGGGGGTGAATAAATGCTGCGATATGTTCCTCATCCCCTTGCGGGTAAGTTGACAGCTGGAAGAAGCGGTGGATATCATCGTCCGTGTAAGTGGGGCGTGAGGATCTTGGCGTTGCGTATCGCAAGGGCTGGGAAGCACTGCTACATGGAGGTGATAATATGGCTTGTCGAAAGATGTCCTGTCATGGCCGCGCAGGATGCTGGTTGTTCTATATGCTGTGCGGAGAGGAACCCGGTCCGTGCAACTGACGAATCATACGGATTATTCCCTGCGGGTGCTCGTGTATCTGGGGCTCAAGGATGGTGGACGGGCCACGATTACCGAGATGGCCGGTCATTTTGGCATATCACGGAATCACCTTGTAAAGGTCATTCAAAATCTATCGAACCAGCGTATCGTCCAGACCTTGCGTGGCAAGGGGGGCGGGGTATGCCTGGCCCGCCAGCCCGGCGAGATCAATATCGGCAGGGTTGTGCGGCAAAGTGAATCTCATTTCAACATCATGGAATGTTTTTCCGGGGACAGGGAGAATTGCGTCATTTCTTCCGTGTGCAAGTTGAAAGGCGTTTTCAGGCGCGCCGCGCAAAGCTTTCTCGAAGTGCTGGATGAATACACCCTTGAGCATATTCTGCAGAACCGGGATGAGCTGATAGAGATTATTATTATGGGGGGTAGCAGGCCTGCCCTGGATCCATGACAGGCCGGTTCAGGTGGCCAGCCGCCATTCATCGCCAGGAAGCCATCCGGGTTGTATAAATTTTCCGGGATGATTTATACTCCCCTGTCTTGAATCAGCAGGCTTTGAAAAACGAATGGCGAAAGAAGAACACATAGAAATGGAAGGGACGGTCGTCGAGACCCTGCCGAACACCATGTTCAGGGTAGAGCTCGAAAACGGCCATGTGGTGACGGCGCATATCTCAGGCAAGATGCGCAAGCACTATATCCGCATCCTCACCGGTGACAAGGTCACCGTGCAGCTGACGCCTTACGATCTGAGCAAGGGGCGCATCGTCTTCCGCGCACGCTGACCGCTTTTCTTCCTGATACCCGTCGTGCTGCCAGTCACCTTCTTCAGGAGCTTCTGGCAGTCTCTTTATGTCCCTTGATATCGAATGACAGGGCATCATTCTTGACGGAGATGGTGATGCGGCCACCCTTGGCCAGCTTGCCAAACAACAGTTCTTCTGCCAGCGGCTTCTTGATGTAGTCCTGGATGGTTCGCGCCATGGGGCGCGCGCCCATCTTGGGATCATAGCCGTGCATGGCCAGCCATTCACGCGCCGAGTTCTTCACCTTGAGGGTGACCTTCTTTTCTTCCAGTTGCGCTTCCAGTTCGAAAATGAACTTGTCCACCACGTTGGCGATGATGTCAGGCGGCAGGGACTCGAACTGGATAATGGCGTCGAGACGGTTGCGGAATTCGGGCGTAAAGGTGCGGCGGATGGCCTCCATTCCGTCGGAGCTATGATCCTGGTTGGAGAAGCCGATGGAGGGACGGCTCATCTGCTCGGCGCCCGCGTTGGTCGTCATGATGATGATGACATTGCGGAAGTCGGCCTTGCGCCCATTGTTGTCCGTGAGCGTGCCATGATCCATGACCTGCAGCAGCAGGTTAAAGACATCGGGGTGGGCCTTCTCGATTTCGTCCAGCAACAGCACCGCATGGGGATTCTTGGTCACGGCTTCCGTGAGCAGGCCGCCCTGGTCGTAGCCGACATAGCCGGGGGGCGCGCCGATGAGGCGCGAGACCGTGTGGCGCTCCATGTATTCCGACATGTCGAAGCGAATCAGTTCGATGCCCATGATGCGGGCCAACTGGTTGGTGACCTCGGTCTTGCCGACGCCGGTGGGGCCGGCGAAGAGGAAGGAGCCGATGGGTTTGTGTTCATTGCCGATGCCGGAGCGGGACATCTTGATGGCCGTCACCAGCGTGTCGATGGCCTTGTCCTGACCGTAGACCACCATCTTGAGATCGCGGTTGAGGGTGCGCAGCTTCTGCTTGTCGGAGCTGCTGATGTGTTTGGCCGGAATGCGGGCGATCTTGGCGATGATGTTTTCCACGTCGCGCACGCCGATCATCTTCTTGGCCTTGCCCTCGGGCTGCAGGCGCTGGAAGGCCCCGGCCTCGTCGATGACGTCGATGGCCTTGTCCGGCAGGTGGCGGTCATTGATGTAGCGCGCCGACAGCTCGGCGGCGCAGCGCAGGGAATCCTTGCTGTACTTGATCTTGTGATGGGATTCGAAGCGCGACTTGAGGCCCAGCAGGATCTGCACGGTCTCCTCCACGCTGGGTTCGTTGACCTCGATCTTCTGGAAGCGCCGCGCCAGGGCGCGGTCTTTCTCGAAAATGCCGCGGTATTCCTGGTAGGTGGTGGAGCCGATGCACCGCAGTTCGCCCGATGACAACATGGGCTTGATGAGATTGGAGGCGTCCATGACGCCGCCCGACGTGGAGCCGGCGCCGATGATGGTGTGGATCTCGTCGATGAAGAGGATGGCGTTGGGCTCCTGGCGCAGTTGGGCCAGGATGCCCTTGAGGCGTTTTTCGAAGTCGCCGCGGTACTTGGTGCCGGCCAGCAGGGCGCCCATGTCGAGGCAGTAGATGGTGCTGTCCGCGAGGATCTCCGGCACCTCCTCATCGACGATTTTCTTGGCCAGGCCTTCCGCGATGGCCGTCTTGCCGACGCCGGCTTCCCCCACCAGCAGGGGGTTGTTCTTGCGCCGGCGGCACAGGACCTGGATCAGGCGCTGCAGTTCCGCCTCGCGCCCGATGAGGGGGTCGATCTTGCCCTCCTGCGCCATGAGGTTGAGATTGGTGGCGAAGTTGTCCAGGGGACTGCTCTCGGGCGTCTCGGCATTGCCATTCTCCACATCGGGGGAGAGGGGCATGCCCTCGTTGTCCTCGCTGGCATATTTGGAGATGCCGTGGGAGATATAGTTGACGATGTCCAGGCGGGTGAGATTCTGCTCGTTGAGAAAGTACACGGCCTGTGAATCCTGTTCGCCGAAGATGGCCACCAGGATGTTGGGGGCGCTGACCTCGCGCTTGCCCGAGGACTGGACATGGAACACGGCGCGTTGCAGAACCCGCTGGAATCCCAGGGTGGGCTGGGTCTCCTTCTCGTCGTCGCTGAGCAGGGGTGTGGTTTCGTCCAGAAACGTGGTCAGCTCCTGTTTGAGCACTTCGAGATCCGCGCCGCAGGCATGGAGTATGGAGGCCGCGGCCGCGTTGTCGATGAGGGCGAGCAGAATGTGTTCAACGGTGATGAACTCGTGTTTCTTTTCTCGCGCTTCCTGGAAAGCGATGTTCAGCGTGTGTTCAACGTCCTTACTCAGCATCGGAGGTCCCTATTTTGTCTGTGCGTGTTATGCCTTTTCCATGGTGCATAAGAGCGGGTGTTCATTTTTGCGGGCAAACTGGTTCACCAACGCAACCTTTGTTTCAGCAATATCACGTGTAAAGACACCGCAGACGCCGACTCCCCGGGTATGGACATGCAACATGATTCTCGTTGCCTGTTCGTGGCCCATGCCGAAGATGTTCTCCAAAACGTGAACGACGAATTCCATTGGCGTGTAATCGTCGTTCAGGAGCAGCACCTTGTACATCGGCGGGCGTTTGACCTTGGGCTTTGCCTCCTGAAGCGCCAAACCGTCGTCGTTGTTCAGACCCTGTTTGATACTCTTCATGAACCCGATTATATCGTAAATCTTAAAAAAATAAGCCAGCCCTGTGCTCTAATATAATGAGGTCATTCATGAAAATAACAACAGTCGGTTTCTCCATCTCCCTTGTCTCTACACTGAATATATCGTCAGGAAATGTTATTCATTTAAGACGATTGTGATTTTGCAAGATACTTGCCAGGAAGGAGCGGGTGATATCAGCCCAACAAATGCCTGTTGCACTTGACTATAACCTTAATATTGCTCAGAGTATTAGGGGAGGGGGTAATGTCATGAAGCTGGTTATGATATGACGGCCAGGATTTCCATGTTTGTTTGGATGCAGTAGTCCGGGTATGCCTTTTCTATAATTAACAATGTCTTACTACTTCGGTAGGCGTTTGTCTCTAGTGCATGTAGAGGTATTTAGAAATATGGCAACTGGTATTGTTAAATGGTTCAATAATTCCAAGGGGTTTGGTTTCGTTTCTCCAGAGGGTGGGGGGGACGACGTGTTTGCCCATTTTTCAGCAATCGTGATGGATGGCTACAAGAGTCTGAAGCAGGGCCAGAAGGTGGAGTTCGATATTACCGAAGGGCCCAAAGGGCTGTATGCCGCCAACATCCGCCCGGCACAGGAAGACGTCTAAGCTATGCGCGTTCGTAGTCTGAGCATTTCATCCTGAAGCGCCAGGCTTAACGACCGGGGTGGGCGATGACCGCCGCATCCAAATTCGGCCAATGCGGCCTGGTCTGCGGCGGTCAGGATCACATATTGTCTACGATGGCCTTGCCGAAGCCTGAGCAGCTCACCAGGGTGGCGCCCGTCATCAGGCGTTCGAGATCGTAAGTGACCGTCTTGCCGGCGATGGCCCCGGCGAGTCCGGTGATGATCAGGTCGGCGGCCTCGGTCCAGCCCAGGTGGCGCAGCATCATTTCCCCTGACAATATCAATGAACTGGGGTTGACGCGGTCCTGGCCCGCGTATTTGGGCGCCGTGCCATGGGTGGCCTCGAACAGCCCGATGGTGTCCGAGAGATTGGCGCCGGGCGCGATACCGATCCCGCCCACCTGGGCGGCGAGGGCGTCGGAGATATAGTCGCCGTTGAGATTCAGTGTGGCGATCACGCTGTAGTCTTCGGGGCGCAGCAGTATCTGCTGCAGAAAGGCGTCGGCGATGACGTCCTTGACGACGATGTCGCGTCCGCTCCGGGGGTTTTTGAAGGCGCACCACGGGCCGCCGTCGATTTCCCTGGCGCCGTATTTCTTTTTGGCGAGGTCATAGCCCCAGTTCTTGAAGCTGCCCTCGGTGAATTTCATGATGTTGCCCTTGTGCACCAGGGTGACGGAATCGCGGTCATTGTCGATGGCGTACTGGATGGCCTTGTCCACCAGGCGCTCGGTGCCTTCCCGGGAGACGGGCTTGATGCCGATGCCGGAAGTCCCGGGAAAGCGGATCTTGGTCACATGCATCTCTTTCTGCAGGAAGTCGATGATCTTTTTGACCTCCGGCGTGCCGGCCTCCCATTCGATGCCGGCATAGATATCCTCGGAGTTCTCGCGGAAAATAACCATGTCGGTCTTTTCCGGCTCCCTGAGGGGGCTGGGCGTGCCCTCGAAATAACGCACCGGCCGCATGCACACATAGAGATCCAGTTCCTGGCGCAGGGCCACGTTGAGGGAGCGTATGCCGCCGCCGACCGGCGTGGTCAGGGGGCCCTTGATGGCGACCAGGTACTGCTTGACGGCCTCCAGGGTTTCATCGGGCAGCCAGGTGTCAACGCCATAGACCCGGGTCGCCTTTTCTCCCGCATAGATTTCACACCAGGCGATGGATTTTTTTCCGCCATAGGCTTTTGAAACGGCGCTGTCCACCACATGCCGCATGACCGGCGTGATATCGACCCCGATGCCATCCCCCTCGATATAAGGGATAACGGGGTTGTCGGGCACATTGAGGGAAAGGTCGCTGTTGGCAGTGATTTTTTCTCCCTGGCCCGGGATCTCGATGTGTTGGAAAGTCATAGGCGCACCCATCATGGTAAAAGGCCTGTATCTTATCAGCTCCCGGGCAAATGATCTAACCCCACGCGGACTGGCTTCAGGCGCGCCTGGAAAAGGCCGATAATCCTTATATGTTTCAGTTACACAAGTTTCAACCGGGCATCAATCCTGACTGGAATCCTCATGTCACGGTGGCGGCCCTGGTGGAGCGTGATGGACGCTTTCTCATGATCGAGGAGTCCTGCAACGGCCGTATCGTCGTCAACCAGCCCGCGGGGCACCTGGAGGAAGGGGAGAGCCTGCAGGAGGCCCTGGTCCGGGAAACCCTGGAGGAGACGGCATGGTCCGTGTGTCCCGAGGCCATCACCGGCCTCTACCAGTGGCGGAATCCCCGTAATGGCAAGACCTACCTGCGGGTAGGCTTCGCCGCCCGTTGTCTGCGACGGCATGAACGGGAGCTGGACAGTGGCATTCTGCGCGCCATGTGGCTGAGCCGGGACGAGATCCTGCAGCGCGCCCATCAACTGCGCAGTCCCATGGTCATGCAATGCATCGATGATTATCTGGACGGCAGGCGCTTCCCCCTGGAATTCGTGCAGCACATGAGCTGAAGGCGACAATAGAGCCTTGACATGACACTAGGGCTTGATGCAGGAGTTTAGAAACAGTATATTTATTATACCATGTGTGTATTTGAGTTCGACGAAGGGAAAAGTCAGGCGAATCTTGAGAAGCATGGTATCGATTTCATAGAGGCTCAGGAGCTTTGGTTAGACCCATATTTGATAGAGATTCCAGCAAAAACCTCAGATGAACCCCGGTATCTCGTCATAGGCCGTATCAGGGGGAAGCACTGGTCGGCGGTTATCACGTTCCGCAGCAACAAAATCAGAATCATTTCCGTTCGCCGTTCCCGTAAAGAAGAGGTGGCTCTATATGAAAGCTAAGAAATTTGATGCAGACTTCGATAGGGGCAAAGACGTCATTGCATCTCTGGATCTCTCAAAGGCCAAAAGACCCCTTCAGGAACAAAAAAGAGTCAATGTGGATTTTCCCGTCTGGATGATCGCATCCCTTGACAGGGAAGCCAGTCGACTCGGCGTGACTCGCCAGTCAATCATCAAGGTTTGGCTTGCAGAGCGCCTTGAGCAAAAGGCTTCTAACGGATAAGGGGCTTCTCTGAGGGGGGCAGGGCGCCCTTGGTATGGCCCGCCTTCATTCCAAACGATCTTGGTATCGCCGGGGCCGGATTGGGAATCCCGGCCAGTCCGGCCTGGAGCGCAAAATTTGTTACAATAGCCCGCCAGTCATTTTGCGAATACAGGGTGTCATGTCAGCCAAAACCATGTCCAGGGAACGCATCATCGTCGGCATGTCCGGCGGCGTCGACTCGTCCGTCGCCGCCTTGCTGTTGAAGCGGCAGGGATACGATGTGAGCGGCGTTTTCATGAAGAACTGGGACGAAACCGATCCCGAGGGTCCCTGCCAGGCGGAGATCGACGCCCGCGACGCCTTGGCGGTGTGCGACCTCATCGGCATCCCCCTGGACGCGGTGAGCTTCGCCAGGGAATACTGGGACAAGGTCTTTGCCCATTTTCTTGAGGAATACCGCTGCGGGCGCACGCCCAATCCCGATATTCTGTGCAACAAGGAGATCAAGTTCAGGGCCTTCCTGGATTACGCCCTGGCGCAGGGAGCGGAACGTATCGCCACGGGGCACTATGCCCGGGTGCGGCATCATCGGGGCGAATACCAGTTGCTCAAGGGTTGCGATGCCGGCAAGGACCAGAGTTACTTTCTCTATGCCCTGGGGCAGGCCCAGCTGGCGCGGGTGTGTTTCCCCCTGGGTGAATACGAGAAGAGCGAAATTCGCGGCCTGGCCCGTGAAGCAGGTTTCCCCAATCACGAAAAGAAGGACAGTACAGGCATCTGTTTTATCGGCGAGCGCAATTTCACGGCCTTTCTCGAGCGCTACCTGCCTGCCCGGGATGGGGAGATCCGGGACCCGCAAGGGGTCGTGATCGGCAGGCATCACGGCCTGATGTTCCATACCATCGGCCAGAGAAAAGGGCTGGGCATTGGCGGGCGCCGCGAAGACAGCGGCGAGCCCTGGTATGTCGTGGGTAAGGATGTGGCGCGCAATATACTCTATGTGGCCCAGGGCGCCCATCACCCGCTGCTCTATCACCGCGGATTGATCGCTCAGAATATACACTGGATTTCGAGGGGGGATCTGGCATTTCCCCTGGAAGTCAGGGCCAAGATCCGTTATCGTCAGGCCGACCAGGCCTGTACTGTTGCACCCATTGGCGGCGGCCGCTATCGGGTGACTTTCAACGACAGGCAGCGCGCCATCGCGCCGGGGCAATCCATCGTTTTCTACCAGGGTGACGTTTGCCTCGGGGGTGGTATCATAGTCTCCGCAACCGGCAACGAAGCACAATTGCCAGAAGCCGCCAATGGCTGACTAAGCAAGAAGATAATTCATGACACAATCCATTCAAGACAGCACCCTGGCCCTGGCCGGCATTTTCCAGGCTGCGCACCTGGTCCAGCAGGTCGCCACCCGCGGACAAGTGGGGGAGGACGATCTGGAGACCTGCGTCCGGAGTATTCTGGAAGTGGACCCCGAGAACACCGAGGCCGTCTTCGGCGGCCGTCACCGCCTTGCCACGGGGCTGCGCATCGTCCGCGAGCAGTTCGGCATTGGCGAGAAGAAGGATTACTTCGAGATCACCAAGTATGTCATTTCCATCATGCACCTGGAAAGAAAGCTCGCCAAGCGCCGCGATATGCTGCAGGAGCTGACGCAGGGCATCGAGCGGGTGCGTGGACAGGTGGAACACTTCAGCCTCGCGCATGAGAATGTCATCGCTGCCCTGGCCGACCTGTACGTGAACACTATCAGCACCCTGACGCCACGCATCATTATCAAAGGCGAGCACGGTTATCTGTCCGATACCAGTAATGCCAACAAGGTGCGCGCCATTCTGTTGGCGGGCATCCGCGCCGCTGTGCTGTGGCGGCAGTCGGGCGGGACACGCCCCCAATTGATATTGCAACGCAAAAAGATTCACCAGGCCGCCAAGCAACTGATGATCGTGTGAGCGGAGCCCTGACACCAATACGGGAACGACAATGGAACTTTCAGCACTGACGGCAATTTCCCCCATCGACGGACGCTATGGCGACAAGGCCGACGAACTGCGTCCCATCTGCAGCGAGTTCGGCCTGATCCGGCACCGCGTCATCGTCGAGATCCGCTGGCTGGAGGCCCTGGCGGCGCATCCGGACATCCCCGAGGTCCCGCCGCTGAGCCAGCATGCCCAGCAGATCCTCCAGCACCTCAGGGACAATTTTTCCCTCGAAGATGCGCACCGGGTCAAGAACATCGAGGCCACCACCAATCACGACGTGAAGGCCGTGGAATATTTTCTCAAGGAGAAGATTGCCGGCAATGCCGAATTGGAGGCCGTGGCGGAGTTCATACACTTCGCCTGCACCTCCGAGGACATCAACAATCTCGCCTACGCGCTCATGCTGCGCGAGGCGCGCAACCTGGCCGTCATCCCCTTGCTGGACGAAGTGATCGACGCCATCAGGCAATTGGCCCACCGCTTCGCCTCACAGCCCATGATGGCGCGCACCCACGGCCAGCCGGCCTCGCCCACCACCCTGGGCAAGGAAATGGCCAACGTGGTGATGCGCCTCAAGCGGCAGCGTGAGCAGCTCGTCGCGGTGCCCATGCTGGGCAAGATCAACGGCGCCACGGGCAATTACAACGCCCACGTGGTGGCCTATCCCGAAGTGGACTGGGAGGCGTTTTCGCGCGCCTTCGTGGAGGATCTGGGGCTGGAATGGAATCCCTACACTACCCAGATAGAGCCCCATGACTACCTGGCCGAGTTCTTCGATGCCCTGGCCCGTTTCAACACGGTGCTGCTGGACTTCTGCCGCGATGTGTGGGGCTATATCTCCCTGGGATACTTCGCCCAGAAGACAGTGGCCAATGAAGTAGGCTCGTCCACCATGCCCCACAAGGTCAATCCCATCGACTTCGAGAATGCCGAGGGCAACCTCGGCATGGCCAATGCCGTTTTTTCCCACCTCGCCGCCAAGCTGCCCGTTTCACGCTGGCAGCGGGACCTGACGGATTCCACCGTGTTGCGCAACCTGGGGGTGGGACTCGCCCATGCCGCCATCGCCTACCGCGCCTGTCTCAAGGGCATCGGCAAGCTGGAGTGCAATGGGCCGCGCATCCACGCCGACCTGGACGGGGCCTGGGAACTGCTGGCGGAGCCGGTACAGACGGTGATGCGGCGTTATGGCATCGAGAATCCCTACGAGAAACTCAAGGAACTGACGCGCGGCCATGCCGTGGATGAGGCGCTGATACAGCGCTTCATCGAGACGCTGGATATTCCGGCCCCGGCCAGGGAACGCCTGCTGGCCCTGAAGCCGGCGGACTACGTCGGCAAGGCGGCGGAACTGGCCGGCAGGGTTTAATCGCCTACCCCCTCTCTCCTTGAGAATGTTGTAAAAGTTATCCGTAGGTTGGGCTGAGGAACGAAGCCCAACATTTCTGGTTTTTCAAGCCGTTGCTGTTGGGCTTCGTTCCTCAGCCCAACCTACAGAAAACTGACTTTTGCGACATCCTTCCTTGAGGAGAGAGCGAGGGCGCCGCCCGGACAAACGTGTATTTTGTGACCTGCTTCACAGTTTCGCCGCCGCCGTTTGATGATAATAATCACACAGGGAATCAGAGGGCAACGACTCCACTTCCTCCTCCTCTTCCTCCTCCTCCTAAGGATCGTTGCCTGATTGCCCAGAACCGAACTGCCCACTCCTTCTCCGGCAGTTCGGTTTTTTTTTGCCTGTCTGGGCAGTTGCCAGGATATCCCCCAGGCCCTACTATACCGGTCTTGCCGCTAGTACTCCGCCAAGGTACCTTGACGGAGTAGGACGGCGATTCGACTCTCAAGCAAGCAGGCAAGATCACCATGATAGATCCACATCGCTTACGCAATGAGCTGGAGGCCACGGCCCGCCAGCTCCAACGGCGCGGCTTCCAGTTGGATACCGGGCGCTTCGAGGCGCTGGAGCAGGAGCGCAAGACCCTCCAGGTGCAGACCGAGGCGCTGCAGCACGAGCGCAATGCGCGTTCCAAGGCCATTGGCCGGGCCAAGGCGGCAGGGGAGGACATTGCCCCCCTGAAGGCGGCGGTAAGCGAACTGGGGGAACAACTCAAGGCGGCCCAGGCGCGTCTGGAGGAAGTCCGGCAGGCCCTGCAGGCAATCGCCCTGGAGATTCCCAACATTCCCCACGACAGCGTTCCCGACGGCGAGGACGAGAATCACAATGTGGAGATCCGCGCCTGGGGGGAGCCACCGGCTTTCGATTTCGAACCCAAGGATCATGTGGATCTGGGCGAGGGCCTGGACCTGCTCGATTTCGACGCCGCGGCGAAACTGACCGGCTCCCGCTTCATGACCATGCAGGGCCCCCTGGCGCGCCTGCACCGCGCCCTGACCCAGTTCATGCTGGATCTGCACATCAGGGAGCACGCCTACCGCGAGGTCTATGTGCCCTACATCGTCAATGCCGACAGCCTGCGCGGGACCGGACAGCTGCCCAAGTTCGCCGACGACCTGTTCGCCATTGAGCGCGATGGCCGCTGTGACGAGTTCTATCTCATCCCCACGGCGGAAGTGCCGGTGACCAATCTGCTGCGAAACGAGATTCTGGAACATGAGGCCTTGCCGCTGCGTTTCGTGTGCCATACCCCCTGCTTCCGCAGCGAGGCGGGTTCCTATGGCAAGGATACCCGCGGCATGATCCGCCAGCACCAGTTCGAAAAGGTCGAACTGGTCCAGGCGGTGCCTCCAGGGCGCTCCTATGAGGCGCTGGAGGAACTGACGGGGCATGCCGAGACCGTTTTGCAGCGCCTGGGCCTGCCTTACCGTGTCGTCGCCCTGTGCGCCGGCGATATGGGGTTTTCGGCAGCCAAGACCTACGACCTGGAGGTGTGGCTGCCGGGACAGCGGCAATACCGTGAGATATCCTCGTGCAGCAATTTCGAGGATTTCCAGGCGCGCCGCATGCAGGCGCGCTGGCGCGACCCTGAAACCGGCAAGCCCCGCTTGCTGCACACCCTCAACGGTTCCGGCCTGGCGGTGGGGCGCACCCTGGTGGCCATCATGGAGAATTTCCAGGACGAAGCCGGACGCATCCATGTGCCGCCCATCCTGCAGCCCTATATGGACGGCATGACCGTCATCGGCTGAAGAGCGGATCCTTGGAGTATCTACCCGTATTTTTCGATATCCGCGAACGCCGCTGCGTGGTGGTGGGAGGCGGCGACGTGGCGGCGCGCAAGGTGGGATTGCTGTTGCGCGCCGGGGGGCGGGTCCATGTGACCGCCCCGCAACTGAATGAGGAACTTGCCGCGCTTGAGGCGCAAGGCGATATTCACTGGCAGCAGGGCGGCTATGAAGTGGCGCGCCTGGATGACGCCGCGCTGGTGGTGGCCGCCACGGACGATGCCGCTCTCAACCGGCGGGTTTCGGAGCAGGCGCGGGAAAGGAACATTCCCGTCAACGTCGTGGACCAGCCGGCCCTGTGCAGTTTCATTTTTCCTTCCATCGTGGACCGCGCGCCGGTCACCGTGGCCGTGTCCACCGGGGGCGCCTCGCCGGTGCTGGCGCGCATGCTGCGCGCCCACCTGGAGGCCGTGATTCCCGCGGGCTATGGCCGCCTCGCCGCCCTGATGGGCGAGTTCCGCTCCAAGGTCAGGGAAAGATTTTCTGGAACAGATCAGCGCCGCCGTTTCTGGGAGAAGGTCCTCCTGGGGCCGGTGACGGAAATGGTATTCGCCGGGCGCGAACGGGAGGCCGCCGGCCTCATCCGGCGCCAGTTGGAGCAGGGGGCCGAAGAACAGGCGCAGGGCGAGGTCTATCTCATCGGCGCCGGTCCCGGCGATCCCGACCTGTTGACCTTCCGCGCCCTGCGCCTCATGCAGCATGCCGACGTGGTGTTCTACGACCGCCTGGTGGCGACCGCCATACTGGATATGGTGAGGCGTGACGCGCAGCGTATCTATGTGGGCAAGAAACGCGATTACCATACCGTGCGGCAGGAGGAGATCAACCGCTTATTGGTGGAGCACGCGCGGCAGGGCAAGAAGGTGGTGCGCCTCAAGGGGGGCGATCCTTTCATTTTCGGACGCGGCGGGGAGGAGATCGAGAGCCTGTCCCGTGAGGGCATCCCGTTTCAGGTCATTCCCGGCATCACGGCCGCCAGCGGCTGCGCCGCCTATGCCGGCATTCCCCTGACGCATCGCGACCATGCCCAGTCCGTCCTGTTCGTCACCGGCCACCTCAAGGAGGGGGCCGTGGCGCTGGACTGGGAGCGGATCATCCAGCCCCAGCAGACCCTCGTCATCTACATGGGCCTGGCGGGCCTGGACAGGCTGTGCGGGGAGTTGGCCGCTCACGGCCTGGACAGTACGACCCCCGCGGCATTGGTGGAGCAGGGCACCACGCCCCGGCAGCGGGTCTTTACCGGGACGCTGGAAAGCCTGCCGGAAATGGTGCGGCGGGAGACGGTTCATGCGCCCACGCTGTTGATCGTCGGAGAGGTGGTGCGTCTCCACGGGACCCTGGCGTGGTTCAGGCCGGACCAGTCGTCCTGAGCCGTTTTGGGTGTCTCCTCATTGACAGCCCGCGCCATGCTGTTGCAGGTGCTGGATGACGGCGGGTTTCCCCGCCTGCCGCGCCAGGCAGAGGGGGGGACGCCACTCCCCTTCATATCCACCAGGGCGCCCCTTTCCACTAACAGGCGCACGGCTCCCGCATCCGCATAGCGAATGGCGTCGAAGAGCGCCGTTTCACTATCCGCTTCAGGGGATGGTCAGAAGCGCCCGCGGTTTCTCGACTGCCACATGCGCCGGGCGAGCGTCTCAGCCGTTGCAATATCATCCGCCTTGCCCAGGAGGCGCAGGGCGATGGCCGCCGTGCCGGTGACGGCCGCCTCGCCGTATTCGTCTTCGCTCTCTCCCCGCCACACCCCCGCGAGCCGGGAGACATCCATGGCGCGGTCCTTGAGGTGGCGGGGGCCGTTGAACAGGGCGGGCCAGGCCTGCTCGCTGCTGGCCCCGTCGCGCACCGACAGGACCTGGCAGGGCATGTCGGGATTGCGCTCGGTTTCTCCGCCTTCCCCCTTGAATACGGCCATGTGTGCTTGTTCGAGAAGCAAGGCCGCCTGCTGGTGTATGGCGCTGTAGCCGGGATGGAAAATCCCCTGCATCATGTATGGGGCGGCCAGGGGGTTCAGCATGCGCAGGAGTGTGTTGACCGGGGAGCGCAGCCCAAGGAGATGGCGCAGATCCAGGATTTCCTTGAGCCTGGGACAGAAATTTTCCAAGGGGATGAAGGCAAAGTTTTCCGCCTGCAGCCGGTCGCCCACTTCCCGGAAATCGCGGCACAGGGGCAGGCCGAGGGAACGGATGGCGTCCGGCGTGTAGACGCGGTCGTCCTTGAAGCCATGGGTGCCGTGCATGAGGATGGGGATGCCGTTCTCCGCCAGCAGCAGCGCCGAGAGCACGAACCAGGGAAGCTGGCGCCGCTTGCCCGCATAGGTGGACCAGTCCAGCTCGGCCCGGGGCGGCGCGGGGGGCAGTTGCAGGGAAGCACGCGCCGCGGCGACGAAGCCGGCCAGCTCTTCCGGGCTTTCCTCGCGGATGCGCACCAGCATGAGGAAGGCGCCCAGTTGTATGTCCTCCACCTGGCCGGCGAGGATCATGCCCATGGCCTGGCGGGCCTCCTCCATGGTCAGGGGCCGGGCGCCCTTCTTGCCCCGCCCCAGGGTGCGTACGTATTGCGCGAATGGATGTGCGTTCATGCCTGCATTGTGGACGATGCGCCAAACAAAAAAAAGCCCCGGACAATACCGGGGCTTTTCTGTCGAACCAATCTTGAGTGCTGAGTGTTCAGTCGTCGCCGCTGAAGGCGCCGATGAGGTGCAGCAGGCTCAGGAACAGGTTATAGATGCTCACATAGAGGCTGACGGTTGCCATGATGTAATTGGTTTCGCCGCCGTGAATGAGCTGGCTGGTCTCATACAGTATGAGGCCCGACATGAGCAGGACGAACATGCCGGAGATGGCGAGGCTGAAGGCCGGGATGTTGAAAAAGATGGCCGCCAGCGATCCGAGAAACGCCACCAGGATGCCCACCATGAGAAAGCCGCCCATGAAGCTGAAATCCTTGCGGGAGGCCAGGGCGTAGGCGGAAAGCCCGAGGAAGATGGCGCCGGTGCCGCCCAGGGCCGTCATGACGATCTGGTCGCCGTTGGGGATGCTGAGATAGGCGCTGATGATGGGACCCAGGGTCAGGCCCATGAAGCCGGTGAGGGCAAAGACCGACGCCAGCCCCCACACGCTGTTCTGCAGTTTGTGAGTCAGAAACAACAATCCGAAAAACCCGACGATCGTCAGCAGCAGACCCGGGTGAGGCAGCTTGAAGGCAACCGACACACCGGCCGTGACCGCGCTGAAAAGCAGCGTCATGGATAACAGCATGTAGGTGTTGCGTATGACCTTGTTGGTGGCAAGAACGGAGCTTGGCGCTCTGCCGATGCCGGTATTCAATGGATTCATCGTTTGCAATGTCCTCTTGTTGTAACCGTGTGGGGAAAATATAGTGACTATCGGGTATGAATACAAGGTCGTCCGGCCTCTTTCGGGATTATATTTTTGTGTAAATCCCTTATGAATCAAAAGTCAATGCTTCCGTAGCGTAAAAATTCATGTAGAATAACAGCGCTTTTCAATTCGCTTCATGCGAGCGCCCATGGAGAGGTGGCTGAGCGGTCGAAAGCGGCGGTCTTGAAAACCGTTGAGGGTTTGTAGCCCTCCCAGGGTTCGAATCCCTGCCTCTCCGCCAATCAGGCTTGGACAAATCTGCCGGGACGAC
>JALSGV010000071.1 GCA_026982565.1 Gammaproteobacteria bacterium
AGCACCGGGCATTTCCATCATGGGCCAGTAAATACCCAGGCTCAGTGCACCAGGGACATACGTGTTGTAATGGCCCTCTGGCGGAACCTTGTACGGCCAGGCCCCATGAAATTCACTAGGTGCTGCTGGCTTGGGCGCTTCCGTCGGAGTGGGTTTAGGTGCTTCTGTAGCTTTTTCCGCGGGTTGTTCCGCAGGCTTCTCTGCTGGAGCCGCTGTTGGGGTTGCCTGCGTAGCACACGCTGTCACCAAAATGCTCAGGGTGAGCAGCAGGACAAGCACAACATACAGCCGACGCGTCATGACAGTTACCTCCTTTCCTCCTCTGGGTGTTGGGGGATGAAAAGCACAATGGTCTTCTGAATCCCTATCCTTTCTCGACAGACTCCCGGGGTTCCCACCTCCCTTCACGATAGTGACAAGCACCAGATAGACATCCTCCGTTAATTCCAACGAGCGAAAAGCGTCACAACGCCCAACAACACCACTCCCAGGCCAATCACAAGCACACTAACGACAAACTCCGCGCTATCGCGTGGAACCCAGCGCAGAGCTAGTACTCGGTCAAGCACCATCTGATAGTAAACGCGGGGCCGCCCGAGAGCCCCATGTTGCCGAATTCACTCGTCTGCATAGCCACGGGTAGGCGAAGGCATTGCCTTCGCCTACCCGTTCTCAGAGTTTCATCTCTCATTCCATGATTGATCGAGTACTAGTACTTCGTCAAGCGTAGATTGACGTCAACCACCTGGTGTGATAAGGTGGGGGCTCTACCTAATCCAACTATCGCCGAAGGGAGAGCCTCAATGGGACGCCAGAAAGAGTACGGGGTGCAGTTGAGCAAAGAAGAACGGAACCACCTCCAGGAACTGTTGACGGGTGGGACGAACAAGGTACGTGTCATCAAGCGCGCCCAGGTATTGCTGAAGGCGGACGATGGCTGGACGGACCGCCAGATTGCCGAGGCCCTACCTGTGGGGCAGGCGACTGTGGCTCGCATTCGTCGTCGATATGTGGAGGGCGGATTGGCCCGTGCCCTGTACGACAAGCGACCTGAGCGGACGTATCCCCGCAAGGTGGACGGGGAAATAGAGGCCCGTCTGATCGCTTTGGTCAGCGGCCCACCGCCTGAAGGCCATACGCGTTGGACCCTTCGTCTGCTTGCCAGCCACCTGGTGGTCTTGGAGGAGGTGCCCCTGGACAGCATTTCCCACGAGACCGTGCGCCAGGTGCTAAAAAAAACGAACTTCAGCCCTGGCAACGCAAGGAGTGGGTGATTCCGCCGGAGGAGAATGCCGCGTTCGTCTGTGGGATGGAGCATACGCTGGACCTGTACCAACAGCCGTACGACCCGGCTGAGCCTGTGGTCTGCGTGGACGAGAAAAGCAAGCAACTGATCTCCGAGGTTCGCACACCGTTGCCCATGGAGCCGGGCATGCCCCAGCGGTATGACAGCCACTACAAACGAGAAGGGACAGTCAACATCTTCATCGCCTTCGAGCCCCTGCGGAACTGGCGAGGCACCAAAGTCACGGCACAGCGGACGCAAGTGGACTTTGCCCACTTCATCAAGTGGTTGGTCGATGAGGTGTATGCCGACGCACACCTTATTCATCTGGTGCTGGATAACCTGAACACTCATACGCCTGCCGCCTTTTACGAAGCCTTTTCCCCCGCCGAGGCACACCGGCTGGCGCAACGGGTACAGTTCCACTATACGCCCAAACACGGCAGTTGGCTGAACATGGCGGAGATTGAATTGAGCATCATGAGTCGTCAGGCCCTTGCTGAGCGGATGCCCGACCGGGCCTCGGTGGAGCGGGCGGTGACCGCCTGGGAAATGGAACGCAACCAGGCTCAGGCATCCATCAACTGGCGCTTCACGACGCCTGACGCGCGCATCAAGCTCAAGCGACTTTACCCATCGTTCGACAGTTGACGGAGTACTAGTGGAGATCGCGGACTTTGACGTGGTGCCCTGCGGCGGCACCCACGTGCGCCGGACGGGGGAGGTCGGCCTGCTGGCCATTGTGCGCACGGAGCGGTACAAGGGCGGGTGGCGCATCACCTTCGTTGCTGGGCGCCGAGCCCGCGCGGATTATCGACGGCGCCGCGAACTCCTGGCCCAACTGGGCGAGGTGCTCACGTGCGGCGACGACGACCTCCTCCCCCGCGTGGAACGGCTCCTCGCGGAACAGCGCCACCTGAGCAGCACCCTGCGCAAGGCTCAGGAACGCCTGCTCAGCGTGGATGCGGAGGCCCTGTGGAACGCGGCCTCCTCCCTGGGCGATGTGCGCCTCATTCGCGCGGTGTTCGACGACCGCGACGTGGAACTGGTGCGTAAATTAGCGGGGATGCTGCGCGAGCAGGGCCCGGCCCTCATCCTCCTGGGCTGGCGCGGGGAGGGGAAGGGCCGGCTCGTCTTCGCTGCCACCCCTGGCCTGAACGTCCACATGGGCAACCTCCTGCGCACGGCCCTGGCCGAGGTAGGCGGCCGCGGGGGCGGTCGCCCCGAGTGGGCAGAGGGCGGCGTGCCCGACCCGGCCCGCGTGGAGGACGTTTTGGACCAGGTCCAGCGTGCTATACTAAATACATGGCCAGACAAGGCCTGACGTGTCACATGGCATGCACAGCGCTACCAGCATAACCCGAGCCCACACCAACGCGAACCGACATCTGGAGGAAACCATGTCCGAACAGGAGATTGCCCACCCATTCGAAATCGGCCCGGGTATATACGCCATGCGGGGCACGCGCGGCGCGAACGTGGGCGCCGTCATCACCGATGAGGGTATCA
>JALSGV010000072.1 GCA_026982565.1 Gammaproteobacteria bacterium
CCGCAGGTACCACGGTCCCCCGGCGTGAAAGTTGACCCGGTCCCGCTCCAGCACAAAGCCCACACTCATCCCCCACAACGTGGCAAACGCGGTCACCGCGCCCTCCGCCGGCCAGAGCCCGAACGCGGGCGGGTGCACTAACACGAACCCCACGGCCACCACCCCGGCCACCACGGCCACCCGCGCCGCCGACCAGGAAGCCACCCACGCCCCCACGCGGGGCGCCACGCGCAGGAACACCCACAACATCACCGCACCAAAGAGGAGCCCCCCAACCACGTCGTGAGGATAGTGGACGCCGTTATAAAGGCGGGAAAAGGAGATCACCGTCACCAGCACCAACGCCAACACCCAGGCCCACACTCGCTTTAGCCGCGTGGCAATGGTCCCCCACACCACCAGGCTCGTCTGCGCGTGCCCACTGGGGAACCCCGGGCTTTCCGGGCGGAGCACATTGCGCCAGAGCGCCTCCGGAGGGCGGGGTGTGTTCCACACGTACTTGAGCGCGTTGTTCACATAAGCGGAAAGCAACAGCGCGTACGCGGTCCACCGGCCCAGCGATTTGTCCACACACCAATACAGGACTCACTACCGTACAGAAAATTTGTTCTATGAGTTGGGGCTGAGGTAGAAGAATCGCTCATGGTATCCTTCTGGTACCTTGCACCACGACCACCAGGAGGACGACCATGAGCGACACCTATCGCCGATATCGTGCCATAAGGACGGCCCTGATGCAATGTTTTGGTCCCTTGAAGGGGCACCCGATGCGCCACCTGAACACCCTCGTGGCCCTGATTTGCGGCATTATTGGGGCTCGCCATGTTCATTTGAGTAAAGTGGCAGACCATGCGCCAGCCCCTGGCATCCTGCAGGAGAGTTTGATCATGCGGATGCGGCGTTGGTTGCAGAATAAGAACGTGACCTGGGAGACCTACATGATGCCTGTGGCTCGGGAGTTGCTGCAGGCGCTGGCCCATGAGCCCCTGGTGTTGGTCATTGACGGCACCACCGTGGGGCGTGGCTGTATGGTGCTGATGGTCAGCGTGGTTTATGGGCATCGGGCATTGCCCCTGGCCTGGGTGGTGCAACGCCGCAAGAAAGGGCATTTCCCCCAAAAGATGCATTGTGCGCTGTTGGCGCAGGTGGTGCCCCTTATCCCACCCGACGCTACCGTCTACATCCTCGGCGATGGGGAGTTCGATGGGGTAGAATGGTTGGCTGAAGTCGAGGCCCAAGGTTGGCATTACGTGTGTCGAACCTCCCCCTCCTTGCTGATGACCGCCTTTGACCATCAGTTTGCCATCGGTGAGGTGCCTCTGGCGCCGGGCCAGGCGTGGTATTGTCCCGATGCCCGTTTCACCAGCCAGGAGTACGGTCCCCTCATGCTCATCGGCTGTTGGGAGGAGGGAGAAGAAAGCCCTCTCTACCTGCTCACCAACCTCTCCTCGCCGGAAGAGGCCGTCACCCTGTACGAGAAACGGGCGCTTATCGAAACGTTCTTCTCGGACCAGAAAGAACGGGGCTTTCATATCCAGGCCAGTCACCTGTATGTGCCTGAACGGCTGGAACGCCTGCTCATGGCCACGGCCCTGGCTTACATCTGGGTGGTGTACCTGGGTGTCCATGCCCTGGCCCCTCCCTGGCAACGTCGTGTACATCGAGGTGACCGCTGTGATTTGAGCCTCTTCCAGTTGGGCATGCGCCTCCTGGCATACTGCTTGAAGGAAAACTTTCCCATCCCAAAGGGCTTCCTGCCCACTTTACCTGTCCCCCTGACGGCTTGAATGTTTAGGAGAGAGCAAATGTGTACGGTAGTGAGTCTTCAAACAGAACACGATCCTGCTACCGCGCCGGCAAACCAGCGGATTCCACGCGGGAGAACTGCTGTGGAAGCCCCCCTCAGCGGCGGCCATCTACGAGATCCTCACCAATCCGGCCTACGCCGGCGCCTTCGTGTACGGACGTCGCCCCAAGGACCCCACACGCCGGATTCCCGGGCGCCCTGCCACAGGGGTGGTCCGCAAACCGATGGAAGCGTGGACCTGTATCAAGCATCATGTCTACCCGGCTTACATCACCTGGGAGCGCTATTTGGCCAATCAGGCTCGTTTGCGGGACAATGCCTTACGCTATAATGAACGCACCCGGCGGGCGCGGGGGGCTCCACGTGAGGGAGCTGCCCTTCTTCAGGGGCTGGTCACCTGTGGCGAGTGCGGGCATATCATGCGCACGGTCTACAATGTCTGTCACGGTCTGGCCAAACAGTTCGCTGAGCCAGCATGTGCGTCGCTGGACGGCCCCTCCATCGAGGATCTTGTGGTACGGAGCTTCTTCGCCGCCATCCAGCCCGCTGAGCTGGATGCCCTGGAGGCCCTGCTGGCCCGACAGCAGCAGGAGCAAGCCCAAATCGAGCGCCATTGGGAACAGCAAGTCCGGCGGGCAACCTACGAAGCCCACCTGGCTCAACGCCGGTATGAGAGCGTCGAGCCGGAAAATCGCCTGGTTGCTGGCGAACTGGAGCGACGATGGGAAGAGAAGCTGGTCGCCCTGCGTCAGACTCAGGAGGCAGCGAGACGCTTTCGCCAAGAACCGGTAGCGTCGGCACTGGAGCCCGAGCTGCGTCATCAGCTCGAACACATCGCTCATGCCTTGCCAGACCTCTGGCACCGCGGCCGCCTCACCAACGAGCATAAGAAACGGCTCCTACGCAGCCTGATCTCCCGTGTCATCTTGAAACGGGTCGCGCCAGACCGCGTCGAGGTCAGGATCGT
>JALSGV010000073.1 GCA_026982565.1 Gammaproteobacteria bacterium
GGCTTTTCCATCGCTATCGCTTCCTCTCCGCAACATTCGTCGTCCTTACAGTACAGTTAGAAAAATCACAGATGCAAACCAACAAAAACCTCCAGAATAATATGGGATATTCGTGCGATTGCCCTGGATATCGTGCTGTTCGTCAATGGCCTGCCGTTGGCGGTGATCGAGTTGAAGAACCCCGCCAATGAGAACGCCACCATGCGCCATGCCTTCAACCAGTTGCAGACCTACAAGGAGCAGATCCCCTCCCTGTTCGTCTATAACGCGCTGCTGGTGATCTCCGACGGCATGCAGGCCCGCTTCGGTACCCTGACAGCGGGCTGGGACCGGTTCATGCCCTGGCGCACCATCGACGGCACCGATCTGTACCGGGAGCCAGGCAACGAGAAGCAGACCGATGGCGAGGTGCAGCCGGGATTGACCACGTTGCTCAAGGGGATGTTCGATCCCGCCCGGTTCCAGGACTATTTCCTGAATTTCATCACCTTCGAGGACGATGGTGGCGGCACAAACAGCATCGCCAAGAAGGCAGCGGGTTACCACCAGTACCATGCGGTCAACAAGGCATTAAGATTCACGCTGGAGGCCTGCGGCATCGAAGCCCCTGCAGAACTTCACTATGGCCGGTTCCTGGAGGCGGAGCAGGCGGATCCGTTCAGGGTGGAAGAGGCACGGGGCGAATATGGCCGCCGGTTTGGCGACCGGCGCATCGGCGTGGTCTGGCACACCCAGGGGTCGGGCAAGAGCCTGTCCATGCTGTTCTACGCCAGCAAGGTGATCCGCCATCCCTACATGGAGAATCCGACCATCCTCGTCATCACTGACCGCAATGATCTGGACGATCAGCTCTTCGGCACCTTCGCCGCCAACAGGCTGCTGCTGCGCCAGACGCCGGTGCAGGCAGAAAGCCGCAAGCAGTTGCGTGAGCTGCTGCAAGTGGCCTCGGGCGGGGTGATCTTCACCACCATCCAGAAATTCCTGCCGGAGAAGAAGGGAGATACCTACCCGCTGCTTTCCGAGCGGAGCAACATCGTGGTGATCGCCGATGAGGCCCACCGCAGCCAGTATGACTTCATCGACGGCTTCGCCCGTCACATGCACGACGCCCTGCCCAATGCCTCCTTCATCGGCTTTACCGGCACCCCTATCGAGAAGGACGACCGCAGCACGCCTGCCATGTTCGGCGACTACATCGACCGCTACGACATCCTGCGGGCCGTGGAGGATGGCGCCACGGTGCCCATCTACTACGAGAGCCGGCTGGCCCGGATCGAACTTCTTGATTCGGAAAAGCCGCATCTGGACGCCGAATTCGAGGAGATCACCGAAGCCGAGGAAGAAGAGCGCAACAAGCAGCGCCTGCGCAGCAAATGGGCCTCTCTGGAGGCACTGGTCGGCGCACCCAAGCGCATCGAGCTGATCGCAAGGGATCTGGTGGAACATTTCGAACGTCGTCAGGAAGCGATGACGGGCAAGGCCATGGTCGTGTGCATGAGCCGCCGGATCTGCGTGGAGATGTACGATGCCATTACCCGACTGCGGCCCGATTGGCACAGTGGTGATGATGACCAGGGCCGTATCAAGGTGGTGATGTCCGGCTCGGCCACCGACCATCTCGACTGGCAAAAACACATCCGCAACAAGGCGGCCCGCGAGGCCCTGGCCAAGCGCTTCAAGGATCCCGATGACGAATTGCAACTGGTGATCGTGCGCGACATGTGGCTCACCGGCTTCGACGCCCCCTGCCTGCACACCCTCTATGTGGACAAGCCCATGAGCGGGCACAACCTGATGCAGGCCATTGCCCGGGTCAATCGCGTCTTCCGCGACAAGCCGGGCGGTCTGGTGGTGGACTACCTGGGGCTGGCGGACTCCCTGAAGCGGGCGCTGGCCACTTACACGGCCAGCGGGGGGCGCGGCCAGGCGACCCTGGACCAGAACGAGGCGGTGGCCGTGATGAAGGAAAAATACGAAGTCGTGCGCGATCTGCTGCATGGCTTCGACTACTGCCCGTTGCTCACCGCATCGACGGCTGATCGCATGACGGGCATTGCGCAGGCGATGGAGTTCATTCTGGGGCTTGAGGATGGCAAGAAGCGTTATCTTCAGGCCGTCACCGCTTTATCGAAGGCCTTTGCCCTGGCAGTGCCGCACGAGGAAGCGCTGGCCATCCGCGACGAAGTGGGCCTGTTCCAGGAAATCCGCGCCAACCTGGACAAAGCCACGGTGAGCAGCGCAGAACGCTCCCCCGAGGAAATGGAGGCGGCTGTCCAGCAATTGATCTCCCGGGCCGTATCAGGCACCGAGGTGGTGGACATCTTCGCCGCCGCAGGCCTGGACAAACCGGACATCTCGATTCTCTCTGACGAGTTCCTGGCCGAGGTGCGAGAACTACCTCAGCGCAATCTGGCGCTGGAGATGCTCAAGAAGCTGCTCAATGACGAGATCAAGACCCGCATGCGGAAGAATGCGGTGCAGGCGCGCGCTTTTTCTGAAATGCTGGAGGAGGCCGTCAACAAGTATCACAACCGCGCCATTGCTGCTGCCGAGGTGATCGAGGAGCTGATCAATCTGGCGAAGGAAATGAGGGAAGCTCAGAAACGGGGCGAGAATCTGGGGCTTTCCGAGGACGAGATCGCCTTCTACGATGCCCTTGAGGTCAATGACAGCGCGGTAAAGGTGCTGGGTGACGAGACCCTGAAGAAGATCGCCCAGGAGTTGG
>JALSGV010000074.1 GCA_026982565.1 Gammaproteobacteria bacterium
GCGGCGCCTGCGCCCCAGGATCCTGCTGATCCTTGACTGTTACAAACAGCCATTGAAGAAACACAGGGAAATCGACCTGCAGAAGACCCTGCATGATGCCAGCGGGGGGAAACTGAACATCACCGCCTGCCTGCCTGACGGCGCCTACGATATCGACCTGTCAGCCTTTCGCAAGAACTTCATCGGTCGCTTCCTGGGTCTGGGCAATGCCCTGTTCCATCACTGAAGCATCTCCCTGATCAGCTCCCGGACCGCAGCGGCCTCGAAAGGCTTGTCGCAGATGGCTACATTCTCCTTCGTCACCGCCTCCAGGCGCCGGGCGTCCGCTTCGCTGGTCACCATGAGTATGGGCAGATCGGCCTGGCCGCTCTGGTGGCGTATGTGGCCGACCAGCTCGGCGCCATTCATGTGCGGCATGTTGTAGTCTGTCACCACAAAGTCGAAAAGGGCATGCTCCAGGATCTGCGCGGCCTCCTGACCATTGGCGGCTTCGGTGATTTTTTCAATACCGAAACCTTCCAGCGTGCGCCGAATATGATGACGGGCGAATTGACTGTCGTCCACGATCAACACTTTCAACTCCTCTGCAAAGAGATCTCCCAGTTGCAGCGTATCCGGATCCAGGAACTCCACCGTGGCATACAAGGCGCGCTTCAATTCCTCCGCCTGAAAGGGCTTGGGCAGAATCGCCACCACGCCGGCCTGGCGCACCTCGTCCAGGCACTCGAAGCCCTGCTCGCTGGAGATCAACATGAAAGGCACCTGTTTCAACTTGTCATCCTGCCGCATTCCGGCCACCAGCTCGGCGCCCGTCATGTCCGGCAGGTACATGGCGCTGATGACCAGGTCAGGGAGCGTTTTGTTCAGCGCGGCAAACACCTCCCGCCCTTTCTGGACATGCTCCAGATATTTCACGCCACACTGTTCCAGACTCTCCTGAATCACGCGGAACTGCATGCCGGAAGGCTCCGCCAGCAATACTTGCAGTTCACCAATGGAAATTGATTTCATCCGAACGGCCTTCCCACGCTCATACGTTTAACCCAAATCATAGATCTGCCGATGACCCCAGTATGAGCCCAACCGGCAGCCATACAGGAATTTACGGCAGAAACGGAACAGTACTTGACTGAAATGCACCAGGAAAAAACCATCATCCCCATCGGCGGCGGCAAGGGCGGCATCGGCAAGAGCCTGCTGAGCGCCAATCTGGCCATCGCCCTGGCAACCATGGGCCACAAGACCGTGGTCGTCGACCTGGACCTGGGGGGCTCCAACCTGCACAGTTTTCTCGGCTTGCACGGCGAGGCGCCGGGCATCGGCACCTTTATCCACACGGAAAAAAGCAAGCTCGGGGAATACCTGACATCGACACACTGGCGGAACCTGTCCTTCATTCCCGGCGACTGCGACGTGCCGTTCACGGGCAATATCCATTACCAGACAAAACTCCGCCTGATGCGCAACCTGCTGGCCATCCCCTGCCGCTACCTGCTCCTGGATCTGGGCGCCGGCTGCAGTCACAATACCCTGGATTTCTTCAGGATGTCCGACCGGGGCATGGTGGTCACCACGCCGGAAGTCACGGCCGTCAGGAACATGCTGGCCTTCTTGAACAACCTGGTATTCCGCGTGATCGAAAGATCGCTGAGGAACAAGCCCCATACCCACAAGGCCCTGAAGAGCATCATCCGCCGCAGCGGCGCAAGCCAGACCACCCTGTCGGTTGAGGACATCCTGGCCGAGGTCGGCGCCATCGACCCGGAGGCGGCCGCCGGGATTCAGGCAGCCTGCCTGAGATACCGCCCGCGACTGGTCCTCAATATGGGGCGCCACCCGGACGATCTCATACAGATCGAAGGCACTTTTGCCGCCACCCGCAAACTCCTGTCCCTGTATACGGACCCCTTCGGCTTCGTTTTCGACGACCCGGTTGTACGGGAGAGCATCAACCACGGCACGCCCCTGGTGGAATATGACCCGGACAGCGTGGCGGCAAGAAGCATCGCCCACATTGCGCAGCGCATCGTATACGTGTGGGACAAAACCCTGGATGAGCCCGACCAGGCGCTGCTCAATCATACCCGCAAATTCTACGAATATATCCAGAAGGATAATCAGCGGCGAATCCCCCACAAGCTGTTTTCCACTCCCATCCGGAACCTCTTCCCCAATCTCTTCAGTTGACCGGGGGATGTAGGTTATGATGCGCTCCATGACGCATCGAGCCCCCCTACTGTCCGAGTCGCAGGCCCTGCGATGCCTGCTCGACGGCATCGCGCCCGTCGGGGAACGGGAGCAAGTCGATTTGCCAAATGCCCTGGCCCGCGTCGTCAGCGAGCCGGTAATGGCGCAGAGCGATGTCCCCGCTTTCGACAACAGCGCCATGGATGGTTATGCCGTCGCCTGCGGCGATATTGCCGCGCATGGCGAAACCCGCCTCGCGATCAGCCAGCGCATCACGGCGGGACGGCAGCCAACCCCCCTCGTGCCCGGCACGGCCGCGCGTATTTTCACCGGCGCCCCCCTGCCGCCTGGCGCGGATACGGTGGTGATGCAGGAAAACTGCCGTGAAGAAAGGGGACATGTCGTCATCCAGGGGCCTCTCGCCAAGGGCGGACACGTCAGAAAGGCCGGCGAGGATATCGCGGCCGGGCGTTGCGTCCTGGAGCAGGGAACCGTGATCCGCCCCCAGGAGATGGGACTGGCCGCATCCCTGGGCCGCGCCACGCTCCCGGTCTATCGCAGGGTGCGCGTCTCCATCGTGGTGACCGGGAATGAACTGGTGGCCCCGGGCGCGCCCCTGGCGCCCGGGCAGCTCTACAATTCGAATCGCTATACCCTCTCGGGCCTGCTGTCCGCCCTGGGCTGCGAACTCAGTTACAGTCGCTGCATTCCCGATGACCTGGACGCCACCCGTGACGCACTGGCCCGGGCGGCACGGGCCTCGGATTTCATCTTGACCAGTGGCGGGGTTTCCGTGGGAGAGGAAGACTACGTCAAGCGTGCCATAGCGGATCTGGGCGCGCTGCACGTCCATCACATCGCCATCAAACCCGGCAAGCCTCTCACCTATGGCACTATCCACGGCACCCCCCTGCTGGGCCTGCCCGGCAACCCCGTATCCCTGTTCGTCACCTTTGTGATCTTCGCCCGCCCGGCCATTCTCAAATTGCAGGGGCGCACTGAACTGGCGCCCGCCAGGCTCTGGGCGCGGGCGACATTCGAGCGCCGCAACCCCATCAAACGGCGAGAATACCTGCGCGCCAGGCTTCAAGAAGCACAGGACGGCCATGGCCACGAGGTCTCAATCCATTCCCGTCAGGGCTCGGCCGTGCTTTCCTCCACTGCCTGGGCGAATTGTCTGGCTGTCATACCGGAACACGGCACCGTGGCGCCGGGTCAGGCCATAGCGGTCATGCCCTTCTCCAGCCTGCTGTCACCGCTGTCTGATTGACCCGGCAGCACTCACTCTGCGGATCCGTCATACAGGAAGCAGTGCGTGCGGTGCGTGGCGCTGAGCGATGTGCTGCCCGGATAGCGCTGGCCGCAGACGGGCATGGCATGGGGGCAGCGGGTGTGGAAATGGCAGCCGGAAGGCGGGCTGGATGGTGAGGGCAGATCGCCCTCCAGGCGTATGACCTCGCGCCGGGTGGCCTGGTCGATCACCGGAATGGCGGACAACAGGGCCTGGGTATAGGGGTGCCTGGGCTGCTCCAGCACGTCCTCGACCGTGCCGTATTCCACCACCCGCCCCAGGTACATGACCGCCACTTCGTCCGCCAGATAGCCCACCACCGACAGGTTGTGGGTAATGAACAGATAAGACAGCCCCAGCTCGTTCTGCAGTTGTTTCAGCAGGTTGAGGATCTGCGCCTGCACCGAGATGTCGAGCGCGCTGGTGGGCTCGTCGCAGATGATGAGCTTGGGCTGCACGGCGAGGGTGCGGGCGATGCAAATGCGCTGGCGCTGCCCGCCGGAGAACTCATGGGGATAGCGATGGCGGGCCTCGCGGGGCAGGCCCACTTGTTCCAGCAGCTCGGCGACGCGCGCCTGGCGGCGCCGGGCGTCTTTCTCGATGCCCAGGGCGACCATGCCCTCCTGGATGATTTCGTCGATCATCATGCGGGGGTTCATGGACGAAAAGGGATCCTGGAAGATGATCTGGAAATCGGAACGGCGGCGGCGCAGGGCCTCGCCGCGCAGCCGGGTCAGCTCGTCCCCCTCGAAACGCACGCTGCCGGCGGTGGGACGGATCAATTGCAGGATGGCCTTGCCGATGGTGGTCTTGCCGCAGCCGGACTCGCCCACCAGGGCAACGGTCTTCCCCCGCCCGATGCGCAGCGATACGCCATCGACGGCGTACACATGCCCCACCGTGCGTTTGAGCAGGCCTTTGCGTATGGGAAAGTGAACCTTGATGTCCTCCACCTCCAGCAGTGACGCAGGCGCATGCGCCGCGCCGGCATGCGCCTGGGGCTCCGCGGGCAAATCCGGCGCGCCGCCCGCGGGCCTCTGCGCGGCAAGGGCCGGATCCAGCAAGTGGCACCTGACTTCCTGCCCATCGCCGCTGCGGTACCATTGCGGCGCCCGCTGGTGACACAGATCCCAGGCAGCGTCGCAGCGTTCCGCAAAGCGGCATCCCCGAAAATCGCGCGCCAGGGAAGGCACGGCGCCATGGATGACCGCCAGGCGGTGACCGCGTTTGTTGACATCGGGCAGGGAGGCGAACAATTTGCGGCTGTAGGGATGCTGCGGCGCATGGTAGAAGGCCTCCTTTCCTCCCTTCTCGATGATCTGCCCGGCGTACATCACCGCCACCGTATCCGCCATGCCCGCCACCACGCCCAGGTCGTGGGTGATGAGCAACACCGCCATGCCGGTCTGCTTCTGCAGGTCCCCCAGCAGCGCCAGCACCTGGGCCTGGATGGTGACATCCAGCGCCGTGGTGGGTTCGTCGGCGATGAGCAGATCGGGTTCGCCCGCCAGGGCGATGGCGATCATGACGCGCTGTTTCATGCCGCCGGAGAGCTGGTGCGGATATTCCTCGTAACGCTGGCGGGGGTCGGGTATGCCCACGGCGTCCAGCAGTTCCAGCACCACGTTTCTGGCGCCGGCGCCGTTCAGGCGGCGGTGCTGCCGCACCGTCTCGCCGATCTGGTCGCCAATGGTGAGCACCGGATTCAGGGAGGTCATGGGTTCCTGGAAGATCATGGCGATGCGGTTGCCGCGTATGCGGCGCATGCCCGCCTCGGGCAGGTCCATGAGATTCTCGCCGTCGAGACGGATTTCCCCTGAAACGATGCGTCCCGCCGGTTCCGGCACCAGGCGCATGATGGACAGGGAGGTCATGGACTTGCCGCAACCGGATTCGCCCAGCAGGGCAAAGGTCTCGCCGCGGCGGATGTCGAAGCTGACCTCATCGACGGCGCGCACCAGCCCTCCCTGTGTCTGGAAATGGGTGCTCAGTCCCCTGACGCTCAATAAAATATCTGACATTGCCCGGTCCTGTTCATGATTCCGTTTATCTTGAGAGGGTGCGGGGGTCGAAGGCGTCGCGCACCGCGTCCGAGAACAAGTTGGCCGCCAGCACCAATATGAACATGAAGACGAAGGCCGCCAGCAGCGACCACCACACCATGGGATCCCGCGCCATCTCCAGGCGCGCGCCATTGATCATATTGCCCCAACTGTGCATGGAGGGGTCCACCCCCACGCCCACGTAAGACAGTATCGCCTCCGCCAGCACCAGGCCGCTGAAGTCGAGCACCACCGTGATGAGGACTATGTGCATGACATTGGGCAGCAGGTGGCGGCTCATGATGCGGGAATGCCTGACGCCGAAGGCGGACGCCGCCTGGACGAATTCCGCCGCGCGCATTTTCATGGTCTCGCCGCGCAGCAGCCGGCACAGGCCCGTCCAGCTCGTTACGCCCAGGATGATGCACAGGAACAGCAGGCGCATGTCGGCGCGCGCCGCGTCGGTCTCGAACAGGTCGGGGTGGGTATCGATATAGACCTGCAGCATGAGAATCGCCGAGGCGATGAGCAGAATGCCGGGAATGGAATTGAGGGTGGTATAGAGGTACTGGATGACGTCGTCCACCCAGCCGCGCAGATAACCCGCCATGATGCCGAACAACAACGCGAAGGGCAGCATGACCAGGGTCGTCAGGGTGCCGATGACCAGCGCGGTGCGGATGCTCTTGATGGCCTGGTACAACACGTCGTTGCCCACCTTGTCGGTGCCGAAGATGTGATAGTGGCCGGCCAGGCTGGCGATAACGGCGATCAGCACCAGAAAGACGCCCGCCGTATACAGCATCATGTGCCAGGGAATGGCGGTCCGCCCACCCAGGATCTGTTTGAGGGTGACGGAAAACGATGCGCGCGCGCGCCGCGCCATGCCCCATATGAACAAGGCGCCCAGGGCCACCCACGCCAGCAGCCCCGCCCCCGCGCCGGACAGGCTGCGCAGCAGGATATCGCGCCCCTTGTCCCGTTGCGGGTCTTCCAGGTGCGCGCCGCCATATTCAAGCCGCGGATAGAGGCGCGCGCTCGAGCCGTCGGGCAACTCGACCGTTTCCTTGGCATAGAGATGGGTGGCGAAAGGAGCGGAATAGGTCTTCTCCACCTGGGTCTTGAGAGGCCCCAGCATCAGGTCCAGCAGGCTGATGACCTCCACCGAGTAGAAGGTCTCGCCATCATGCCCCTTGTTTTCCAGGGGCTCGCGCATATGGATGGAATCCAGCAAGGCCACCGTTCCGTAGAAGACGATGACCACCGCCGCCACCATGCCGGTGCGGCTGGAAAACACCTTGCGCCACGGCGCGCGCAGATAGGCCTTGCCGCGCGCGTATGCGCCAAAGGCGATGATCACCGCCAGCAGCATGAATATCAGGGCGTCGGTCTTCAACAGCACCGGTTTCACGCTGGAAAAATAGGCCATGCCCTCCATCAACATCCCGGGTTCCCTCCATTCATGACAGGCGTATCCTCGGATCCACCAGGGTATAGGAGATATCCGTCAGAATCAGGCCAATGATATACAGGACGGAGCCCACGAAGACCATGGACCTGACGATGGCGAAATCCTGCGCCTGGATGGCGTCGATGACATAGCTGCCCAGGCCGGGAATGCCAAAGAAAGACTCCAGGATCAGGCTGCCCATGAACAACAGGGGCAGGAGCACCACCACGCCCGTGAGAATGGGGATCATGGCGTTCTTCAATACGTGGCGGAACAGCACCAGGCGCTCGCTCAAACCCTTGGCGCGCGCCGTCCTGACATAGTCCTTGCCGATCTCTTCCAGGAAGATGGTGCGGTACCAGCGCCCCCCCGATCCGATACCGTACAGGAGGGCCACCAGCACCGGCAGCACGATGAATTTGAGGGCGTTCATGCCTGAGTCGTAGCCGGAGATGGGCACCAGGTGGAGCAGCTTGCCGATGACATACTGGCCACCGATGATATAGAACAGGGAAGAAATGGACATGAGCGCCACCAGCATGATCACGCCCGTCACATCGATGTAGGTGGCGCGGAAAAAGGCCAGCAGCATGGCCACGGTGATATTGGTCAGCAGGCCGAAGACCAGAATGGGCACGGCGATGGCAAGGCTGGGCCACATGCGTTGATAGATATCATGGCCGATATCCCTGCCATCATCGGAGAGACCGAAATCAAAGGCAAACAGCCTGACGGATTTCTGGAAAAAGATGGTATCAGTGAAAGTGGAGAGGCCTTGCGCCTCCTCATTGTAGAGCAACGGCTTGTCGTAACCGCGCTCCGCCTTCCATTTCTCGATGGCCTGCGGCGTGACATGTTTCATGCCCAGATGCATGCGCGCCATGTCATCCGGGGTGTTGACGATGAAGAACAGCATGAAGGTGATCAGGTTGACCCCGATCAGGATGGGCACGGCATAAAGGAGACGGCGCGCTATATAGGCCAGCATGGAACGCGGGCTCCGGCTATGTTGAAACGAACAGGACTCGGCATTGTGGCTCAGGACTCTCCGCGTATGGCCGGGGCGCGGTGCTCGCGCCGTATATAGGTGAACACCGCGGGCACGATCAGCGCCACCAGCAGCAGGCCCAACAGGCCCAGCGGCCACAATACAGGCTGGTTCCACTGGGCGCGTTTCTCCTTGCGCAAGACCGGGTCGATGCGCTTGTATTTCAGGGTGTTGTTCGCCATGAGGTTGGGCTTGGCATTGTGGTACCAGCTGTGATACAGGGCGAAACTCTTGGGGTGAAGTCCCCAGATCCAGGGCGCGTCACGACGCACGATATCGTTCATCGCCTCGATGATGCGCAGTCTTTCCGGGCCGTTGTCCATATTCTTCATTTGTTCGAACAGGCGGTTGAATTCGGGGTTGTCGTAGTTGGCCGCGTTCTCGCCATGATACTTGACCTTGCCATTGGGGCCATAGAGCAGGAAAAAGAAATTCTCCGGGTCCGGATAATCGGCGTTCCAGCCCCACATGAAGATCTGGGCGTTGCCGTTGCGCATCTTGTCGCGAAAGCGGTTGTAGTCCGTGTTGCGCACCACCAGCTGGATATCGAGCTTCTGGAACTGCTTGCGGTACCAATCCATGCGCGCCTTGTCGTCGGGTCCCCCACCCGTGACATCGAAATACAGCACCAGGGGCTTGCCCGTTTCCTGGTCTACGCCCTTCTCGTAACCGGCCTCCGCCAGCAAACGGCGCGCCTCTTCGATGGGTTTTCGCACGGCGCGGCCGTCGATCCAGTCGTAGACATAGGGGTTGATGCCGTCCTGCCCTTCGCGATAACCGAAGATACCCGGCGGGATGGCGCCCTGGGCCGGAATACCGCGCCCATTGGCGAAGATGGAAATAAATTCCTCGTAATCCAGGGCGATGGAAATGGCCTGCCTGAGCTTGCGCTGACGCTCGCTGTAACCACCCGTCACCGGGTCCATCATATTGAACCCCATATAGAATATGGAGGTATTGACAGCCGTCTGCAGGCGTATGCCCTTGGCCCGCATGCGCTCGGTGAGGGCGATGTCGCCCTGGCTGCCGATGCTGATGGCCTGGTCGAAGCTGTCGGAACTGATGCCGGAGGTGTCGTAGTAACCCTGCAGAAACTTGTTCCACAGGGGAATACTCTCCTTTTCCAGGCTGTAGACCACCTTGTCGATGAAGGGCAGGGGCCTGCCGGCATCGCTCAACAGCCCCGCCGCGGCGTCCCCCGCCTCGCCTTCCCGGGGATAGGTTTCGCCGTGGAAATGGGGATTGCGCGCCATGACCATCTTGCGGTTGGGATCGTTGACCGTCAGGTAATAGGGTCCGGTGCCGACAGGGTACCAGTCAAAGGTGAAATTTTTCTCCGCCATGCCCGGCTGGGAATAGAAGATGTCCGCCTCGACGGGTACGGGGGAGAAGAACGGCATGGCCAGCCAGTACACCAACTGGGGATACTTCCCTTTGACCGTGATGCGGTAGGTATAACGGTCGACGGCCTGCACCCCTTCCAGTGCGTAACGCCGGAGATCCAGAAACTTCCCCTCACCCTCACTGTCCAGGGCCTTATAGGCATTTTCCAGTGTTTTGGCGTAAGCACTCAAGCCAACGATGTATTCGCTCATGATACCCAGGATGGGAGAAAACAAGCGTGGATGGGCGAGGCGTTTGATCTGATAGACATAGTCTTCGGCAACCAATTCCCTCGTACCCGTGCGGGTAAAATCCGCCAGGGTATAGAGACTTTCTATTTCCCCGCGCGTCAAGTCATGATAGAGAAAGCGGCCTTCGCCATCCTTGGCGAAGGCCGGGTGTGGCTGGTAGCGGATGCCGGGCCGGATACGAATGTCATAGACGCTGTAGGCCACCTCCATGTCTCCGTCATCGGGCATCTCATTGCCATCGGCATCGTAGTAACGGGGATGCGGCACGGCCTCCGCGGTCAACGGTATGAGGGCATAGGGGCGTTTGAGATAGTGATACTGCAAGGGCGGCTCGTAGATCTGGCCGATGAACTGATATTCGCTGGCGCTGTAGGAGCGGGCGGGATCGAGATGCTTGGGACGTTCCGAGAAAGATGAATACATGATGTTCTGATCATCTTCTTCGTGGGGATAGGGATTGTTCCAGGGCCGGCCATCACAGGCGCCCAGCAGGATCAGCAACAACAGCAAGCAGATCTTGTCATTCGATGCCCGCAGACAGGCCGTTATATTCTTCAACAAAAGACTGTTCTTGCCCGGTTAAATACCATTACAATAGCCGTAAATCACATCGTGCAACCCGAAATCGCAAAGCGGGAGGCCTTTATATTACCTGAATCCGAGGGTTCGGGTATTACACAAAATCATATCTTAACTTAGGAAAAGGGTAAAACAATGGGATTTCTGGAAGGTAAACGCGCATTGATCGTCGGCGTCGCAAGCAAGCGCTCCATCGCCTGGGGAATCGCCCAGGCCATGCACCGGGAAGGCGCCCAACTGGCATTCACATATCAGAACGACAAGCTGCGGGACCGCCTGGAGAAGCTGGCGGCGGAATGTGACTCCGACATCGCCCTGCCCTGCGATGTCTCCAAAGACGAAGAAATCGATGAAGTCTTCGAGCGCCTCGATGATTACTGGGATCACATCGATATCATCGTGCACTCCGTGGCCTTCGCGCCACGGGAGGCGCTGGAAGGTCCCTACCTGGACTGCCTGACCCGCGAGGGCTTTCTGCTCGCCCACGAGATCAGCTCATACAGTTTTGCCGCGCTGGCCAAGGCCGGCATCAACATGATGGAGGGACGCAACGGCGCCATGCTCACCCTGAGTTACCTGGGCGCGGACCGTTCCATTCCCAACTACAATGTCATGGGTCCGGCCAAGGCCAGCCTGGAGGCCAATGTGCGTTATATGGCCCAGGCCCTGGGTCCGGACGGCATCCGCGTCAATGCCATCTCGGCGGGCCCCATCAAAACCCTCGCCGCGGCCGGGATCGGCAACTTCCGCCGCTTTCTCGACTATGCCGAGAAAAATTCACCCCTGCGCCGCAATGTCACCATCGAGGAAGTGGGTAACACGGCCGCATTCCTGTGCTCCGATCTGGCCAGCGGCATCACGGGCGAAATCACCTACGTGGACTCGGGCTACAACACCATCGGCATGGGACAGATCTGAGCGATCACGTGCTATTATTAACCCGGCAGCAATATATATTGTTGCCGGGCAGGCTCAAGCCTATCCACAGCGCGAGGAAGTGGAAAGCCCTGCGGAAATATCAGAGATTTTCCTGAATGATCTCGATCTCGCTGCGCTTTCTGATACCATCCAGAGTGCCGTTGCCGATCTGGGTTCCATATTTTCGCAAGATCAGATTTTTGAAATCGTCGGCATCTTCTTCACCCCCGGCTGCCTCGCTGCTGCGCACCGCCTTGACGGCGATGACCGCATAGTCACCGGATGCCAGCGTGACACCCGCCGTACCCGCTTGATCTGAGGCTGGTGGTACAACACTGAATGCCGCTCTCAGCACCTCGCCCGGCACTGAGCTGTCATCCCGTTTGACTGATTCCGCCTCATGCCATTCCAGCTTATATTCCCTTGCCAGCGCGACGGGGTCCTCGCCTGCTGCCATGCGCTCACGGAGAGTCTCTCCCAGATCCTTGACCTTCTCCCTCGCGGCATCGCGCTCCAGGCTTGCGACGATTTCATCCTTCACTTCCTCCAGCGGCCGGTGGCTGGTGGGCCGGTGATCCTTGATGCGCAGGACGACCACATGGTTGGGAGCGAGCGTAACCGGCTCACTATTGTTACCGGCTTCCATCACATCGGGACTGAAGGCCATGGCCCTCACCTTGGGGTTGGCGGCGATGCCCTGCCCCGCATGACGGCTGAATAAGGGAGTAGTCTTGATCTCCAGCTCCAACTCCTGGGCAGCGACTTCCAGGGTGTCGGGTACTTCATAGGTAAGATCGGCCAGCCGTTCGGCAAGGTCGTAGAATTGATCTTCCGCCTTCAACTCCCGGTACTCCTGCTCAAGGGCATCCCGCACTTCCTCGAAGGTCTTGCCCTGGCGCGCCTTGATATCGGTCAGCTTGATGATGTGATAGCCGAAATTGGTCCGAACGGGCTCGCTGATATCCCCCACGGCCATGCTGAACACGGTATCTTCGAACGGTTTGACCATCATGCCTCTTCCAAAGAAGCCGAGATCCCCACCCTCCGCGGCGGAGCCCGGGTCCTGGGATTCCGCCTTGGCAATCTCTCCGAAGGATTCTCCCGCGCGGATGCGCTCCAATAATTTGAGTGCCTTGTCGCGGGCCGCCTTGTCAGTGGCTTCGTCCGCATCGGGATCAACGGTGATGAGGATATGACTGGCGCGCCTTTCTTCCGCCTGTATGAAGTCAGCCTGCTGCACTTCATACATATTGCGCAAAGCCTCCTCATCCACGTCGACATTGCCTAACAGATCCGATGCCGATATTTCCAGGTATTCAATGCTGACTTGCTCCGGCAAGGCAAAGCGATCCAGGTTGCTCTCATAGTAGGCCTTGATATCCTCATCGGTAGGAGTGATGTCCTCGCTGAAATCCCTGGCCGGCAGGATCATGTAGCCGATGTCACGCTCCTGGTTAACCAGGGTGGCAATCTCCTGCAACTCCTTATCGGTGGCGAATTCACTGCCCGTGATGCCGGAAATCAATTGCTCCACCAACATGTCCTGCTTGACCTGGGCCTCGAACTCCTTTTCAGTCAGGCCCATGCTGTTGAGAATGCGGGCGTAGAGTTCGCCATCGAAACGGCCATCACGCTGAAACTGGGGATTCTGTATGATTTCCCGCGCCAGTTGCGTATCGCTGATGCGCAGTCCCGCCTCAGCGGCGGCCTGGGCGACGGCCTCAGAATTGACCAGGCGATCGATGACATCCCGTTTGATGAGGGCATCGTTCAACAAGGATGGATCGGCATTCTCGCCCAGCAATTGCTGGCGGCGCGCCCTTTCCCTTACATAGACGCGCTGGAATTCGCCCGTGGTGATTTCCACGTCGTTCACTTTGGCAACCACGGTGTCGGCGGCTCCGCCGCCAAAATAGGAATTGATTCCCCAAAAGGCAAAAGGGATGATGATGAGGATGACAATCAACCAGGCAAAGAAGCCCTTGGCATGTTCCCGGATAGTGTTCAGCATTGTACGATCCCGCCTGAAATCTGTTGTCCGTATGGAAACGGGCTTCCTTGTGTCAGCAAAAAAAGGGCACATCATTCATCGTGAGTGATGTACCCCATTCTCATCTATGGCGGAGTGGACGGGATTCGAACCCGCGACCCCCGGCGTGACAGGCCGGTATTCTAACCAGCTGAACTACCACTCCTGATATAGGCTTTGGTGGGTGCTGAGGGACTTGAACCCCCGACATTCGCCTTGTAAGGGCGACGCTCTCCCAACTGAGCTAAGCACCCTGTTACTTCGGATCTTCACGATCCCATGCCATGGCATGAGGTCGCTATTTTATGGCATCTTTGAGTGCTTTACCAGCCTTGAAGACAGGTTGTTTGGAAGCCTCGATCTTTATTTCCTCCCCGGTCTGGGGATTACGCCCCGTGCGGGCTGCGCGATCGCGTACAGAAAACGAACCGAATCCGACCAGGGATACGCTGTCGCCCTTCTTCAGGGTCTTGGTTATTGCCGCCATCATGCCGTCGACCGCCCTGGCGGCATCAGCCTTGGAAAGATCCGCCGAAGCCGCGACGGCTTCTATCAATTCCGATTTATTCACTTAGTATCCCCCATTAATTAATGCAGCCAGCCGTAACAAACGTGATTCCAATACATACAGCCTGTTCCAGCCAATGGACGCGACTTTATACCAATGGCCGCCAACCCCTGTCAAGGCGGGCTTCCATCATTTACAAAAAAGAGCGCAACGCATGCGCTCTTTAAAGGATTACCGGGAATCGGCGCGGCTGATCAATGGGGCCGGATATGACCACCCTTCTTCAGCTTTTTCGAGATGCCCTTGCGCTCGATGATTTCCTCCTCTGATGCGCCATCGAGAAGGGGCTCAGGCATGCGCTGCAGGGCCGCTTGCAGTACCTCATCGATCCACTTGACGGGTTTGATTTCCAGGTGTTGCTTGATATTCTTTGGTATATCAACGAGGTCCCTGACATTCTCCTCGGGTATGAGGACAGTCTTGATGCCACCGCGATGGGCAGCCAGGAGCTTTTCCTTCAGGCCGCCGATAGGCAATACCTCGCCGCGCAAGGTGATCTCTCCCGTCATGGCGACATCGGCGCGCACCGGAATACCGGTCAGGGCCGAGACCAGGGCGGTACACATCCCGATTCCCGCGCTGGGCCCATCCTTGGGAATGGCGCCCTCGGGCACGTGGATATGCACGTCGTGCTTCTGGTAGAAATCGGCATCGATATCGAGCATCTCGGCGCGGCTCCTCACCACAGTCATGGCCGCCTGCACGGATTCCTGCATCACATCGCCGATCTGCCCGGTGATCATCAGCTTGCCCTTACCTTTCATGACGGTTCCTTCAATGGTCAACAGATCTCCACCCGTCTCCGTCCAAGCCAGGCCGGTGACATGCCCCACTTGGTCATGTTCCTCGGCCAGTCCATAACGAAAACGCTTCACGCCAAGATATTTGTTCAGATTTCTTGAACTGACATGGGCCTTGTCACGCTTCTTGTCGAGGAGAATCTCTTTCACAACCTTGCGGCAGATCTTGGAGACCTCGCGCTCCACGTTACGCACCCCCGCCTCTCGGGTGTAGTAGCGGATCATGTCGCGCACAGCGCCGTCGGAAATCACGATCTCTTCTTCCCTGAGACCATTGTCCCGAATCTGTTTCGGTATGAGATAGCGCTGGATGATATTGCGTTTTTCGTCCTCGGTATATCCCGACAGGCGTATGACCTCCATGCGATCCAGGAGCGGCGCGGGGATATTCATGCTGTTGGCCGTGCACACGAACATGACATCCGACAGGTCGTAATCCACCTCCAGATAATGATCATTGAAGGCATTGTTCTGCTCGGGGTCCAGCACCTCGAGCAAGGCCGATGCGGGATCCCCACGGAAATCCATGGCCATCTTGTCGATTTCGTCCAGGAGAAAAAGAGGGTTGCGCGTTTCCGCCTTGACGAGATTCTGGATGATCTTGCCCGGCATGGAACCGATGTAGGTACGCCGGTGCCCGCGGATCTCCGCCTCGTCGCGCACCCCACCCAGGGACATGCGCACGAACTTGCGATTGGTGGCGCGCGCGATGGAACGCCCCAGAGAGGTCTTGCCCACGCCGGGCGGCCCCACCAGGCAGAGTATGGGGCCTTTCAGCTTGTCGACGCGCTGTTGTACGGCGAGATACTCCAGAATCCTTTCCTTCACCTTTTCCAGGCCATAGTGATCCTTCTCCAGCACGGCCTCTGCACGCGCCAGATCACGGCAGATCTTGGTGCGCTTCTTCCATGGCACATTCACCAGCCAGTCGATATAGTTGCGCACCACCGTCGCCTCGGCGGACATCGGCGACATCATTTTGAGCTTGCTGAGTTCCGAGTTGGCCTTTTTCCTGGCCTCCTTGGTCATGCCCGATTTGTTGATCTTCTGGGTCAGTTCCTCGATTTCATTGGGAACATCCTCGAGTTCACCCAGTTCTTTCTGAATGGCCTTCATTTGCTCATTCAGATAATACTCACGCTGGCCCTTTTCCATCTGGCGCTTGACCCGGCCACGCACCCGTTTTTCCACCTGCAACAGATCGAGCTCCGACTCGATCAGCGCCATGAGGCGCTCGAGGCGCTCCTGTACTTCCAGCAGTTCCAGCAATGCCTGGCGCTGCTCGACCTTGAGGGTCATATGGGCGGCGATGGTGTCGCCCAGACGGCTGGGGTCCTCGATACCGGCCAGTGAAGACAATACCTCGGGAGGCACCTTGTTGTTGAGCTTGACATACTGCTCGAACTGACCGAGCACCGAACGGCTCATCACCTCACCTTCGCGTTCCGAGGGCGCCATGGACTTCATGACAGCGATCTGGGCGGAGAAATATTTTTCCGTATCGACAAAACGTACGATCTTGGCCCGCTCCAAACCCTCGACCAGCACCTTGACGGTGCCGTCAGGCAGTTTGAGCAACTGAAGAATGGTTGCCACAGTACCTACCTGGTACACGTCCTCTGTGGATGGGTCGTCCATGGAGGCGCTTTTCTGCGCCACCAGCATGATCTGTTTGTCTGCTTCCACAGCCGCATCCAGCGCCTCTATGGATTTTTCACGGCCAACAAACAGGGGGATGACCATGTGCGGATAGACTACGACATCGCGCAGCGGTAATACGGGCAGTATCTGCTGATCCATGTCTTTCAATACAGGTATGTTTTCGTCTTGTGACATAACCTATTTCCTCAGCGACTTGACAAACCCGCCCCCGTGACGGGAAGGGCTGTATTATTTGAACTACTAACAGGAGATGATGCTCTCCTGAAAAGGGATATGAGGCTGAACCGGCCCCTTTTCAAGGAAAGACAAGGACTATCTGCTATTTCAGGAAGCGATATGCGTTGGCAAGGCGCCGCCATGCCCCAGGCATGGCGGATAAAGCACCTCAGTCCTTGCTCAACGATAATTGTTTTTCTCCGCCATCGAAGATAAGGATCGGATCCGACTCGCCGTCGATGACGCCGGCGTCGATGACGACCTTGGAGACCCCCTCCAACGACGGCAGTTCGTACATGGTATCCAGCAGAATATGCTCGAGGATGGAGCGCAGCCCCCGCGCGCCCGTTTTACGCTCCATGGCCTTGCGCGCAACGGCGCGCAGGGCATCCTCGCGGAATTCAAGTTCCGTGTCTTCCATTTCGAAGAGCTTGGCAAACTGCTTGGTCAGCGCATTCTTGGGCTCGGTCAAAATACGGATCAATGCGTCCTCGTCCAACTCCTCCAGGGTTGCCACCACTGGAAGGCGGCCGACGAATTCCGGTATCAGGCCATACTTGATAAGGTCCTCAGGCTCCACCGAATAGAGGACCTCACCCACGCTTTTGGTCTCGTCCTTGCCTTTCACCTCGGCGGAGAAACCGATCCCCCCCTTCTCCGAGCGGTCACGGATGATCTTGTCCAATCCGGCAAACGCGCCACCACAGATGAACAGAATATTGGAGGTATCCACTTGCAGAAACTCCTGCTGCGGGTGCTTGCGCCCGCCCTGAGGCGGCACCGAGGCAATGGTCCCCTCGATCAGTTTGAGGAGGGCCTGCTGCACCCCTTCACCGGAAACATCACGGGTAATGGAAGGATTGTCCGACTTGCGGGATATCTTGTCTATCTCATCGATATAGACGATACCGCTCTGGGCCTTCTCGACGTCGTAGTCGCACTTCTGCAACAGCTTCTGAATGATGTTCTCGACATCCTCACCCACATAGCCGGCTTCCGTCAGCGTGGTGGCGTCTGCAATGGTGAAGGGCACGCTGAGCAGGCGCGCCAGGGTCTCCGCCAGCAGGGTCTTGCCGCAGCCCGTGGGACCGATGAGCAATATGTTGCTCTTGGAGAGTTCCACGTCATCTTTCTTGACGCCGACTTCCAGGCGCTTGTAGTGATTGTAGACCGCCACGGACAGGACTTTCTTGGCGCGCGCCTGCCCTATAACGTATTCATCCAGGATGGCGTTGATCTCCTGCGGCACGGGCAGCTTGCTGCCCTTGAGGCCCGCTGATTTTTCCTGGACTTCCTCGCGGATGATATCGTTACAGAGTTCCACGCATTCATCGCAGACGAAGACCGATGGCCCTGCAATGAGCTTGCGCACTTCGTGCTGACTCTTCCCGCAAAACGAGCAATAAAGCAGTTTGTCGCTGTCTTCGCCCCTGTTTTTATCGTCACTCATAGCCTACCCTGCCGCTTCATGATTTAACACAGACCGTCCCTGCAAATCTTTCCCGTGATCCTTGAGACTTCATCTGGCATTCAGGCGTCAGCCCGAATCCCCATCATTCTTTCCACTGCGCTGCTGATGTTCGTGTATCCGGCGCCCCATACCAAGTGTTCAGACTTTCTCCTAGGAGCCTGTCGGGTTTGGGATGAATCTGCTGCGGTGGTGAGAAATGGGTCCATTTACCACCCGCCTCGCTACGATCACCTAAACCCGACAGGCTCCTAGCGGCTCGTCAGCACTTCGTCGATCAGACCGTATTCCACGCCCTCTTCGCTGGACATGAAAAAATCGCGGTCGGTGTCGGCCTGAATCTTGTCAAGGAGTTGTCCCGTGTGCTTGACCAGAATTTCGTTCAGGCGATCCCGGGTGCGCAGTATTTCCCGTGCATGGATGTCGATATCGGTCGCCTGCCCCTGAAAACCACCCAGCGGCTGGTGAATCATCATGCGCGCGTGGGGCAGCGCGAAACGCTTGCCTTTCGCTCCCCCCGCCAGCAGCAGGGCGCCCATGCTGGCGGCCTGGCCCAGGCACATGGTGCTGACATCCGGCTTGACGAATTGCATGGTGTCGTAGATGGACAAGCCTGCACTCACTGAGCCACCGGGCGAATTGATATACAAATGGATATCCTTGTCAGGGTTCTCGGATTCCAAAAAGAGAATCTGGGCGGCAATCAGATTCGCCATATGGTCTTCCACAGGCCCGACCAGGAAGATGACCCGCTCCTTGAGGAGGCGCGAATAGATATCATAGGCGCGCTCCCCTCGCGATGATTGTTCCACCACCATGGGAACCAAATTCATTGAACTCATTCCTTGTATCCCCTGCACAGTATTCGTATCGGTCATTTGATTCCCACGCTTTAATTATAACCCAGTTAAAACAACTATTTTTAGTCTTGACAACAAAAAATCTGACACTTTTCCCCAGGCCGGGTTCAACGCTTGTTCTTCATCATCTCGTCAAAGGTGGTCGGTTCTTCCGTAACATCGGCATTTTCTGTAACCCAATCAACCACCTGATCCTCGAGGACGAGTGATTCGATGGAACCGAGGCGCTGCGGGTCGGCGTAATACCAGTTCATCACACTCTCCGGACTGTCGTATCCCGCTGCCACGGATTCCACCTTGGCGCGCACCACATCGGGCGCCGGCACCATGTTCTGCTGCTTGACGATTTCGGCCGTCAACATACCCAAGGCCACACGTTTTCTGGCCTGCTCCTCGAACATGGAGCGTTCCAGCTTCAGGTCGCCAAACTGTACCCCCTGGCTCTGCAGAGTCTCGCGCATCTGGGACATGGAGAGATCGATCTGTTCCTCGACGCGGCCCTGAGGCAACTCGACGGGATTGGCCTTCAATAGGGCCTCCATGACCTGTTCCTTGATGTTGTCACGAATGGCCTGGTCGAGCTCGTCCTGCATGCTCTTGCGGATTTCCTCGCGCAGACTCTCGATGGCGCCATCGGGCACATCATAACTGCGCACGAATTTCTCATCCATTTCGGGCAGCACGGGCTCTGAGACAGAGTGTACCTTGACCTCGAAGACAGCCTCCTTCCCCGCCAGGTCCTTGGCATGATAGTCCTCGGGAAAGGTGACATTGATGGTGCGCTCTTCCCCTGCCACGGCCCCTTCGAGCTGCTCTTCGAAGCCGGCTATGAATTTTCCGGACCCCAGGACGATAGGCACCCGCGTACCTTCATTGCCCTCGAAATCCTCGCCCTCGATAGTGCCCTTGAAATCGATGGTCAATTGGTCGTCCGTCTGTGCCGCCCGTTCCACCTCCTGCCAGGTCGCCCGTTGCTTGCGCAGGTTTTCCAGCATATTGTCGATATCCTGCTCGCTGATCTCCGCCACGGGCTTGGTGATCTTGATATCCTTGACCGGCGCAATATCGAAACGCTCGATGACCTCGAAGACGGCCGTGTACTCATAATCCTCGCCGGCCTTGGCCCCCGTCTCGCGCGGCTCGATACGAGGCCTGCTGGCCAGTTCGATCTTCTGCTCCTCGATGGCATCGCGGAATGTCGTCTGGGTCATCTCATTGATCACCTCCTGGCGGACATGAGGGCCGTAGCGCTTGGTCACCACGCTCAGGGGCACCTTGCCAGGACGGAAACCCTTGATCCTCACCGTGCGGGTCAGTGACTTGAGGCGACTGTCTACTTCTTTTTCAATCTGCTCCGCAGGGATGGTCACCGTCATGCGGCGCTCAAGGCCTTCGGTCGTTTCAACAGATACTTGCATGTAAATCACCTCAACTTAAAATAATGAATCAACAGTTTTTGTTGCCTGAATCCGCGGGTTCAGGCATGAGCGTCTCCACGACCGCCTTTCCGGTCCCGGCGGTCAGTATTCTGGCCTCGTAAGATCCAAGTTCATGGTGCGAAAGGAGAGACTCGAACTCTCACGGGTTGCCCCACTGGCACCTAAAGCCAGCGCGTCTACCAATTCCGCCACTTTCGCGCATCCCGCCGTGACGCAGGTTTGCTTCTGCCCCGCCACCTTGACAGCCCCGGCGCCAGCGCCCGGTATTATACTGGAATTTGCGGTAATGTACGCAAAAACAGTCACTATTAACCCGGCACGCAATGGCTGAATACGATATATATTGTTGCCGGGTTGATAAAACAATCCGGAGAGCGGTTTTACAGGGAATTGGACGGGCAGCTTACGCTGCCCGGGAAGAATAATGGTGGGCCGTGTAGGGATCGAACCTACGACCCGCTGATTAAGAGTCAGCTGCTCTACCAACTGAGCTAACGGCCCATTATCTTTAGAAATCAATCATCCCGCACATGAAGCACAGGATCATAGCAATATGGGGTGAACGATGGGACTCGAACCCACGACAACCGGAATCACAATCCGGGGCTCTACCAACTGAGCTACGCTCACCACAATTCTCAATACACTCTGTCCGCCTTCCCGCGGCACACTTGGCGCGCCCGGCAGGATTCGAACCTGCTACCCTCGGCTTAGAAGGCCGATGCTCTATCCAGATGAGCTACGGGCGCATAAGCATCTTGCCAACCGTTCGACCGCCCTGAAGGCGCGCTGTTCAGTCTGTCCCTGCGCGTGGTCGGGGTAGAGGGATTCGAACCCCCGACATCCAGCTCCCAAAGCTGGCGCGCTACCAGACTGCGCTATACCCCGATTCTAACGTGTTTTCCCGCCTCGCGACTACCCGGCGAGCCATAAGGGTGTGGATAATACGCCGGGGCAAGTCTGTCGTCAAACCCTTTCCTGGACACGGCTAAACGGATTCACGACTCCCGGAAAGCAAGGGGGATACACCGGGACGCAGCCAGCGCCACGCGATATGGAGCGCCACGGCGCTGACCACGGCAGCCAGAAAATAAGTCGCCTGCGGCCCGATGGAGTCCCAGGCGTAACCACTGGCGAAGCTGCCCAGGGCCCCGCCCGCGCCGAAACTGAGACTGCTGTACAAGGCCTGCCCCCGCCCCTGGTATTGTCCGGAAAAATACTTATGAATCAATGAAATCATCACGGCATGATAGACACCGAAGCTGGCCGCATGAAGAATCTGGGCAGTGACGACGAGTGCGGGATGGGTGACGAAGAAGGCGATGAGAAGCCAGCGCAAGGTGGTCAGCGCCAGACTGACCATCAACAACATCCTGGCCCCGAGGCGCGGCAGGAGGCGGTGCATCACCAGAAACACGGCGATCTCAGCGATCACGCCCAGGGCCCACAGTTGGCCCACTACGCTGCGCGCATAGCCATTGTCTTCGAGATAGATGGAAAAAAAGGTGTAATAAGGGCCATGACTCAGTTGCATCAGGAAACACAGCAACAGCACGGCCATGATCCCGGGCTGGCGCAGGGCATCGAAAATGGAACCCCCACGCCGTACCGTCTCGACATGCCCCTGTTCCGGCACGGCGAGGCTGCTCAGCCATATTGCCAGGAACAGCAGCATGAGCACCCAGGGCAAGAGGACGATTCCAAAACGCTCCAGAAAATACCCCAAACCGATGACGGCCAGAATGAATCCCATGGAACCCCACAGGCGGATACTGCTGTAGCGGTGAGTCTCGCTTCCCAGGTAATTCAGCGTCAGTGCTTCGAACTGGGGCAGGGATGCATTCCAGAAAAAGCTGAACAGACACATGACCAGGGCCAGCCACCAGAAGCCATTGCCCAAGAAAACGCCACCGAAGGCCACGAAGGCGAGCAGCGATGCCAGGCGCACGATGCCGATGCGCCGCCCGCTGTGGTCGGCAATCCACCCCCAGATATAGGGCGCGACGATCTTGGTCACCATGATGATGGCGATCAGGGCGCCGATCTGCTCCGCCCCAAACCCCAGAAACTTGAGATAGACGCTCCAATAGGGCACCAGGGCGCCAATGGCGGCGAAATAGAACAGGTAGAATCCGGACAGGCGGTAGTACATGGGGTCAGGGTAAAGAGTAAAGAGGAAAGATAAAAGGGAAAAGTTCTTTTATCTTTCCTCTTTACTCTTTAGTTGCCGGAACGACTGGCGTCTCCGACTGGACCTCCAGGTTCTGGGCGCGATGGCGCAGCACGTGGTCCATTAGCACAATGGCCAGCATGGCCTCGGCGATGGGCGTGGCGCGGATACCCACACAAGGGTCATGGCGGCCCTTGGTGACCACCTCACAGGCATTGCCGTGGCGGTCGATGGAAAGGCAAGGCAGCCTCAGGCTGGAAGTCGGTTTCAGGGCGATGCTGGCGACGATGTCCTGACCGCTGGAAATCCCCCCCAGCACCCCACCCGCATGGTTGCCGAGAAAACCTTCTGGAGTGATCTCGTCTCGATGTTCCGTGCCCTTCTGTTCTATACACGCAAAACCCGCCCCGATCTCAACGCCCTTGACGGCATTGATGCTCATCAGGGCATGGGCGATCTCCGCATCCAGGCGGTCGAAGATGGGTTCGCCCAAGCCCGGAAACAGGCCGCTGGCCACCACGTTGATGCGCGCGCCGATGGAATCCCCTTCCTTGCGCAGGGCATCCATGTAGGCCTCCAGCTCGGCCACCTTGTCCTTGTCGGGACAGAAAAAGGGGTTGTTCTCCACCTCGGCCCAATCGAAGGCCTCCGCCTTGATGGGCCCCAGTTGCGCCAGATAGCCGCGCACGGTGATGCCATAGCGGGTCAGGAGGTATTTCTTGGCGATGGCGCCGGCCGCCACGCGCATGGCGGTCTCACGGGCCGAGGAGCGCCCGCCGCCACGGTAGTCGCGGAAACCATATTTCTGCTGATAGGTATAGTCGGCGTGACCCGGCCGGAAGGTGTCCTTGATATCCGAGTAATCCTTGGAGCGCTGATCGACATTCTCGATGAGCAGACCGATGGGCGTCCCGGTGGTCTGCCCTTCGAATACGCCGGAGAGGATTTGCACTTCATCGGTCTCGCGGCGCTGCGTGGTATGCCGTGACTGCCCCGGTTTGCGGCGGTCGAGGTCACGCTGCAGATCGGCAGTAGACAATGCCAGGCCGGGTGGGCAACCATCCACGATACACCCGAGCGCAGGCCCATGACTCTCGCCAAAGGTCGTAACGGTGAAAAGCTTGCCGATGCTGTTGCCTGACATGGGGATATTGTAAGGGGAAAGGGACAAGATACAAGGGACAAGACCCCACCCCTTGTATCTTGTATCTTGCCCTGAGTCTAAATCACCTTCGAAAAGCGCTGCTCCGACTTCTCCCGCAAATAGCGGTCGAAAACCATGCAGATATTGCGGATCAGCAGGCGGCCGGCGGGATTGACCCGGATCGAAGCGGCGTCCAGTTGCAGCAGGCCGTCAGCCTGCATGGCGCCCAGTTCCTCGAGCTCAGAGGCGAAATAGGCGCCGAAGTCGATGCCGTAACGTTTTTCGACGGTTGCGAAGTTCAGTTCGAACTGGCAGATCAGTTGGGTTATGACCTCACAGCGCAGCAGATCGTCGTCGTTGAGCTGGATACCGCGGTAGACCGGCAGTTTACCCTGGTCCAGCAGGCGCTGATAATCCTCGAGCTGCTTGACGTTCTGGCTGTAACTGTTGCCCACCATGCTGATGGATGTCACGCCAAGGCCGATGAGATCGCAGTCAGCGTGGGTGGAATAGCCCTGGAAGTTGCGATACAGGCTGCCCTCGCGCTGGGCCACCGCCAGTTCGTCTTCAGGGCGTGCGAAATGATCCATGCCGATATACACATAGCCGGCATTGTTCAGTTTCTCGATGGTCATCTGCAGGATGTCCAGCTTTTCCGCCGCCGAGGGCAGATCGGCCTCGTTGATGCGGCGCTGCGGCTTGAACAACTCCGGCAGGTGGGCATAGTTGAACACGGACAGACGGTCGGGCCCCGCCGCGATCACCTTGTCCACGGTGCGGGAAAAACTCCCCATTCCCTGAAACGGCAAGCCGTAAATCAGATCGACACTGACCGACTTGAAGCCCTCCTCGCGCGCCTGTTCCAGCACCGAGAAGGTCTGCTCCTCGGACTGGATGCGATTGACGGCCTTCTGCACCCGCTCGTCGAAATCCTGCACGCCCATGCTCATGCGGTTGAAACCCAGTTCGCGCAAGAAACGAATGGTGTCGGATTGCACCTCGCGGGGATCGATCTCGATCGAGTATTCGCCCGTGTCGTCGTCATGGAGCCTGAAATGGGCGCGGGTCTGCGCCATCAGGTCCGCCATCTGCTGGTGGTCGATAAAAGTGGGCGTTCCACCGCCCCAGTGCAGTTGATCCACCACCCGGCTGCCGTCGAACAGCGCCCCCTGCAGGGCGATCTCGCGATGGACATTCTCCAGATAGGGAACGGCATGGGCGCGATTCTTGGTGGCGATCTTGTTGCAGGCGCAGTAAAAGCACAGGGTGTCGCAGAAAGGAATATGGAAATACAGGGATATGGGGCGCAAGGGCGTCTCCCGGTTGGTGGCCTCCACGCAGGCGCGGTACTCTTTCTCGCCAAACCCTTGGTGAAACTGCACCGCGGTGGGATAGGAAGTATAACGGGGTCCGCTCTTGTCGTAGCGCCGGATAAGGTCGATATCGAATACCAGGGATTGGTCCATTGTGTATTTCCTTGATTTCTATCAGCCCATTATAGAGGTTTTTTTACAGCGCGGCGAACGGCCCGGCCTTCATGGCTTATTGGCGCCCAATTCGAGCAGTTGCCCGTGGGTCAGAAGAAAAACCCCGCTGCCGCCATGCGCGAACTCCAGCCACATGAAGGGCACATTGGGAAAACGCCGCTCGAGGGCCGCCTGGCTGTTTCCGACTTCAACAATCAGGATACCGTCCTCGCTCAGATAGTCTGCCGCCCGCGCCATGATTTCTATGGCGAACTCCAGCCCCTCTTCTTCCGCCACCAGCCCAGTGACAGGTTCGTGGCGGTATTCATCGGGCAGCACGGCCATCTCTTCCTGGGGCACATAGGGTGGATTGCTGACGATGATATCGTAGGAACGCCGTGGCAGGCCGGCAAACAAGTCCGACTCCAAGGGATGGACGCGTCGACCCAGGCCATGGCGCTCGACGTTGATGCGCGCGACGGCCAGGGCGTCAGGTGAAATATCCGCGGCATCCACCTCGGCCTGGGGAAAGGCGTGGGCACACGCGATGGCGATGCAGCCACTGCCGGTGCCCATATCCAGGATACGGTGGACGGCCTGCCCCGGTCTGATCCACGGGCTGAACCCGCCAGCGATCAATTCGGCGATGGGTGAGCGCGGCACCAGCACGCGTTCATCGACATGGAATTCGAGGCCGCAGAACCAGGCTGTACGGGTAATATAGGCGGCGGGAATGCGCTCCCGAATACGACGCGAGACCATTTCATGCACAGTCTGGCGCGCCGTCTCATCCAGGCGCCGCTGCAAGGCCCCTTCCAGGTCATCATATGAGAGATGCAGCGCATGGCTTACCAGGCAGGCCGCCTCATCCAGGGCATTGTCCGTCCCGTGCCCAAAAAAAACGCCTGATTGCTCCAGTTGCCGCGCCGCCCACCGGATCGCGTCATCTACCGTGCTGAACTTGTCCAGCTCCCCCGCCACAGAATCTCCACCTTCGACTGCCGAATCAATGCCGCAGTTTACACCTTCCGACATCCCCTTTCCTATGTTTATGGATTCCTGCTATTCTTCGCCAATGTTTTGAAACCGGCGCGATCCCAGATTCGAGTTATGGCCCAATATATCTACTCCATGAACGGCGTGGGAAAAATCGTCCCACCGAAACGCACCATCCTCAAGGACATTTATCTCTCTTTCTTCCACGGCGCCAAGATCGGCGTGCTGGGGCTGAACGGCGCGGGCAAATCCACTTTGCTGCGCATCATGGCCGGGCTGGACACGGAAATCGAAGGCGAGGCGCGGGCGCAGGCGGGCATCCGCATCGGCTACCTGCCCCAGGAACCCCAGCTCGATCCGGCCAAGGACGTGCGCGGCAACGTGGAAGAAGGACTGTCGGAGATCACCGAGGCGCAGCGCAAGCTGGAAGCGGTCTATGCCGCCTATGCGGAACCCGACGCCGACTTCGACGCCCTGGCGGCGGAACAGGCGCGCCTGGAAAACATTCTCCAGGCCGCCGATGGTCACAACCTGGAACACAAGCTGGAGGTGGCGGCCGACGCCCTGCGCCTGCCGCCCTGGGATGCCGATGTCACCAAGCTGTCAGGCGGTGAGCGCCGCCGCGTGGCCTTGTGCAAGCTGCTGCTGTCCAGCCCCGACATGCTGCTGCTGGACGAACCCACCAACCACCTGGATGCCGAGTCCGTCGCCTGGCTGGAACGTTTCCTCCATGAATTTCCGGGCACGGTCGTGGCCATCACCCACGATCGTTATTTCCTCGACAACGTCGCCGGATGGATCCTGGAACTGGACCGCGGGCAGGGCATCCCCTGGGAAGGCAACTACTCTTCCTGGCTGGAACAGAAGGAAAAACGCCTGGAGATCGAGGAACGCCAGGAGAGCGCCCGCCAGCGCGCCATCAAGGCGGAACTGGAATGGGTGCGCAGCAACCCCAAGGGGCGGCACAGCAAGAGCAAGGCCCGACTGGCGCGCTTCGAGGAACTCAACAATCAGGAATTCCAGAGGCGTAACGAGACGCGCGAAATTTATATTCCACCCGGCCCCCGCCTGGGCGATCAGGTCGTCGAGGCCAAAGGCCTGCGCAAGGGCTTCGGCGACCGCCTGCTCATCGACAATCTCGATTTCAGCCTGCCTCCCGGCGCCATCGTCGGCATCATCGGCCCCAACGGGGCGGGCAAGACCACCCTGTTCCGCATGATCACGGGCCAGGAGCAACCCGACAGCGGAGAGATCCGCATCGGTGAAACGGTGCAGATCGCCTACGTCGATCAGAGCCGTGATTCACTGGATGACAACAAGACGGTCTGGGAAGAGATCTCGGATGGCCAGGACATCATCACCGTCGGCAAATACGAGACACCTTCGCGCGCCTATTGCGGCCGCTTCAATTTCAAGGGCAACGACCAGCAAAAGCGCATTGGCGACCTGTCGGGCGGCGAACGCAACCGCGTCCACCTGGCCAAACTGCTGCGCAGCGGCGGCAACGTCCTGCTCCTCGACGAACCCACCAACGATCTCGACGTGGAAACCCTGCGCGCCCTGGAAGAGGCGCTGCTGGCCTTCCCGGGCTGCGCCGTGGTCATCTCCCACGACCGCTGGTTCCTGGACCGCATCGCCACCCACATCCTTGCCTTCGAGGGCGACAGCCATGTGGAATGGTTCACTGGCAACTATGCCGACTACGAAGCGGACCTGCACCGCCGCCTGGGCATCGACGCCGACCAGCCGAAGCGCATCAAGTACAAGAAGCTGGGGTGAGTTCGATGGCGAACAACAGGGCGTCCTCCCGTCCCTCGGCCGCCGGATAATACGCCGGTCGCACGCCTACTTCGTTGAAACCGAAGCGCCGGTAGAGGCTGATCGCGCCGCTGTTTGAAACCCGCACCTCCAGCAGCATGCACTTCGCCCCTCGTTGGCGCGCCTGCTTCATCAGGAAACGCAGGATGGCGGTGCCGTGGCCCAGCCGGCGGCGCCCGGGATTCACGCACAGGTTCAGCACATGACATTCACCCGCGGCCACCGAAATCACGCCATAGCCGACGATGTCCCGCCCGGCCTCAGCCACATAACAGAGATGGCCGGCGCGCAGGCAGTCCCTGAAAATGCCTTCACTCCACGGGAAGGGGTAAGCGGAACGCTCGATGGCAAGCACGGCCGGGAGGTCCTCCGGCACCATACGACGCATGTACATGACAGGCCTTTGCCCCTTACTCAGACAACAACCGCCTCACCCGCTTGAGATCCTCCCAGGCCTTGCGCTTTTCCTTGGGCGAGCGCAGCAGATAAGCCGGATGATAGGTCACCACCACGGGAATTTCCCCGTCGCCATAGTGGTAACGCTGCCCGCGCATGGCGCCGATGCGCTCCTCGCGCTTGAGAAGATTCTGGGCGGCAATCCTGCCCACGGCCAGGATCACCTGTGGCCGCAACAGCTCGATCTGGCGTTTCAGCCAGGGCTCGCAACTGACCACTTCCTCCGGTCGCGGATCGCGGTTGTTGGGCGGACGGCATTTGAGGATGTTGGCGATGTACACGGTTTCCCGCTGCAGGCCGATGGCGCGCAGCATCTCGTTGAGCAGCTTGCCGGCCCGTCCCACGAAGGGCTCGCCCTGGCGGTCCTCGTCGGCGCCCGGGGCCTCGCCAATGATCAACAGGCGCGCCTCGTGGCTTCCGACGCCGAAGACAGTCTGCGTGCGGGTCTTGTGCAGTTCGCAGCGCGTGCAGGCGGCGACCTGGGCCTCCAGGGCGCGCCATTCAGCAGCAACATCAAAGGCGACAGCATCATCCACGGCCGCCTCGGGAACAGCCGCGTCACGGGATATCCACACGGGTATCCCCATGGCATCCAGATAGTGTCTCTGTCGCTCAGTGACGCCCATCAGCCCCCCGGCATCACACCTGGGGATGGGCGCGGCTGCCCGGCTCGATGATCTTGTTCAGGGCGTTGATATAGGCCTTGGCCGAGGCAATGACGATATCGGTGTCCGCGCCCTGGCCGTTGACGATGCGCCCCCCCTTCTCCAGGCGTACCGTCACCTCGCCCTGGGAATCCGTCCCGCTGGTGATGGCATTGACTGAGTAAAGCTGCAGCTCGGCCTCGCTCTTCACGATGGAATCGATGGCGCGGAAAGTGGCGTCAACGGGACCACTGCCTGATGCCGTCACCCGGGTCTCCTGGCCGCCGAACCACAGGGTCACCCCGGCCTGGGGTTTCTCACCGGTCTCAGAACATACTTTGAGGGCCACCAACTTGATGAATTCGTTCTCGGCCGCCAGGTTGGCGTCCGTGACCAGGGCCTGCAGGTCTTCATCGTAAATCTCGTGTTTCTTGTCGGCCAGGTCCTTGAAGCGCGCGAAGGCCTCGTTCAGTTCCTCCTCGGAGGCGAACTCGATATCCAGTTCCTTGAGGCGGGTGCGGAAGGCATTGCGCCCGGAATGCTTGCCCAGCACCATGCGATTGGCGTTCCAGCCCACGTCCTCGGCGCGCATGATTTCATAGGTCTCGCGATTCTTCAAAACGCCGTCCTGGTGAATACCCGATTCATGGGCAAAGGCGTTGGCGCCCACGATGGCCTTGTTGGGCTGTACCGCGAAGCCGGTGATGCCCGCCACCAGGCGGCTGGTGGGCACGATCTGTGTGGCATCGATATTGGTCTCGCAGGGAAAGACATCCTGGCGCGTGCGCACCGCCATCACCGTCTCTTCCAGGGCGGCGTTCCCGGCCCGCTCGCCCAGGCCGTTGATGGTGCATTCCACCTGGCGGGCGCCGTTCATGACCGCTGCGAGGGAGTTGGCGACGGCCAGCCCCAGGTCGTTGTGGCAATGAACGGAAAAGACGGCGCGGTCTGAATTGGGCACACGTTCAATGAGGTTGCGGATCAAATCGCCGAACTGCTGGGGAATATTGTAGCCCACGGTATCGGGAATATTGATGGTCCCGGCGCCGGCGTCGATGACGGCCTCGATGACCCGGCACAGGAAATCCGTATCGGAGCGCCCCGCATCTTCCGGCGAAAACTCCACGTTATCCGTATAGCGGCGGGCATGCCTGACGGCCTGTACGGCCTGCTCCAAAACCTGGTCCGGACTCAGACGCAGCTTCATCTGCATATGTATGGGGGAAGTGGCGATAAAGGTGTGGATACGCGACGAGGCGGCCTCCTTCAAGGCCTCGCCGGCGCGGTCGATGTCCTTCTCGAGGGCGCGCGCCAAACCACACACCGTACTCTCGCGCACCGCCCTGGCGACGGCCTGCACGGCTTCGAAATCGCCGGGACTGGCGATGGGAAAACCGGCCTCGATCACATCCACCCGCATGCGCTCCAGCGCCTTGGCGATACGCACCTTTTCGTCACGGGTCATGGAGGCGCCGGGGCTCTGCTCCCCGTCCCGAAGGGTCGTATCGAATATAATGAGTTTTTCTTTGCTATTCATAACCTAGCTCCAAACAGTCTACAGTGTAACCCACTCGCGGGATTACAAAAAATCTTCATCACTCCGCGGGGCGGAGGCATCACAGTGGTCATCGGGGATTGAGGTGGTACGGTAGAATGGGCTGCCTTACGGCAGCAGCAGACGCAGGCAGGTGAAACCGGCGCAGCGGGGTACGGGAGCCCCGCCTTTCACACGGAAAGGGCGCATGTTCTGTGAGTTTATGGAGTGCTTCTCATACATGGCTCAAATATAACCCAGCAGTCAGGGAAAGCCAAGCAACGGCTCAGTCTTTATCTTCTTCGGCTGAATCCCCATCCTCCCTGAGCCCCGCCCTTCTCATGGCGCGCTTCTTACGCACCTGCAGCAGCGTCATGATCAAGCCTGAAAAGGCATAGGTCACGGCCATGGCGAACAGGACGATGGGGGGGTCGATGGACACGAAGACGAAGATCAGCACCAGCAGCAGGATGGCGACAAAGGGAACCTTGCCCCTGAGGTCGATATCCTTGAAGCTGTAGTAGCGCACGTTGCTCACCATCAGGAGCCCGGCTCCCAGGGTGAGAATGAAGGTCAGGTAGCTGATATCCTCGCCCTTGATGTCGTAGTCGCTGCTCAGCCACACCAGGCCGGCGATGAGGGCCGCCGCTGGCGGCGAAGGCAAACCCTGGAAATAGGCCTTGTCGCCGGTCTCCGACTGGGTGTTGAAGCGCGCCAGGCGCAGCGCCGCGGCGGCGGTGTAGATGAAGGCCGCCAGCCAGCCGAGCTTGCCGAGGGAGGAGAGCGACCACACATAGACCACCAGGGCCGGCGCCAGGCCGAAGGCCACCATGTCGGAGAGGCTGTCGTACTCGACGCCGAAATCGCTCTGGGTGTTGGTGAGGCGCGCGACGCGCCCGTCCACCCCGTCCATGAACTGGGCCACGAAGATGGCGATGCCCGCGGCCTCGAAGCGCCCACCGATGGCCGCCACGATGGCGTAGAAGCCGGCGAACAACGCCGCCGTGGTAAACAGGTTGGGCAGCAGGTAGATGCCCCTGCGGCGCTTTGGCGCCTTGATTTCTTCTGTCACCCCGCTTGACCCTCTTCCCCGGTTGTACGTGTGAATGAGGCGATTATATCCGAACCGGCGCGGACCTTGTCACCTTCCTGGACTTCGATACGGGCATCGACGGGCACATAGACATCGATGACGCCCCCCAGGGCGATGATTCCGCAACGTTGCCCCTGGCCAATACGCTGCCCGACATGAATATAACATTGAGGCCGGAAGGACCATGGCTTGAGGTGAATCACCATGACGGCGTCGTCCCCCTCGTCGGTCTGCACCCAGATGGCATAGCGCTCGGCAGCCCCTCTGGAAGCTGGCTCACATTCCAGTTCCTCCTCGTCGGGCAGAAAGATTTTCATTACCTTGCCCTCCGTGGGAATGCGCAGGGTATAGCTGCCCATGGGGTCCATGCGCAATGAAATACACACGGCGGGCCGGTCGAGATGGCGGTCGCGCTCCTCGGCGATACGGGTCACCACCCCATCGGCGGGACTGACCAGTCCCAATGGCGAGGGGGGAATGTTCCGCTCAGGATCACGATACAGATAAGCCACCACCCCGGCCAGCAACCAAGCCGGCATGGACCAGGCCACCCCCGCCATGAAGTGCAGCATCAGCGCCGCCACGACGCACGCCAGTATCAGAGGCCAGCCCTGGCGAGCGATAAAGGGGTATTCCGAGGTCACGGGTGGGACACTGTCCTTGCGTCCATCATTTCATCTGAACCAACCCCATCCATGGCCTGTCCCGCCCGGACCTCAGTTCTTGTCCTGATCCACGATCTTGTTGGCCTTGATCCAGGGCATCATCTCACGCAGGCGGGCGCCCACCTGCTCGATGGGGTGTTCCCGCCCGATGCGGCGCTTGGCCTTGAGGGTGGCGGCGCCGGACTGGTTCTCCAGGATGAACTCGCGGGCGAATTCGCCGTTGCGGATCTCTTCCAGAATGCGGCGCATTTCCGCGCGGGTCTCCTCGGTGATGACGCGCGGTCCGCGTGTCAAGTCGCCATACTCGGCGGTGTTGGAGATGGAGTAACGCATATTGGCGATGCCGCCCTCGTACATCAGGTCGACGATGAGCTTGAGTTCGTGCAGGCACTCGAAATAGGCCATCTCTGGCGCATAGCCCGCCTCCACCAGGGTGTCGAAACCCGCCTGGACCAGCGCCGTGGCGCCGCCGCAGAGCACGGCCTGCTCCCCGAACAGATCCGTTTCCGTTTCTTCCTGGAAAGTCGTCTCGATGACGCCGGCGCGGCCGCCGCCATTGGCGCTGGCGTAGGAGAGCGCCGTGGCTTTCGCCTTCCCGCTGGCGTCCTGATAGATGGCGATGAGGCTGGGCACGCCGCCGCCCTGGGTGTAGGTGGAACGCACCAGGTGCCCAGGCCCCTTGGGCGCCACCATGATGACATCCAGGTCCGCGCGCGGCTCGATCTGGCCATAGTGGATGTTGAAGCCGTGGGCAAAGGCCAGCGTGGCACCCTCCCTGATATTGGGCTCGATGGTGTCACGGTAGAGACGCGCCTGGTGCTCATCGGGCACCAGGATCATGACCAGGTCGGCGCCCTTGACGGCGTCCACCACCGGCTGCACCGCGAGGCCGGCATTCTCCGCCTTGGCGGCGGAAGCCGAGCCGCTGCGCAGGCCGACCACCACATTCACGCCCGAATCCTTCAGGTTGTTGGCATGGGCGTGGCCCTGGGATCCATAACCGATGATGGCGACCTTCATGCCCTGGATCAGGGAGAGATCGGCGTCTTTGTCGTAATAAATATTCATGACACATTTCCTTTAATGATAACGATAAACCAATTGTTTCACGGATACTGCGGAGCGGGCGAGCTTGTTACAAGGCAGGCCCCGGCCGGCGAGGCCTCACACCTGCAGGCTCTTCTCCCCGCGGGCGATGCCCGTCACGCCCGAGCGCACCGTTTCGATGATGAGTTCCTTGTCCAGGGCCTCGATGAAGGCATCCAGCTTTTCACTGGCGCCGGTGATCTCGATGGTAAAGGACTGCTCCGTGACATCGATGATGCTGCCGCGGAAGATATCCGTCAGGCGCATCACTTCCTCGCGGCCGCTGTTCATGGCGCGCACCTTGATGAGCAGCATCTCACGCTCGATATGGGTGCCTTCCGTCAGGTCCTGCAGCTTGATCACGTCGATGAGCTTGTTGAGCTGCTTGGTGATCTGCTCGATGATCTCCTCGGATCCCCGCGTCACCAGGGTCATGCGCGACATGGAGGCATCCTCCGTCGGCGCCACCGTCAGTGACTCGATATTGTAGCCGCGCGCGCTGAACAGGCCCGCCACCCGCGACAGGGCCCCGGCCTCGTTTTCCATCAATATGGATATGATATGCCTCATGGTCACACCAGAATCATTTCATTCAGCCCGGCGCCCGCCGGGATCATGGGATAGACATTCTCGGTCTGATCCGTCACGAAGTCCATAAAAACCAGGCGTTTCTTCATGGCCATGGCCTCTTTCAAGGCCGGCGCCACATCGGCGGGATCCTCGATGCGCATGCCCACATGGCCGTAGCTCTCGGCGAGCTTGACGAAATCCGGCAGGGATTCCATATAGGACATGGCGTAACGACCTTCGTAGAAAAACTCCTGCCACTGCCGGACCATGCCCAGAAAACGGTTGTTGAGGGTAATGATCTTGATGGGCAGGCCGTACTGCAGGCAGGTGGCCAGCTCCTGAATGCACATCTGAATGCTGCCTTCACCGGTCACACAGGCAACCGTGGAGCGGGGGTGGGCGATCTGTACGCCCATGGCGGCGGGCAGGCCGAAGCCCATGGTGCCCAATCCCCCGGAATTGATCCAGCGGTAGGGCTTGGAAAACTTGTAGAACTGCGCCGCCCACATCTGGTGCTGCCCCACGTCCGAGGTGACATAGGCGTTGCCGCGCGTGACCTTGTAGAGGTTCTCCAGCACGAATTGGGGCTTGATGACCTCCGGGGAGGTTTCATATTTGAGGCAGTCCGTCTTGCGCCACTCTTCGATCTGCTTCCACCAGGCCTTTATGGCGGCCTTGTCCGGCCCGCCCTTCTTCTCCTTGAGAATACGCAGCATGTCCCGCAACACCTGCTCCACCGTACCGACGATGGGAATATCCACACGTACGTTCTTGGAAATGGACGAGGGATCGATGTCCACGTGGATGATCTTGGCCTTGGAACAGAATTTCTCGATATTCCCTGTCACACGGTCGTCGAAACGCGCACCGATGGCGATGAGCACATCGCAATGGTGCATGGCCATATTGGCCTCATAGGTGCCATGCATGCCCAGCATGCCCAGAAACTGCTTGTCCGTGCCGGGATAGGCGCCCAGTCCCATGAGGGTATTGGTGATGGGAAAACCCAGCAGGCGCGTCATTTCGGTGAGCAACTGACTGCCGCCCCCCAGCACGACGCCGCCGCCCGTATAGATCATGGGGCGTTCGGCGCTGAGCATGAGCTTGACGGCGCGCTTGATCTGGCCGATGTGCCCCTTGGTGACCGGCTTGTAGGAACGCATCTCCACCTTGCGGGGGAACACATAATCGGTCTTTGCGGCCGTGATGTCCTTGGGCACATCGACGACGACGGGACCGGGCCGCCCCGTGGTGGCGATATAGAAGGCGCGCTTCAGGGTGATGGCGAGATCCTCCACCCGCTTGACCAGAAAATTGTGCTTCACGCAGGGCCGCGTGATGCCGACGGAATCCACTTCCTGAAAGGCATCGTTGCCGATGAGGTTGGTGGGCACCTGGCCGGTGATGACAACCATGGGCACCGAGTCCATATAGGCCGTGGCAATGCCGGTCACGGCATTGGTCGCGCCCGGGCCAGAGGTGACCAGGGCCACACCCGGCTTGCCCGTCGCGCGGGCGTATCCATCCGCCGCATGGGTGGCCCCCTGCTCATGCCGCACCAGGATGTGCTCAACCTTGTCCTGCTTGTACAGCGCATCATAGATATGAAGCACCGCTCCGCCTGGATAGCCGAATACATGTCTGACGCCTTCATCCTTCAGAAAGCGGACCAGGATTTCAGCACCTGTCAATTCCACACCTTTTTCCTCGTAATCGATAGCCGGGGTCGCGCACCCGATAGGCCATGCAAAACGTGCTATTGTAATAAGAACCCGCGGTAAAAGATAGATACGGATTTGTCGTGTGAACCCGGATAAAGCCCGGGGGATTTATACCCGCACGATGATCCGGATTCAGGTTTTATTAATCCGGCAATAATATATATCGTATTCAGGACTTCAACTCAGTCACGAGGAATCAACATGCCGTTTCTGAAACTGCAAACCAACGTCGAGATATCCCCGGATACCCAAAGGACATTGATGGAGACGCTGTCACGGGAAACCGCCAGCCAACTGGGCAAGCCGGAACGTTATGTCATGGTCGCACTGGAACCCGCTCGCAGCATGCTCTTCGCCGGCAGTGACGCCCCCCTGGCATACCTGGAACTGAAAAGCATCGGCCTGCCCGGGGACCTCACCCCGGCGCTTTCCGGGGCTTTGTGCAAACGGGTGAGCGAAACCCTGGACATTCCCGGCGACCGCATCTATATCGAATTCGCCGACGCGCCGAGGACCATGTGGGGATGGAACGGCGGGACTTTCTGACCCGGATCTGTCGCGACGCTGAAAGGAATTATTTCGTCAGCAGGGCCTGCTTGCCGGCGCCCTTGAAATTGGCATCCAGGAACTTGACCGTTGCGGCCCATGTTTCCTCATGCACCCTTGCGCCCTCTTCGTATTCGGAAGGATCCAGCAGGCTGTGATCGGAAACCACTTCCAGCAAGGGAAGATTCAGGCGCCGCGACGTATCCCGCGCTGCCGTCGCACGCTGATGGTAGGTAACCAGCGCCGAAAATGCGCCGGGGATCTGGCGGGCGAGGCTGGCCACATGATGGGCGCCCTGCCCCCATGAGACGCCCACGATCCTGCGCCCGGGCTTCACCAAAACGTCTATTGCCGCTCGCAGATTCGCTTCCACCCACACATGATCGATGGATTTGATGACTTCCCTCGCCATGGTCTGGTTTCGCACCTCACGTCCGTCGAAAAAATCGATGGCGACGACCCGGTAACCCAAGGCCGCCAGTTTGTCCGCCCAGCGGATGAGCTGCGCATTGAATCCCCAGCGGTCGTGCACCAGCAGGGCGCCATAGGGCGCATCCTCCGGCCCGGCCATGTAGGCCTGGAAAGTGGTGTGATAGGCCGTCTTCAGGTATACCATCCGGCCTTCCTGTGGCGCTTCCCCGGCCTGAAGAGGTAACTGGACAGCGCCGAGCGCCATAATCAATATCAAATGCCGCCACATGATCCCGACCAAATACACTTTATCAAAGATCCCTGCCTCTGAGCTGATTTCCCCTTAATCATACCGATCATTCTACGCCCTTTCCATCAAAGTTTGCAGGGGCGGGCGATCCAGCACGCGGCGCGTCCCCAAATACCCCGCAATACAGACACCCACTCCCCCGGCCAAGGTACCAAGGAGAATCATGACAGGATCGAGGGCATAGGGCAGGTGAAATACCCGCGCGCCCAGCACCATGCCCAGCAGCGTGGCCGCCCCCGAAGCCACCAGACCCGCCAGCAGGCCGACGGCGGCAAATTCGACGAGCAGGGCGCGCACCAGCTGGGCGCGCCCCGCCCCCAGGGTGCGCATGATGGCATTCTCCCGTATTCGCTCATCCAGGGTCGCCTGAATGGTGGCAAACAACACCAGCAGGCCCGACAGCAAGGTGAAGACAAAGACATAGTCCACCGCCAACACGATGCGCTCCATGACCACACGCACATAGTCCATGATGGCGGCCACGTCGATCACCGTCACATTGGGGTAATCCCGCACTATGGCGCTGAAATCCTCCGCCTTGCCGGGCGGGATGTAGAGACTGCTGATATGGTTGGCGGGATAGCCGTCCAGTATACCGGGCGCGGCGATGACGAAGAAATTGACCCGGAAACTGTCCCACGCCACCTTGCGCAGGCTGCTCACCTGCCCGCTGAAAATACTGCCGGCCACTTCGAAGTCCAGGCGGTCTCCCAAGTGTATCCCCAACGTTCTGGCAAGCCCCTCCTCTACGGACAGCCCGTCACCACCCTTTCCCTCATCCCACCATGATCCGGCCGTAATCTCATTATCCACCTGCAACTGCGCCGCCCAGGAGAGATTGAATTCCCGCGCCACCAGGCGCTGGGCGCGCTCGTCCCGGTAGCTGTCTGGCGCCACAGGGGCGCCGTTGATGGCCACCAGCCGCCCCCTGACCATGGGAAAAATGCCAGCCCCCCCGATACCGGCAGCCTGGAAGCGTCGATGGAGCTCTTCCACCTGGTCACCCTGAATGTTGATCAGAAAACGGTTGGGCGTATCCGGCGGCAGGGTATTCTCCCAGGAGGCAAGCAGATCCACGCGCACCATTGTCAGCAGCAGCAACACCGTCATGCCTACGCCAAAGGCGGCAACCTGGATACTGTTGCCGCCCGCGCGATGCGTCAGGCTCATCACACCAAAGCGCCACGAGCGCGGGACACGGTGCTGCCACACACGCAACAGATAAATCAACATCGCGGCAATACCGGCGAGACTCAACAAGACCCCCACCACGCCTGACAGCGCATAGGCGCTCATGGCCCAGTCCCCGGTCTGCCAAACGACCAGCAGGCCGAAGGCAATGATGCCGGCGCCATAGATGGAAAGACTGTAAGCGGGCAAGGCGCCCAGTTCCCTGCGCAAGACGCGCAGCGCGGGCACCCGGCCGATGTGCAACAAAGCCGGCAGGGCGAAGCCCAGCACCGTGACCAGCCCTGTCAACATCCCCGCCACGACGGGAAAAAACGAGGGGGCGGGCAGCTCCAGCGCCACCAGGGAACCCAACAGGCCAACCAGCCCCAACTGGGCCAGATAGCCCGCAAGGCAACCCAGCAGACTGGCGAAGATGGCCAGAAACAACAATTCCAGAAAGTAGGCCGTGACGATTTCACGCTGCGAGGCGCCAAAGCAACGCATGATGGCGCAGTCATCCAGGCGGCGCCCGGCAAAACGACGCGCGGCCATGGCGATGGCGATGCCCGCCAGCATCACGCTGACCAGCGCGGCCAGGCCTAGAAACCTGCCGCCACGCTCCAGTGCGGACCGGATTTCCGGACGCGCGCCTTCAGGCCCGGTAATGCGCGCGCCACTTGCCAGCACCTCCTCTGCGGCGCGCCTGAAGGCGCGGATCCTGTCGGCCGGCCCACTGAGCAGGAGCGAGTATGTGACGCGGCTGGCGGGCTGCACCAGGCCGGTAGCCGGCAGATCCGCCAGGGAGAGCAGCAGGCGCGGCGCGAGCGTAAACAGGGTGCCCGAGGCGCGGGCAGGCTCATTCACCAATGCCGCCGTAATGTGCAGGCGGGCATTTCCCAAGGTCACTTCATCCCCAATCTCCAGACCAAGATGCCGCAGAAGGCGTGGCTCCAGCCACACCTCACCCGCTTGAGGCATATCCTGTGCCGCATGGGGCGGGGCGGGAGATCGCTTCGTTATGTGAATGCCCCCCCGCAGGGGATAGGCCGGGCTGACGGCCTTGATGGACGCCAGGCGCGCGGCATCGTCGGACATGACCATGGAAGGAAACTCGACGACCTCCGCCTGCGCCAGCCCGGCCTCCCGCGCCAACTGCCTCACGGCGGCGGAAATCGGGCGTGTTGCAGTGACCTTGAGATCGCCCCCCAGCAATTCACCTGCCTGCAATTCGAGGGCCTGGTTGATGCGGTCGGTGAAAAAACTCACTGCGGTGACGCTGGCCACGGCTACAACCAGGGCCATGCACAACAGGCGCAACTCACCAGCCTGCCAGTCCCGGCGCAGCATGCGCAGCGCAAAGCGCAGCCCCTTCATGTCAAACGACCCGCATCCAGGTGCAAAGCCCGCGAGCAGCGCTCCGCCAGGGATGCATCATGGGTCACCATGAGGAGTGTGGCGCCCTGCTCCCGATTGATTTCGAACAACAGCTCGATGATGCGTCTGCCCGTGGCGCTATCCAGATTACCCGTCGGCTCATCGGCAAACAGCAAGCGTGGACGGGTGACGAAGGCCCGGGCGATGGCCACACGCTGCTGCTCGCCACCCGACAAGTGGCGGGGATAATGGGTCAGGCGCGCCGCCAGGCCGACCCGCGCCAGGATTTCCGCAGCCTGCTCGCGAGCATCATGACGATCGCCCAGCTCCAGGGGCAGCATGACGTTCTCCAATGCGGTAAGATTGGGAAGCAACTGGAAGGCCTGAAATACGAAGCCAATGGCATCGCGCCGCAACAGGGCGCGCCCGTCCTCATCGAGGGCGAACAGATCCCGGCCGCTGATGCGCACCTCGCCATCAGAGGGAATATCCAGCCCCGCCAATATCCCCAGCAGAGTGGATTTTCCAGACCCGGAGGCCCCGGTGATGGCCACGGCCTCCCCCGGCAGGATGCTGAAATGTATATCCTGCAGCAAGGTCAGCTCACCTCCCTGGGTAGGCACACGCTTGGCCAGGCCATTGACCTCGATGATGGGATTGTTACACTGCGCCATGATGAAAAAGCCACTCCTGTCGATTTTTCTGCTCCTGCTGCTGCAGACGGCCCATGGGGCGCCGCAGATCCTGGTAATGGGTGACAGTTTAAGCGCAGCCCACGGCATGGAGCAAAACGCCGGATGGGTCAGCCTGCTGCAGAGGCGCCTCGAAAAAGAAGGCTATCCTCACCGGATCATCAATGCCAGCATCAGCGGGGAAACCAGTAGCGGGGGTCTGATGCGCCTGGCCAGAGAGCTGGATGCGCACCAGCCCCAGATCGTGATCATCGAACTGGGCGGCAACGATGGACTGCGCGGCCTCCCTCTCCAGGATCTCGAAATGAACCTGGGCGCCATGATTACAGAAATCCAGGACCGTAACATATCAGCCCTGCTCATTGGAATGCGCCTCCCCCCGAACTATGGCCCTGCCTATACGCGCCGGTTTTCTGAGATCTACCCAGCCCTTGCCCGGCGTTTCGGTATCCCTCTGGCGCCCTTTCTCCTTGAGGGCCTGGAAAACGATTTCACTTTCTTTCAGACCGATGGTATTCATCCCAATGTTTCAGCACAACCCAAAATGCTCGACAATGTATGGCCCCATCTGCGGGAATTACTCTAGCACTTCCACATTGAGCGGCCCACAGGCGTAAGATTTTTCCCACCAGAGGCCTGACAACTTACTGTTAATATTTGAATATTTGTATACCAAAGCCCGAGCGCAAGCGTTATAATTGACAGTTATTCAGATCCTTAGACGAGAATAAAGAGGCGATCTCTACGAACCTGCAACCTTGCAGCGAGCATCGAAACAAAACTATAACGGCCAAGTCACACGAAATCCCGCTAAAGAATATTCGGCCGGGGGGAGATATAGACAATAATGCATCTGTTTCATGACACGTTGACCAACAGCACGAGATTGTGCCCTCAGCGCCTTGAGTGTGACAGCCAAACATAAGCGCTGAAAAAACGAAAATGAATGATCCTGTAAGTTATTTGTTTGCCTTTTTCGCGACGGTCGTGCTCATCGGCGCTTTGACGCCCTTGGCGCACAAGGTTGGCCTGATCGACCGCCCCACTGCCAGAAAAAGACATGAAGCCGACACCCCCCTCGTTGGCGGTTTGGCCATCTATATGGCCGTGGTTATCAGCATCATGATGCTCGACTACGAATTCTCTGCGTTTGCCAGTTTCTTCATTCCATCCATTCTCATCATAAGCGTCTGCCTGTGGGACGACCTGCGAGATCTTTCCTATACCATACGCTTGGCCGCACAAGTAATTGCCGTGCTGCTGATGTGCATGCTGGGCGGCGTAATCGAGAATATTGGCATCCTCACCCCGGATGGGTCTTTATTCTACCTGGGAATACTCGCGATCCCCTTTACCATTTTCTTTTCCGTTGGACTCATCAACTCATTCAACATGTGTGACGGCATCGACGGGCTGGTCGGCGCGCTGGCCCTGATCGCCTTGACAGGGTTCAGCGTCGCCAGCATGCATGCCGGGCGCACAGAAGAACTGCAACTCATCCTGATCCTGATGAGCGCCATCATTGCTTTCCTGGTATTCAATTTCAGAACCCCCTGGCGCAAGCGCGGCCTGGTCTTCCTGGGTGATGTAGGCAGCATGTTTATCGGATTTGCCATGCTGTGGCTTGCCATACGGCTGACCCAGGGAGAAGAAAGGGCATTGGCCCCGATTACCGCCATGTGGTTCCTTGCCTTCCCCTTGTTTGATTCTCTGAGCATCATATTGCGGCGCCTCGTGCGCAGGCGCTCGCCCTTCTCCCCGGACAGGGAGCATTTCCACCATGTCCTGCTACTGGCTGGTTTTACCGTCAACCAGTCGGTCGGCATTATTATCCTGCTGGCCACCCTGGGCGTAGCCTTCGGCCTGACCGGTGAAGCCCTAGGCGTCCATGAGCTGGTCATGCTGTTCCTCTTTGCGTCCTTATTCGGCCTCTACTACTGGGGCATGATGCGCGCATGGAAGGTGATGCGCTTTCTCAACCGCTCTATCTGCAGAAGGGCGGGGCTCGATCGGCGCAGGAATCGCGACCGCCGCAAAAAAGTCATCGAGGATTGGGGAGCCACCCATACGGAGCGCAGAACCGCCGGCAGCGACCGGCGCGTGAGTGACAGACGGAACACCATACATAGAAGCCCTGCCAGCGCACATCAGAGCATCGACATGCACAAGCAGGATGAGCCCCGTCCTACAAAAGTGGCCAGCAAGCTGGTTAAATAAGATTGTTTTGGAGTCCCTTTAGTGACAGCAATAAGCGAACCGAAAGAAGCCTTTCTTTATCAGCCACCAGATGACATCACAAAAGAAAGATACAAGAATATTTTTGCTCTTTCCCGCCCCCTGCCATCCAGGCCACTGAAAGTCGCCTTTGATAAAGCTTTCGCCGTTACTGTTTTAACGATCGCCTCCCCTGTCATCGCTGGACTCTACTTGGCGAACCTTATCGAAGGCCTGCTGATCCCGGAAAACAAAGGGCCTTTTATTTTTTACTACAATGCCATCAGCGGGGGAAAATTATTCAAGAAATACAAGATCCGCCTCATCAAGACAAAATACATCGACCAGGAGGGCGCGAAGCGCGGTGACTGGCATGCCTATTCCGCCGAATGGACTCCGGACAGCAGAACTTATGTGGGGCGATTCGTCAAGAAATTCTACCTGGATGAACTGCCCCAGTTCTATTGCGTCCTCAAGGGAGACATGAGCATCGTGGGGCCACGCCCCCTGGCCGTCCATCATTATGAAAGAGACCTCAAACAAGGCAACGTCACCAGGAAACTGCTGAAAGGCGGTATCGTGGGAGCGGGGCATGTGCTCAAAGGAAAGCCTGAGATGGGCAATGCCGCCGTCGAATACGATTATATCGAAAAATACCTCAGCCTTTCCCAACCGGCCCTGCTGCTCATGGACATGAAAATCCTGTGGAAGGCGGTGCTGGTCTTATTTGAAGGGAAAGGTCTTTAACAGACCAGGCCCGCCATCATTCACTCTGGATCACCTACCGCGATTTCCCGTACAAACGGAACAGTCAAACGGCGCTGCGCAACCTGGGATGCATAATCCAACCTGTCGAGCACGGCAAGCAATGCATGCAGATCACGGGAAAAGTGGCGCAACAGGTAGAGCGCAACCTCATCCGGCATCTGCATGCCGCGCTCCCTTGCCCATTGCTGCAGTATCCCGACCTTATGTTCATCCGCCGGTTGTTCGAGATGCAGCACCATGCCCCAGGCCAAGCGTGAGCGCAGATCCGGCAATCCAATATCCACCGCGCCGGGAGACACCCTGGCGGCAAAGATCATAAGGGCATCCTGCTCACGCAGACGATTGTACAAATGAAAGAGTCCGGTTTCCCAGTCCTCCTGACCGGCTATTCTGTCTACATCATCGATGCATACCAAGCGCATGGCCTCAAGCCCCTCAAATATTCCAGGAGCAAGCTCCGCGGCATGGGCAAGTGGAATATAGGCCGTCGCCCCCCCTCTCCCGGCTACGAAGTGACTGGCTGCCTGTAGCAAATGGGATTTTCCACAACCTCCGCCACCCCACAGATAAATACTCTGCCCTTCCTCTTGGCATACGGCCTCTCCCAGGTAATCCAAAGCCTCAATATTCCGCCCGGCGATGAAATTCCCGAAAGTTGCGGTATTTGGCAAACGAATACCCAGCGGCAACTGGATACTCACTTCCTGTCTAGCAACCACGCCAGCAGTCTCAAGCCCGGTTTCCATCATTGGCGCGGCGCGCCTGACAGGCGCGCCGCCCCCAGGTCCAGACATAATCCACGCCACTCACCACTGTCGTACCCAGCACCACCAACACCAGCCAGTCCGTCAGCCATGACGGCAAGAACCCCAGCAGACTTTGTGACAAGACAACGGCAAGCCCCAGAATGATCTGGGCAAAGGTATTCACCTTGCTGATCAGGCTGGGCTCCATTGCATACTTGCCGACGAGAAGAAAGTAAGCGGCGGCGCCGGCGACGATCAGGAGATCGCGCAAGATGACGGCCATCACCAGCCACAGGGGCAACAGCTCCAGCCACGCCAATGTAATATAGGTGCTCACCAGCAATAACTTGTCTGCTAGAGGGTCCAGGACAGAACCAAGGCGGCTGACATAGTTATAACGCTTGGCTATATAGCCATCCAAGCCGTCCGAGATGCCAGCGACCGTATAGAGTAACAAGGCGTAGGAGAATTCCTCATGGAGCAGCAGCGTGACAATGGGCACTACCAGGAGAATGCGCAGCAGCGTAATGATATTGGGTATTTCAGCGTAGTTCACTGTAACAAGCGATAAGTGATGACCATACCGGGCTCATCGGCAGGGGGCGGCGGGCCAGCGTCCGGCGCCAGGGTGCCGCCAAAGGCGATGGCCTGCCTCAAACCTGACTCATCCCCTCTGATTCTCAAGCGGAAGAATACATGATCCCCCTCCACCCGGGAGACCTGGAGACTGCTAACGGGATCGATGGATTCCAGATAATCCAGCACCCTGGCATAATCCTTCAGGGTATGGATGGCAGATACAGCAAGGATGCTCACCCGGTCAGCGCTCCCCCCCCCTCTTTGCGCGAAACGCAGGGCGAGACTGTCGGCCGTACTGTCGATACCCGCCGCCAGCACTGCGCTGGCTTCGCTTGCTGTCGCGGACCAGTACTGTGGTTCGGCATCGCTGTACAAAGTCCAGCGCGCCTCCCATTCACCACCCTGGCGATGGTACAGGCGCCCCACCAGGACTGCCTCGCTCTGGTAACGCCGCGAAGCCGCCAGAATGCTGTCCTGAAAATTCCCCCACACATCCGTGAAATGCACAGCCGCCCGGTCCTCGAGATCCAACAGGGGAAAGAGCACGGGAATACCACGCCGCCGCGCCTCCAGGACAATTTCATCCTGAAGGGTCCTACCTGAATCGGAACCCACCATAAAACGGGATGTCTGATCCTGGACCGCCAGCCATATCAGGGTGGTGGGCCGGGCGCGCCCCCAGACAGGGTTGCCTGTATCGAACAGCAACTGGTTGACGGCCCTGGGATCGAAACTGATGCGTAATTCCAGGGTGGGTAATTCCACGTCTCCTGGTTCACCCCCCTGTCTGGGCAGTTTGTGATAGCGGTATTGCTGAACATACCTCAGGGTATCGGTAAAGGCGTCTTTCAGGGCAGCTTGCGATGGCGTATCGCGATCACCGCTCACCTTGACCAACACCTCGGCAAAGGCTTCTCGTATGGCGCGCCCCCGCTCCACGGGTCCCTGCCCCGAAACGGGCACGGCCACTTCATAGAGCGTGGTCACCTCCGCCGCGAAAAGGGTCGACGACAAGGCGCCCGCCCCGATCAGGCACATCGTCAGGCCAAGCCATCCAATCGATGCAAAACGTCGTTTCATTATCCTGTTGACTTCATTTTGGCCCGTTTTTCCGTAAGCGGATTGTACCGCCTTCTTTGGCGCTTTGTCAGGTCCTGGAGGTTATTGAATGAGTCAAGGGGCTGTAAGCGCATCGGATTTACGTTAGAATGAGCACCCTTTTCACATAGTGCCGGCTTATCTGGAAATGAAATCTGACCAAGACCCCCCTTTTCTCAGCTATCAGGACGCTGGCGTGGATATCGATGCCGGCAACAGGCTGGTGGACAGGATAAAGCCCATCGCACGGCGAACCACCCGCCCCGGCGTACTGGCGGGCCTGGGAGGATTTGGGGCCCTGTTCGAACTCCCCCTGGAACGCTACCGTCAGCCGGTGCTGGTCTCGGGCACCGACGGCGTCGGCACCAAGCTGAAACTGGCCATGGCATCGGGCCGGCATGACACCATCGGCATCGACCTGGTCGCCATGTGCGTGAACGACCTTATCGTGCAGGGCGCCGAACCCCTGTTCTTTCTCGATTATTTCTCCACCGGCCGCCTCGATGTCGACATGGCCGAGCAGGTCATCTCAGGGATTGGCCAGGGTTGTGAACTGGCCGGCGCCGCCCTGGTGGGGGGCGAGACCGCCGAGATGCCGGGCATGTACGAGGGCGATGAGTACGACCTGGCCGGGTTCTGTGTCGGCATCGTGGAGAAGGAGCGCCTTATCGACGGCAGCCGCGTGAGCCCCGGCGACGCCTTGATCGCTCTCGCCTCCTCCGGCCCCCATTCCAATGGCTATTCGCTCATTCGCAAAATCATCGAGGTCAGCAGTGCGGATCTTCATCAACACCACGAAGACGGCACGCTGCTGGACGCCCTGATGGCGCCCACGCGCATCTACGTCAAACCCCTCCTGCAGCTGTTCGAGCATGTGCCAGTGAACGCCCTGGCCCACATCACGGGCGGAGGCGTCCTGGAGAACCTGCCCCGCGTACTGCCGACCCATTGCAAGGCCGTCATCGATGATTGGCAGTGGCCCGCCATCTTCCACTGGCTGCAGGCGCAGGGCAAGGTGGCGCGGGAGGAAATGCTGCGCACCTTCAACTGTGGCGTGGGGATGATCCTCTGTGTCGGGCGCCAGGATGCGAAGCAGACACTGGATCGCCTGGAACGGCTCGGGGAAACCGCCTGGGAGATCGGCGCCATCGCTGAGCGCTCAAATGATGAGGCCGCGGTTCAGATCCCCGCCTGACGCAGCACAGGGCATCGATCCATGGCGACACCGCAGCGCAAACTGGACATTGTCGTCCTTGTCTCCGGCAATGGCGGCAATCTGCAAGCCATCATGGACGCCATCGCCGGGAAAGAGCTGCCCGCCACCATCCGCGCCGTCATCAGCAACAGGGAAGACGCCTATGGGCTGCGGCGGGCCGCGGCGGCCGGTATCCCGGTCGCGGTCGTCAATCACCGCGAGTTCCCCGACCGGCAGGCCTATGACCAGGCTCTGCGGGCGGTGATCGACCGCTACCATCCCGGCCTGGTGGTGCTCGCCGGCTTCATGAGAATCCTCACCCCAGGCTTCGTGGCCCACTACGCAGGCCGCATGTTGAACATCCACCCCTCCCTGCTGCCCGCTTTTACCGGCCTCAATACCCACCAGCGCGCCCTGGAGGCCGGTGTCAAGGAACATGGCGCCAGCATTCACTTCGTCACCGCTGATCTGGACGCCGGGCCGGTGATCGTTCAGGCGCGTCTTCCTGTCACGCCCGCTGACACCGCCGAGACCCTGGCGTCAAGGGTCAAACTCCTGGAGCACCAGATCTATCCCCTGGCCATTCGCTGGTTTGCGGAGGGCCGTGTGCGCCTGCAGGACGATCAGGTCATCTTCGATGACAAGCCACTGCGCGCTCCCCTGGATTATGCCCAAATAAGCGGCACGGTTTCCCCCTCATAGGCAGCGTACGGCTTCAGGCCCTGGGGAGGGTCACCCCCTGCTGCCCCTGATACTTCCCTCCCCGGTCACGGTAGGAGGTTTCACAGACCTCGTCGGACTCGAAAAACAGCACCTGGGCGACGCCCTCATTGGCGTAGATCTTGGCCGGCAGGGGCGTGGTGTTGGAAAACTCCAGGGTGACATGCCCCTCCCACTCGGGCTCCAGGGGGGTGACATTGACGATGATGCCGCAACGGGCATAAGTGGATTTGCCCAGGCAGATGGTGAGGATGTTGCGCGGAATGCGGAAATACTCCACCGTGCGCGCCAGGGCGAAGGAATTGGGCGGGATGATACAGACATCGGATTTGATGTCCACGAAGCTGTTGGCGTCGAAATTCTTGGGATCGACGATGGCGGAGTTGATATTGGTGAAGATCTTGAAGTCCTCCGCACAACGGATGTCGTAGCCATAGCTGGATGTCCCGTAGGAAATCACCCGGTCATCCTCGCGACTCCTGATCTGGCCCGCCTCGAAAGGCTCGATCATGCCATGCTCCAGCGCCATGCGGCGTATCCAGCGGTCTGATTTAATGCTCATTGGTTTTTCGTGTTTTCTCTTCGTGTTCTTCGCGCCAACCCGGCAGCCTCCCAGCCTGCCTTCAGGTATTCTGTATGACGATCTCCGGAAAACGCGCGCTGTAGTCCTTGGCCTGGAGCGCCAGCCTGGCCGCCAGTTTGCGCGCGATCTCCCGATAGGCCTGCGCCACCGAACTGTCCGGCTTGGCGATCACCGTGGGATTCCCATCATCCACGTCCTTGCGGATCTGCAGATCGAGGGGCAGTGCGCCCAGCAGTTCAATACCATATTCCCCGGCCATGCGCTGTCCGCCCCCGGCGCCGAAAACAGGTTCCTCGTGCCCGCACTGACTGCAGACATGGGTGCTCATGTTCTCGATCACGCCCAGCACCGGCACCTCAACCTTTTCGAACATCTTCACCGCCTTGCGCGCGTCCAGCAGGGCGATATCCTGGGGAGTGGTGACGATCACGGCGCCACTGACGGGGATCTTCTGCGCCAGGGTCAGTTGCGTATCGCCGGTACCCGGCGGCAGATCGATCACCAGATAATCCATTTCCCTCCAGTTGGTATCTCCCAGAAGCTGCTGCAGCGCGGCCGTCACCATGGGACCGCGCCAGATCATGGGGGTCTCGTCGTCCACCAGGTAACCGATGGACATGGTCTGCAGGCCATGACTGACGATGGGCTCCATGGACTTGCCATCACGGGACTCGGGCTTGCCGCGGCATCCCAGCATGCGCGGCTGGCTGGGCCCGTAGATATCCGCATCCAGCAGCCCCACCCGGGCGCCCTCGGCCGACAGCGCCAGGGCCAGATTGACTGCCGTGGTCGATTTACCCACACCGCCCTTGCCTGAAGCCACGGCAATGATGTTCTTTATGTTGGGTAAAGGCTTGATGCCTTTCTGCACGGCGTGGGCGATCACATCATGGCTTACGGACACAGTCAGGCTTGCCATCCCCTCCATGGCGGACAGGGCGTCTCTCACCTCGCGCTCCACTTGGGCAGCCACACCGGCGGATGGATAGCCGAGGACGATCTTCAGGGACACCCGGCCGTCCTCGACGGACAGATCCTTGATTGCACCGGCCGCAACCAGATCCTGCCGCAGATAGGGATCCTGGCAGGTTTTCAAGGCGGCTTCGATTTGCTCGCGTGAGATATTACCCATGTATGACTTCCTCTGAATGCACTTTGAATACGTTAGCATATTCCGCGGGCGGCAAGTGTAACCTGTATTCAGCGCGAGTTACACCCGGCATTCTTGCCCTGCCACGGGGAAGATGTATAACTGTCTAACACCAGGGGATTAAACGGGCGTTCAAGAATGCATCGAATACGCTATAATGAATAGTTTTACTTATGCCTTAGATCCAGGGTTCTGGTTATTCAGGCCTTGGCGCGGGCCCCGCGAAGAACAGCGATGACAACGACAGCCAACAAGAGAAAAATCCTGGTTACCAGCGCCTTGCCCTATGCCAACGGCGCCATCCACATCGGTCACCTCGTGGAATACATCCAGACGGACATCTGGGTGAGGCACCAGAAGATGAGCGGCCACGAGTGCTATTATATCTGCGCCGACGACACCCATGGCACGCCCGTCATGCTGCGCGCCGAGCAGGAGGGCGTCACGCCCGAGACCCTCATCGAGCGCATGCACGGCGAACACCTGCGCGACTTCAACGATTTTCACATCGCCTTCGACAACTATTATTCCACCAATTCGCCGGAAAACCGCGAGCTGGCCCAGGGGATCTATTCCCGCCTCAAGGAAGACGGTTTCATCGATATCCGCCCCATCGAGCAGTTCTACGACCCGCTCAAGGAGATGTTTCTCCCCGACCGCTACATCAAGGGAGAATGCCCCCGCTGCCATGCCGGGGACCAGTATGGCGACGCCTGCGAGGCCTGTGGCGCCACCTACAGCCCCACCGAACTGATCGACCCTGTTTCCGTCGTCTCCGGCGCCACGCCCATCAAAAAACAGTCGGATCACCATTTCTTCAAGCTCAGCCAGTGCCGCGCCTTCCTGGAAGAATGGACGCGCCATGGCGGTTCCGCGGATGGCGCCCCTCCCCTGCAGAAAGAAGCCGCCAACAAGCTGGAAGAATGGTTCGAGGCGGGCCTGCGCGACTGGGATATTTCCCGTGACGCGCCTTACTTCGGATTCGAGATACCCGGGGCGGAAGGCAAATACCTCTATGTGTGGCTGGACGCGCCCATCGGCTACATGGCCAGTTTCAAGAACCTCTGCGAGCGCAAGGCCCTGGATTTCGATGCCTGGTGGCGTCCTGGCAGCGAGGCGGAACTGTACCATTTCATCGGCAAGGACATTCTCTATTTCCACGCCTTGTTCTGGCCCGCCACGCTGCATTTCTCGGGCTACCGCACCCCGAGCAAGATCTTCGTGCATGGTTTCCTCACCGTCAATGGCCAGAAGATGTCCAAGTCCCGCGGCACTTTCATCAATGCGCGCACCTGGCTCAAGCATCTCGACCCGGAATACCTGCGCTATTATTTCGCCGCCAAGCTCAATGACCGCATCGAGGACCTGGATCTCAACCTGGACGACTTCACCGCGCGCGTCAACAGCGACCTGATCGGCAAATACATCAACATCGCCAGCCGCTCCGCCGGCTTCATCAGGAAATCCTTCGGCGGCCGCCTGGCGGCGCCAGACAATGGCCGGGACCGGGCCATCCTCGATACCCTGCTGGAGGCGACCGCCACGATCCAGCAGCACTATGAGGCGCGCCGCTACAGCGAGGCCGTGCGTCTCATCATGGACCTGGCCGACCAGGCCAATGCCTATATCAACGAACACGAACCCTGGAAGACCATCAAGGAACCTGACTTGCAGCGCCGCACGCACCAGGTATGCTCCACAGGCATCAATCTGTTCCGCCTGCTGACCCTGTTTCTGAAGCCCATCCTGCCGCAACTCGCCCAGCAGGTGGAGGATTTTCTCAATATCCCGCCCCTGCAATGGCGTGATGCGCAGACCCTTCCGGCTGGGCATGAGATCAAGCCCTATCGTCACCTGGCCAAACGCATCGAGGCGCGGCAGACCGATGCCTTGCTGGAAGACAGTCGCGAATCCATTGCCAGCGCGCCACCCGAGGCGCATTCCCCCACCCGCCATGGGGAAACCCAGCAACACGTTCCCCCGCCCATTGCGGAGACCATCACCATCGACGACTTTGCCAAGATCGACCTGCGTATCGCCCGCATCGTAGCGGCGGAACACGTGGAGGGCGCCGACAAACTGCTGCGGCTCACACTGGACCTGGGTGAAGAAAAAAGGAATGTTTTTGCCGGAATCAAGTCCAAGTACAAACCGGAAGAACTCATCGGCCGGCACACGGTCATGGTGGCCAACCTGGCGCCGCGCAAAATGCGCTTCGGCGTATCAGAAGGCATGGTGCTGGCGGCCGGGCCGGGGGGCAAGGACCTGTGGCTGCTGCAACCCGACGAAGGCGCGCGGGCCGGCATGCGGGTCAAGTAAAACCGGGCGCCTGCATGACGACATGATGAACATTCAATGAGAGCTGCCGTTACCAAGATGAACATCGCTATTACTGACAACAACCATGGCGGGCTGCGCGCCCTCTGAACCACCCCTATGACTGAATACCTGCTGGTCCTGGTGAGCACCGTCCTGGTCAACAACTTCGTACTGACCAAGTTTCTTGGACTGTGCCCCTTCATGGGCGTCTCGCGCAAGCTGGAGACAGCCACGGGCATGGCGCTGGCCACCACCTTCGTACTGACCCTCTCCTCCGTGGCCAGTTACCTGGCCAACACCTACCTGCTGGCGCCTCTGGGCCTGGAGTACCTGCGCACCATCACTTTCATCCTGGTCATCGCCGCGGTGGTGCAATTCACGGAAATGGTGATCCACAAGACCAGCCCCCTGCTCTACCAGGTGCTGGGCATTTTCCTGCCCCTTATCACCACCAACTGTGCCGTGTTGGGCGTGGCCCTGCTGATCGTGCAACAAGAGACCGGCTTTCTTTATGCCGCCCTGTATGGCTTCGGCGCCGCCGCCGGTTTTTCCATGGTATTGATCCTGTTTGCCGCCATGCGCGAACGCATTACCGTGGCCGATGTCCCCGTCCCGTTCCGCGGCCCGGCCATCGCCCTGGTGACGGCGGGCCTGATGTCACTGGCGTTCATGGGCTTCTCGGGCCTGGTAAAAGGTTAGTCTCATGCTGGCCGCGATCATGGTATTAAGCGCCCTGGCCGTCATCTTCGGCCTGTTGCTGGGCTTCGCCGCCGTCCGCTTCAAGGTGGAAGGGGATCCCCTGGTGGACAAGATCGACGCCCAACTGCCTCAGACCCAGTGCGGCCAGTGCAGCTATCCCGGCTGCCGTCCCTATGCCGAGGCCATCGCCAAGGGCGAGGCGGACATCAATCAGTGCCCGCCGGGCGGCGAAACCACCATCATGGCCCTCGCCGACCTGCTGGACCGCGACCCCAAACCGCTCAACCCGGAGAATGGCGTGCCCCAGGAAAAGACCGTCGCCGTCATCGACGAGAGCCGTTGCATTGGCTGCACCCTGTGCATACAGGCCTGCCCCGTGGATGCCATCCTCGGGGCCGCCAAGCACATGCATACGGTGATCGCCAGTGAATGCACGGGCTGCGATCTGTGCGTCGAACCCTGCCCCGTCGACTGCATCGACATGGCGCCCATCGAACAGGACATTCTGACCTGGAAATGGCCTTACCCTGAGAACCGACTGGAGAAGGCCTCGTGAGCCGGGAAACCGGCGCCACACGCCGCCTGTGGAAATTCCACGGCGGCGTCCATCCCCCGCAGCACAAGGAAATCTCCACCACGCTGCCGGTGAGTGCGGCGCGCATGCCCGCGCGCCTTGTGCTCCCCCTGCACCAGCACATTGGCGAGCCTGCGGAGCCCACCGTCGCAAAAGGGGAAAAAGTATTGAAGGGGCAGATGATCGCACGCCCGCAGGGCTACGTCAGCGCCCCCGTCCATGCCCCCACCTCCGGCACCATCGCCGATATCGGAGACTATCCGGTCCCCCACCCCTCCGGGCTGAGCGCCGCCTGCATGGTCATCGAGCCCGACGGCGAAGAGTGCTGGATGGAACGCCAGCCCATAGAAGACTATACGACCCTCCCTCCCAGCGAACTGCGCAACCTGATCCGCGAGGCGGGCATCGTCGGCCTGGGCGGCGCCGGTTTTCCCGCCTACATCAAGTACAACCCCGGCCATCAAAAGGCCATTCAGACCCTGATCCTCAACGGCGTGGAGTGCGAGCCCTTCATCACCTGTGACGACATGCTGATGCGCGAGGCGCCCGGGGACATCATCGGCGGTCTGCGCGTCATCCAGCATGCCCTGCAGGCCCGGGAGTGCCTCATCGCCATCGAGGACAACAAACCGCAGGCCATTGCCGCCTTGCGCCAGGCCGTGGCCGGATATGATGACATCGAGGTCGTGGAGGTGCCCACCCTGTACCCCCAGGGCAGTGAAAAACAATTGATCAAGGTGCTGACGGGCAAGGAAGTGCCGGCCGACGGCCTGGCGCTGAACATCGGCGTGGTGTGCGCCAACGTGGGCACGGCCGCCGCCGTGCATCGCGCCATCAATCGCGGCGAACCACTCATATCCCGTTACGTCACCATCACGGGCAGCGCCGTGGGCGCGCCACGCAACCTGGATGTGCTGCTGGGCACCCCCATGCGCGATCTCATCGAGGAGTGCGATGGCGACCTCGGCCGCATCGAGCGCCTCATCATGGGCGGCCCCATGATGGGCTTCGCCCTGCATCGCCACGACCTGCCGGTCATCAAGACCACCAATTGCATTCTGGCGGCAACGGCCAAGGACCTGCCGCCCCAACGCCCGGAGCTGCCATGCATACGCTGCGGCGCCTGTGCCGACGTATGCCCGGTCAATCTGCTGCCGCAACAGCTCTACTGGTACAGCAAGCACCACAATCTCGACAAGGTGCAGGAATATGACCTGTTCGACTGCATCGAATGCGGCTGCTGTTCCTATGTGTGCCCCAGCAACATTCCCCTGGTGCAGTATTTCCGTTATGCAAAAGGCGATATCTGGACCCAGGAGCGGGAGAAGGAAAAATCGGATATCGCGCGCCGCCGCCATGAATTCCGCCAACTCCGGATCGAGCGCGAAAAGGCGGAGCGCCTGGCCAAACGCAACAGGAAAAAGTCCGCCCTCAAGGCAGATACCGCCATGGCGGAGAGAGACAAGAAAAAGGCGGAAATTCAGGCGGCAATCGCCCGCACCCAGGCCCGCCGCCAGGCGGCCATGAAAGAAGCCGAAAAACGCCGCAAATCCTTTGGCAAGGAAGCGCGCGGCCCCATGGACGAAACGCCCCAACAACCGGATAATGCATCCGATAACGAACGAAAAGAATAAATGCGATTCTTCAATGAGCCTCTGAACGCCGCCCACGGGACGACCATGACGCCATGACCTTGCCTCCTCCCACATCACCGCACGCCCAGGCGGCAAGCTCTGTCACGCGCACCATGCTGCGCGTCATGATTGCCCTGATTCCCGGGCTCGCCGCCTACATCTGGTTCTTCGGCTGGGGCATCACTGTCAATATCGCCTTTGCCGTAACCGTTGCTGTCGCTGCAGAGGCCGTCATGCTGTCGCTGCGCAAGCGCCCCATCCTGCCTTTTCTCAGCGACTGCAGCGCCATCGTCACCGCCATCCTGCTCGCCTTCGCCATTCCGCCCCTGGCGCCCTGGTGGGTCACTTTTATCGGCGTCCTGTTTGCCATCATCATCGCCAAGCACCTCTATGGCGGCCTGGGATACAATCCTTTCAATCCCGCCATGGTGGGCTACGTCGTACTGCTGATCTCTTTCCCCCGGGAGATGACCAGCTGGATTCCCACACTCAACTTTTTACCTCAAGAACTCAGTTTCGCGCAACACGCCGCCTTCATCTTCACCGGACAACTGCCCGCGGGGCTGACCATCGACGCATTGACCGAGGCCACCCCCCTTGACACCCTCAAGACCAACCTGGGGCTGGGCAACACCGTCAGCGAGATCAAATCCCAGCTCGGACTGGACGAGGCCACCAGCATGCTGTTGAGCGTCATTCCCATCTTCGGCCTCTTTGGCGGCAAGGGCTGGGAATGGATCAACGTGGGCTTCCTGCTGGGCGGCCTGTGGCTGATTTACAAGAAGGTCATCGGCTGGCAGATTCCGGTTGCCCTGCTGGGTTCGCTGAGCGCCATGTCGGTCCTGTTCTATATTTTCAATCCGGACCAGTATGCCTCGCCGGCCTTTCACCTCTTCAGCGGCGCCACCATGCTCGCGGCCTTCTTCATCGCCACGGATCCGGTGACGGCGGCCACCAGCCCCACCGGGCGCCTGATTTATGGTGCGGGCATCGGCATCCTCATGTATATCATCCGCGCCTGGGGCGGCTATCCCGACAGTGTGGCCTTTGCCGTGCTGTTGATGAACATGACGGTTCCCATTATCGACTATTACTTCAAGCCCCGCGTCTTCGGACGTAATGGAGACTAGCGTGGTGCTGATCCGCCACATGCTCGTCACGGCCCTCCTGTTGGGTGTATTCGCAGTGCTGGGTACGGGCATGGTGGCGCTGACCCATCACAATACAGAAGAACGTATCGAACAGAATGAGCGTGACTATCTGCAGCGCACCCTGAATACCCTGATACCACCTTCTGAGTATGACAATGTGCTCTATGAGGACACGATCACCGTGGAGTCCCGCGAACTGCTGGGATCCAAAAAACCCGTCGTCATCTATCGCGCGCGCAAGAACGGCAAACCCGTGGCGGCCATTCTCACCCCCGTCGCCCCCGACGGCTACAGCGGCAACATCAAACTGTTGGTGGCCATTCGCCACAATGGCGAAATCATGGGGGTGCGCGTGGTCTCCCACCTGGAAACCCCCGGCCTGGGTGATGGCATCGATATCGCCAAATCGGACTGGATCAAGAGCTTCAATGGCCATTCCCTGGACAACCCGGATGAACTGGGCTGGCGCGTGGAGAAGGACGGCGGCATCTTCGATCAGTTCACCGGCGCCACCATTTCACCGCGCGCGGTGGTCAAGGCCGTCTATAACAGTCTAAAATATTACCAGCAGCACCGGGACGAGATCTTCGGCCTTCCCGAGCAACCACAAAAGGAACCATCCCATGGCGCAGCATGACTATTCCGAGATCACCCGGCAGGGGCTGTGGAAAAACAACCCAGCCCTGGTGCAGATACTTGGCCTGTGCCCCCTGCTGGCCGTCACCAGCACGGTCGTCAACGGCCTTGCCCTGGGCCTCGCCACCCTGCTGACCCTGATCCTTTCCAATGTGACGGTCTCCCTGATACGCCATTATGTCTCGCCGGAGATCCGTATTCCCGTATTCGTCCTGGTCATCGCCTCAATCGTGACGGTCATCGAACTGGCCATGCACGCCTATTTCCACGAACTCTACCTGATCCTCGGCATATTCATCCCCCTCATCGTCACCAATTGCAGCATCATTGCCCGCGCCGAGGCCTACGCCTCGAAGAACCCCGTCGGCCCGGCCTTCGTCGACGGCCTGATGATGGGGATAGGCTTTGCCGCCGTACTCATCGTGCTGGGCGGAATGCGTGAAGTCCTGGGCCAGGGCACCCTGTTTGCCAACGCCCACCTGCTGCTGGGCGAAATGGCGCGCGGATTCGAGGTCATCGTTATCGAGGACTACCGGGGATTTCTCCTCGCCATTCTGCCGCCCGGCGCCTTTATCGGCCTGGGACTGCTGATCGCCCTCAAGAACGTCATCGACAGCCGCCAGGAGAAACGGCTACAGACGGCGCCCGCCGTATCCACCGAGGCCACGGCAGGCACCGCCTGACGGAACCAGTTCGACGTGAACCAGAAGAAGCGCCGCGAGATCTTCGAGCGCCTCAGGGAAGCCAACCCTGCGCCCACCACCGAGCTGCATTACAAAACCCCCTTTGAGCTGTTGATCGCCGTCATTCTCTCCGCCCAGGCGACCGACAAGGGCGTCAACAAGGCGACCAGGGAACTGTTCAAAGCGGCCAACACGCCCCAGGCCATACTGAAGCTGGGGAAGGCGGGCCTGAAGAAACACATCCGCACCATCGGCCTCTACAACACCAAGGCCGACAATATCATGAAGACCTGTGAAATCCTCGTCCGGGAGCATGATGGCAGGGTGCCGGATGACCGCAAGTCCCTGGAGGCCCTGCCTGGGGTCGGCCGCAAGACCGCCAATGTCATCCTCAATACCGCCTTCGGCCAGCCCACCATCGCCGTCGACACCCATATCTTCCGGGTCTGCAACCGCACCGGAATCGCGCCCGGCAAGACCGTCCGCGAGGTTGAAGACAAGCTGATGAAATGTGTCCCGGACGAATTCAAGCACGACGCCCATCACTGGCTGATCCTCCACGGGCGCTACACCTGCATCGCGCGCAAGCCGCGCTGCGGGAGTTGTATCATCGAGGATTTGTGTGAATATACGGATAAGACAGAGTAGCAAAGAGTAAAGATAAAAGTTGATGTTTACGCAGGACCGCAATCAGATTCGGCAGTTTTATTTTGATACTTGGCGCAAACGGCTGGACGGGGTGCCGCTTGAGCCCATGGAAAGCCTGGTGGCGGGTGTCATCGAACAGCACCCGGAATATCACAAGTTACTTGAAAACCCGGAAGCGGCCATCGACCGGGACTACCTTCCTGAGATGGGAGAGTCGAATCCTTTCCTGCACATGGGCATGCACATCGGGCTGCATGAACAGATCAGCAGCAACCGTCCCCAAGGCATCGGCGAGATCCATCGCACCCTCACCACCAAGACCGGGGATCCTCACGAAGCGGAACACCGCATGATGGAATGCCTTGCCGAGGCGCTGTGGCAGGCGCAGCGCGAGAACCGCCTCCCCGACGAGACGGCCTATCTGGAGGCGCTGCAGCGCCTGGTCACGCCATAGCCTATTACGGTTACGGGGAGAGCCCCCTCGACCGTCACCGCCCCATCATGACCAGCAAGGCAGGCACTGTCAGCCAGGCAATGCCTTTCAGCAAAAAGAACAGGAAACCATAGAGCCCCAGGCGCCGCAACCAGGGCGGAAGCGGGCAGCGTTGAACAATGACTTTTACGAGCTTGCTTTCCATTGTTGACCTGTGCGCATATTGCAGCTCCACTCTCTTAATGAAACATATCGGCAAAACAATGTATCGCTTGAAAAAAGTCAATTATTTGCCGCCACATGCCTCAACGACTGGTTTTCTTGACATCAATAGCAAACAAACAAGGTCTTCATAACAGAAAAACGTGGCACGCAACCTGCATCCTCCTTAGCGCATCAGTTTTTTCTTACATGAGGAAGAGATAATGATTACTACAGGTAGTAAGGGACGAATGTTCAAATGGAAACCTGTCAGGCTGATGACCATGATTCCCATGGCGCTGGTCGTGACGTTTCTGATCCAAATCGGTGATGCCAATGCCATCCCGGCATTTGCAAGGAAATACCAGGCCAACTGCGCCCTGTGTCATACCAACGAGCCGCGCCTGACCGTATTCGGCCAGCAATTCAAGGAAAACGGCTACCAGATGCCAGGAAGCACGGACGGCGGCGAAACAGCCAAGGATATCCTGGAAGGCGCCCAAGGCCCCGTCAGCGTCGACAAGATATCCAATATCATGGCTGTGCGCATCCGCGCGGACGTCCAACGCGTCTCCTTCGAGGAAGTGACGGATGAGATGAAGGACGAGAACGTGCGCGAGCAATGGGACGTCGATGTGCCCCGCATCGTCAACCTGTTCTTTGGCGGCACGGCCACCAAGAACCTCAGCTATTTCATGGAAACCGAGTTCAATACCCAGGAAGGCGGTGACCCGGCGGTCAAGTTCGAGCGCACCTTTTTGATCTTCTCCAACCTGGGCGGCAAGCAGGGCATTGCCAACCTGAAGGTCGGTAAATTCGACCCCTCGGGGCTGTTCTCTTTTCCGACCCACCGCCAGCAGATCAACCCGGTGGGGCCGGTTGCCGAAGCCAGCAATTTCCCGCCAACCATCAACAGGGTCCCCCTGCTCCCGTTGGCCTTCGCCAGCAAGATGTTCGGACTGACAAAAGGCCCGAGTTACGAGGGCAATGAAGACTACGCCCTGCTGCCGGTGCAGCCCTATCTTTACAACGCGCCGGTACAGACCAGCGTCTCCCTCTACGGCCGGCCCTTGGGCTTTGGCAGCCCCTTCATGTACCAGATCGGCGTTGCGGTCAACGACAAGGTCAGCACATCCGCGCAGGACAAGGAAAACCGCTACGACACCTACGTCATGGGCCGCTACGACTGGACCATGCTGGGCGGCAAGGCCTTCCAGGCTTCCGCCTTCTATTACCAGGCGCCTGACGCCGCCATCTCCACCCTCAATATGAGTGGAAATATCGTCTACGCCAGCAAGGCCACGGGCATCACCCGTTACGGCTTCGGCGCCCGCGGCACCTGGGGCCAGTGGGACATCTACGGCACCTACATCGTCGACAAAATCGACGAGCCCACTTTCTCGGGCATGGCGGCCAATTCGGTGTGGGAGGATACGGGCAAGGGCATGAGCCTGGAAGCCGACTGGCGCATGAACGACCACTGGATGCTGGGGCTGCGCTACGACTGGATGGCGCCCGGTGGCCTGAAGCAATTGCCCATGGGCAGCACGGAGCAGTTGAATATCGATGCTTCATTCCTGGCGCCCATCGTCAAGTACTATCCCCGTCCCAATATCGGGCTCTATGCGCGCGCCCACTTCAATCTTGAAGACAGCGCCAAGAATCCCATCGGCGGCGGCACGGCGGAACACCCGCTGACCAACCTGACGAACCTGGTTTCGCTGGGCGTGGATATGGCCTTCTGACAAACAGCATTTCACTCGCCTGCAAACCTGGGGGCGGTTACAGCATCAGCCGTGACCGCCCTTTCTTTTCATTTCTTATGGAAAACATGCCGCATAATCCCCGCCTTGGATCAATCGCAGCCCCCGGGTCGCATGGAGGTACTCGTAACACCAGGCTTTTACAGACTCGCCATTGTCCATCTGCAAGGACACCAGCACACGGCGGTATTCATGGGGTTCAGGGTGCTTGGGCGAGCATTGTTCATAATCATCCAGGTCCCTCAAGGTTGCGTGGGGCTCCAGAAGGCGGTAGACCTCTCCCTTGACGTGGCTCCCTGCGCCACCCGAAAACGACAAACCCGGATATCCCCCGGCATCGTACAGACAACCTGATATCCAGGCGTCTCCCATGTATTCTGCCTTGCCGGCCAGGAGGCTGTGCATGGAGTTGGGAACAGCTCGCCGCAAGGTGCCGTAGGCGAAAAGGTAGTGCGCGCTCATTTGTCAGCCGATGACGCGAGATAGGCGGCGTGCCCAACTTCCCAGTTGTTCGGCCTCGGGCTTGAAGCGATAAACAGGCCGCTCCCCCGGTTCCTGATAATAAGGCAGCATCTCCGGCGCCAGGTCCCGCAGGCTCTCAATTCTCGTTTGAGGCGCGGGGTGTGTGCTTAAGAGTTCCGGCGGCGCCTTGCCACCGCTGACGCTTTTCATCTTTTTCCACAAGCTTACGGCTGCGCGGGGATCATAGCCGGCGCGCGCCGCCAGTTCGATGCCGATGCGGTCCGCCTCGCTCTCCGCCGTCCGGCTGTTGGGCAACTTGACGGCCAGGGCTGCCGCAAGGGAGGCGCCGGCCAGAGCCAGTCCGCTGTTGTCCTGGCTCACCGCCACGGCTGTCACGGCCAGGTCGCTGGCCAGCGCCACGGACATCTTCTCCGCCGTATGCTTGGCCAGGGCATGGGCAATCTCGTGACCGAGCACCTGTGCCAGTTCATCATCCGTCGGCCCGATTTTCTCAACCAGGCCGGTATACAAGGCCATGCGCCCCCCCGCCATGGCCCAGGCATTCACCGTTTCCGGCTCGTCGATGATGTGTATGCTCCATTTCCAGTTGGCCGTCTCGGGGCGCAATTTAATGGCCTGGGCAATGAGACGCCCGCTGATGGCCTCCACCCGCGCCTTGAGCCGGGCATCGTTGTCGATCTTGCCCTCTTCCGCGGGCTTCTTGAGCATTTCGAAATAGGCTGGCTCCGACGCCTTGATGGCCGCCTCCTCCGAAATCAAAAGAAACTGACTGCGCCCGGTAATGGGCGCCGATGCACACCCGGCGAGAAACAATGCAAGCACCAGCATGACGGCCAGCTTGTTTTTCCCGATCAAAGCCATGGACTTCTTCCATCTCCGCCTACAATGCCCAGGAAACAATAGCCCAAACCGTGACCGTATTCAATCACGGTCCATTTCTGTGACGCGCTTCACAGAAGTGGATCGCCACGCGTACTAAATTCCAGATGAGCAAGTGTGACGGCGTTCCTTGCAACAGCGCGGGCACACTTTTCCATCATCATCTCGGGAGGACAGGAAACATGGGAAGCAAGACATCGCGTGAATACGTCTGTTTGAACAAGAAGGACCAGGAATTCCTGGAGAATACCTATCTGGAAGACGTTCTCGATATCGAGGGCAGGAAAAACGTCCCTGTCAGATCGGAGAATGTCCGCAAGGCCATCGAGCGTCATTTCGAGCGCCAGCGCCTGAAGAACCAGATCATCGATTTCGATCTCTACGACGAACACTGAAACGGCGCAGCGCCCCTGTTTCTGGCCACGCACCCGGGTTCCGGATGCGTGGCTTTTTCTTTCGAGCGGCGGTCCCAGTCCCTATCCCCTCCCAGTACTATCTTGCTATACTCCCCCACTGAGTTTTGCCCCGATAGCTCAGCTGGATAGAGCGTCCCCCTCCTAAGGGGAAGGTCACACGTTCGAATCGTGTTCGGGGCGCCATCCCGCTGCACGCGCTCAAGCCATCCATCCCGGAAAAATATTAAGGTGACAACACATGCAAAACCTATGGAATGACCAGGAAGCCGCCCAATTTACCGATGATCTCGCCCTGCGCGTCTATACGTCGAGGCTGCTGGGGAAGGAAAAGACCCTGGTCCTGCACGGTGGCGGCAACACCTCCGTCAAGATCCGCACCCGCAATATCCTTGGCGAGGAAGAGGATATTCTCTACGTCAAGGGCAGTGGCTGGGACCTGGAAACCATAGAGGCGGCCGGTTTCTCACCCGTGCGTCTCGATCACCTGGTGGCGCTGGCCGGCCTGACCGAACTGAATGATATCCAAATGGTCAACGAGCTGCGCACCCACATGACCCTCGCCAGCGCTCCCACCCCGTCGGTAGAGGCCATCCTGCACGCCATTCTTCCCTTCAAATACGTGGATCACACCCATGCCGATGCCGTGGTCTCCATCACCAACACCCGTGACGGCCTGCAAAGGATCCGCGAAATCTATGGTGAAGACATGGTCATCATTCCCTATGTCATGCCGGGCTTCGACCTGGCGCGCATCTGCCACGAAATCTACAGCCGGGACGCCACGGACAAGACCATCGGCATGATTCTCATGAATCATGGAATATTCTCTTTTGGAGAAACGGCCAAAATCGCCTACAGCCGCATGATCGAGCTGGTGAGCCGCGCCGAAAACCACCTCGCCGCGCACCAGGCCTGGAACCTGCCCAGGCCTGCCGCCACCGACGAGGCGGAGAGTCTGCGGGTGGACATTGCCGGGCTGCGCCGCGAGGCCTCGCGGGAGGCCGGTTTCCCCCTGTTGCTCATGACTCACCGTGACGATCACTGCCTGGGCTTCGCCCAGCGCGACGACCTGAAGGTCATCAGCCAGCAGGGACCGGCCACACCCGATCATGTCATCCGCACCAAGCGCGTCCCCTTGCTGGGCCGGGACATCGCCGCCTATAGCAGACAATACCAGGCCTATTTCGATGAATACGCGCCCCAGGCCAGGGACCCCAAAACCATCCTGGATCGCGCGCCCCGCGTCATCCTCGACCCGCAACTGGGCCTGTGCGCGCTGGGACGCAGCGCCAAGGACGCCAATATCGTGGCGGACATCTATCGCCAGACCATGGACACCATCCTGCGCGCGGAGCGACTGGGTGGCTACCGGGCTTTGCCCGCCAAGGATATTTTTGACGTGGAATACTGGGATCTGGAACAGGCCAAATTGAAGAAGGCCGGCGCGCCCCCACTTTTCGCCGGTGAAATCGCCCTGGTGACCGGGGCCGCCTCGGGCATCGGCAAGGCCTGCGCCGGGCACCTCCTCAAACAGGGCGCCGCGGTGCTTGGCATCGACATCGATCCCGCCATCGAAACCCTTTTTGACCACCCGGGATTCATGGGGCGCGTGTGTGACGTCACGGATACGCAGGGCATCTCGGATACGGTCGAGGCCTGCGCCCGAAAATTCGGCGGGCTGGACATGTTGATACTCAATGCCGGCATCTTCCCTGCCAGCCGCCCTATCGACTCCCTGGATAAGGCATTCTGGAACAAGGTGTTCGACATCAATCTCGATGCCAACCTCGATCTCATGCGTGAATGCCACCCTCTCCTCAGGCTGGCGCCCAAAGCGGGGCGGGTGGTGATCATCGGCTCCAAAAATATAGCCGCGCCCGGCCCGGGCGCCGCCGCCTATTCCGCCTCCAAGGCCGCCCTCAACCAGCTCGGCCGCATCGCGGCCCTGGAGTGGGCCGGGGATGGCATACGCATCAACACCGTACACCCGGATGCGGTATTCGACACGGGAATCTGGAGCGACGACATTCTGCAGTCCCGCGCCAGACATTACGGACTCAGCGTCGAGGAATACAAGACCAAAAACCTGCTCAAGACCCACATCACCTCCCATGACGTGGCCGAGCTGGTCGTCGCCATGTGCGGCCCGCTGTTCGAAAAAACCACGGGCGCCCAGTTACCCATCGACGGCGGCAACGAACGCGTCATCTAGACCCAGAGGGATTATTTCATTTATTTCATAATATTAGCTCACCTTTATAAGGAACTGGTCGATAATTCAACGGGAAGCACGGCGAAACAGCGTGTGCCGGGAGGTAATTTATTAACAAATCACCTATAATAGACTGACTTGATTAAGAATCACTGGTCATCGCGGCGCTATGGGACGGCGCTGTCCCCCAGCGCAACCCAGTGCTGCAAAGATGAATAAAATCCTCAATATGCCACCGACCGCCCCATCCGGGGCCAAGCAGGCCGACCTTGGCGAACTGACCCGGGTCATCGCCATCACCAGCGGCAAGGGCGGGGTGGGCAAGACCAACATCACCAGCAACCTGGGCATCGAGCTGGCGGCCCGCGGCGCACGGGTATGCATCTTCGATGCGGACACCTCCCTGGCCAACATCAATGTCCTCATGGGGCTCAGCCCCCAGCACACCATCGGAGACCTGCTCTGCGGCGACAAGTCCATCGATGACATCATCATCGACGGACCCAAGGGCCTCAAGATCGTGCC
>JALSGV010000075.1 GCA_026982565.1 Gammaproteobacteria bacterium
AGGCAGCCGTCCTCTCTACAGGACATGGCGTAACCAGGTAGGCGTCCCGGCCCAGGTTATGAAATCCTGTTACAACCTCAGTTGAGGCAGATGCAAAATACTGGCCGAAAGCACGATGGTCAGGCACGGCGTTGATTAAGCGTGGGCTATCCACGAGGACGAATTCAAAAGCTTGCTCAAGCGTATCCCTGGTCAGGGGAGGCATTTCCCAAAAATACGCGCCGAATGGCGCACCTGTCAACAAATCGGTGAAAAAAGTCTGGAAATCTTCATCCCCCTGCCAAAGACTGAGTACGTCTCCGCGGGACAAGGGGCGACCGTCACAATAGATGGTGTGCCTGCAAACCGCGCCATGTTGCAAATTCTCGGGCTGCGTGTAGTACGTCATAGCTGGATCAATGCCGGTATATCTGCAGCGCCTCATGGGTTTTCTGGTAGCCGATCTCGATCAGCTCGCGGGCGCGGTGAAACTCGTAGAAATTGCAGATGTTGCGCGGTATCTCAATCACCAGGTCGGGCGGATAGGTGGCCAATTGAATCTGGGCCAGGGTATTCTCCATGATGGTCATGGATTTCACGATGATATCGAACATGCCCATTTCGTCTTCCGTGCGCTGATTCGTGCGCTGGCGCAGCAGGCCGTCGATGAACTGCATGATGCGCATGTGGTCTGCCTTGCGGTTCTCTTCCTGTACTTCCCTCGCCTGAACCGCAATCTCTTTCTGCGGCCTGCCCCCCAGATTGACGGCGACCGTCAAATCCGTTCCGTCTCCCAGGGTGGGCGCAATGGGCAGCGGGTTGACCACGCCGCCATCAATAAGATACCTGCCCTGGTAATTATATGGAGCAACGATGCTGGGAATGGAAATCGAGGCGCGAATGGCGTCGAACAAGGGCCCGTGATTGAACAGCACCTCCTTTTCCTCTTCCAGATCTGTGGCCACCGCGGTGTACTTGACGGGCAGATCCTCAATATTACTGTCGCCGATCAGCGCCCTGAGTTCATCGATAATGCGCTGCCCCTTGAACAGGCCGTTGGTGCCGAAGGAGAAATCCAGCAGGCGGATGACATCCAGTTTCTCCAAGGCGGTCACCCAGCGGGTATAGACATCCAGCTTGCCCATTGCATAGACGCCGCCGATCACGGCGCCCATGGAGGAGCCGGCGATGGAACGTATCTCGAAACCGTCTTGCGTGAGGCGCTCGATGATGCCGATGTGGGCGAGCCCTCGCGCTCCGCCACTGCCTAAAACCAGGGAAATGCTTTTCTTCGTCATGATCCGCTGGCGCCAGTCACACGATGGATTTTCCGATTTCAATGACCTTGCCGGCCCCGTCGGCCGAATTACGGTCGATTACTTCGGGCACGGCGAGCCCGCGCTGCACGGCAGGCCGCGCCTCGAGGATATTCAGCCAGCGCTGTACGTTTTCAAGGTCTGAAATATCGACGCCACACCAATGGCAGCCGATCACCCAGGGGAAGGCCGCGATGTCGGCAATGGAATAATGATCGACGATGTATTCCCGCTCCTGCAGGCGCCTGTCCAGCACCTCCATGAGGCGGCGCGATTCACGCTGATAGCGTTGTATGGCATAGGGTATTTTCTCAGGCGCATAGCGATAGAACACGCTGGCCTGTCCGAGCATAGGGCCAATATTGGCCATCTGGAACATCAGCCATTGCATGACCTGTGAGCGCCCACGTTGATCTGAAGGCAGCAGCCTGCCACTCTTTTCCGCCAGGTAGATCAGGATGGCGCCTGACTCGAATACGACAAAACCGCCGTTCCCATGATCGACGATGGTGGGAATCCGCCCATTGGGATTGAGGCGCAGATACCATGCCTCGCGCTGCTCCTTTTTCTCCAGACGCATGGGGCGCACTTTGTAGGCCAGCCTCAACTCTTCCAGCATGATGGAAATCTTCTGGCCATTGGGCGTACTGGCGGTATAGAGTTCGATCATCGAGCCTCCAGCGCCGCATCATACACGGCCTGAGTCACCGCCTTGTGAATGGACTTGTCCAGGGGGTCGGGCACCAGTTGCCCTTCGGGTGTATTCCCGGCGAGGCAGTGCGAGGCGGCAAACAGCATTTGATCGGTAAAACGCCGTGTTTTTGCATCGAGAGCGCCACGCAGCAGACCGGGGAATGCAGAGACATTATTGATACTCTTGCCATCCGCCGCAAAGGCTGCGCCGGCCCTGAGCGCCACTTCAGGCTCGATCTCCGGATCCGGGTTGGTAAGGGAGAGTATCAACTGCCCTTCCCTGACCATATCCGGCTTGATGAGTCCCTTCTCACCTGTCGTGGCAATGACGATATCGCATTTATTCATCAATTCCGTCAAGGTGGCGCGCTCGCCGCCCATGGCCTCCAGGCGGACAAGCTCCCCCTCTTCCAGGTCAGCGCCCAGCAGGCGTCTGACGCCATATTTGATGAGCAGTCGTGAGATGCCGATACCGGCGGCGCCCAGGCCAACCTGGCCTATGGTGCTGTTTCTGAGTTCCATTCCGGCAATGCGCGTGGCATTGAGCAATGCCGCCAGTACGACCACTGCCGTGCCATGCTGGTCGTCGTGTATAACGGGTATTTCCAGGCGCCTGGTCAACGCCTGTTCGACTTCGAAACACACTGGCGCGGCAATATCCTCCAGTTGGATGGCCCCAAAGGAGGGGGCGATGTG
>JALSGV010000076.1 GCA_026982565.1 Gammaproteobacteria bacterium
GAACCGCAAGGACTTCAACAACCTGCTGGACGTCTATCTGGATGCGGTGTTCTTTGCGCGCCTCGATGAACTGGATTTCGCCCAGGAAGGGCACCGGGTGGAATTCGAAGAGCCGGCGAACCCCGACAGCCGCCTTGTCTTCAAGGGCGTGGTCTTCAACGAGATGAAGGGTGCCATGAGTTCGCCCGTCACCCAGTTGTGGCAATACCTGAGCAAGCACCTGTTCCCCACCACCACCTACCACTACAACAGCGGTGGCGATCCGGAGCACATACCCGACCTCACCTACGAGCAGCTCAGGGCTTTCTACAAAACCCATTACCACCCGTCCAACGCCATTTTCATGACCTATGGCGACATCCCGGCCCGCGAGCATCAGGCGCGCTTCGAGGAACGGGCGCTGGCCCGCTTCCAGCGCCTGGACGCCACCTTTGCAGTACCTGACGAACAACGCTACGCCGCGCCCCTGGTCACCCGCGAGGCCTATCCCCTCGACCCGGCGCAGTCCCCCGAGGACAAAACCCACCTCGTGATGGGCTGGCTGCTGGGCCGCAGCACCGACCTGGATGTGCTGCTCAAGACCCATCTCCTCTCCAGCGTGTTGCTGGATCACGGCGCCTCGCCCCTGCGCCACGCCCTGGAGACCTCTGATCTCGGTTCGGCGCCCTCGCCCCTGTGCGGCATAGAAGACTCCAACCGCGAAATGACCTTCATGTGCGGCCTGGAAGGCAGCAAGCCCGAAAACGCCGCGGCCCTGGAAACCCTGGTGATGGACGTTCTCAACAAAGTCGCGGAAAAAGGCGTGCCCCAGGACCAGGTGGAGGCCGCCCTGCACCAACTGGAACTGAGCCAGCGGGAGATTACCGGCGACGGCTTCCCCTACGGCCTGCAGCTCATCCTCGGCGCCCTGCCGGCGGCGGTGCACCGCGGCGACCCCGTGGCCATGCTCAACCTGGATCCCATCCTGGAAAAGCTCCACGAAGAGATCAAGGATCCGGACTTCATCAAGCGCCTGGTCAGACAATGGCTGCTGGACAATCCCCACCGCGTGCGCCTGGCCATGGAACCCGACACGGAACTCAACCAGCGCCGCGAGATGGCCGAGGCCCTGCGCCTGGAGAAGCTCAAGGCCGCCATGGACGCGGAGGAGAAACAGCGCGTTATCGAACAGGCTGCCCGGCTGGCGGCGCGTCAACAACAACATGACGACCCGGAGATCCTTCCCAAGGTGGGACTGGAAGACATTCCCGCCCGCCTGGATCTTCCCCAGGGGGAGGCGGGGCGCATTCATCAGGCGCCCCTGACATTTTTCGGGCGCGGCACCAATGGCCTGGTCTATGAGCAGATCGTCGTCGAACTGCCCCAACTGGAAGACGACCTGCTGGCGGACCTCCCCAACCACACCCACTGCATCACGGAACTAGGCGTGGGCGGGCGCAGCTACCTGGAAACCCAGGCGTGGCAGTCCGCCGTCAGCGGTGGCGTGAACGCCTATACCTCGGTGCGCGGCAGGATCGACGATGTGCAGGCGGTCAGCAGCTATTTCACCCTGTCCAGCAAGGCCCTGGCGCGCAACCACGACAAACTCAGCCAGCTCCTGCAGGAGACGCTGAACGCGGTGCGTTTCGACGAACACGCACGCATCCGCGAAATCATCGCCCAGGAACGGGCGCGCAAGGAGCAGAGCGTGACCGGGCACGGCCACAGCCTGGCCATGCTGGCGGCCACCGCGGGCATGAGTCCCGCCGCCGCACTGGCCCACCGCCTGCGCGGTCTGGCGGGCATACGCTATCTCAAGCAACTGGACAACCGCCTCGACGACGATGGCGCCGTGGCCGAGCTGGCCGCCCGGCTGCAGGCCATCCACCAGCGCCTGCTGGCGGCGCCGCGCCAGTTCCTGGTGATCTGCGAGGAGGAACGCCGGCCGGTGGTGACCGACGCCCTGGCCGAAACGTGGTCGGCCGTCCAGCCGGCCGCCACGGCTGACAGGGCAGCCGCCCCCTTCTCCCTGCCGCCGGTACAGGCGGCCTGCCGGCAGATGTGGACCACCAATACCCAGGTGAATTTCTGCGCCCGCGCCTATCCCACCGTGCCGGTGGATCATCCCGATGCCGCGGCACTGGAGGTGCTGGGGGGCTTTCTGAGGAACGGCTTTCTGCACCGCGCCATCCGTGAACAGGGCGGCGCCTATGGCGGCGGCGCCAGCCACGACAGCGACATCGCCGCCTTCCGCTTCTATTCCTACCGGGACCCGCGCCTGGAGGAAACCCTGGCGGACTTCGATCGCGCCATCGACTGGCTGTTGAGTAATGCCCATGAATGGCGCCAGGTGGAGGAAGCCATACTCGGCGTGATCGGCAATATCGACAAACCGGGTTCTCCCGCCGGTGAGGCCAAGGATGTTTTCCATGGCAGTCTCTATGGACGCACGCCGGCGCAGCGTCAGGCCTACCGCCAGCGGGTGCTCCAGGTCACGCTGGAGGATCTGCAACGCGTCGGCGCCCAATACTTAAAGCCGGAAAGGGCCAGCACGGCCGTCATCACCAGTTCCATGACCCTGGAACAGGCGGGTGATCTGGGCATGGAGGTCCTGTCCCTCTAATATGCGCTATCTCATACTGCTCACGCTGTTTCTTGCCGCACTGGCGCACGGCGCCACCCGCATCGAAAGCACCGCCGCCTCGGGAGCGACGGGCACGGTGTTGATCGGGAAAGACTTCGCCCGCATCGACCATGCCATTCCCGGTGGCTACATGCTGCTGGATCTGGCCAATGAACGCGCCTATGCCGTCAATACCGAAGCGGGCTTCGTGATGGACCTGAATACCCCGTTCGTCGAACGCTCTGCGCACGGGCGCACGGATTTGTCGCAAGAGACGCCGCCTGTTCGCCTGGTAAGACAGGGCAAAGGCCCCGTCATCAATCAGCATGCAACGGATCACTATCAGGTCTTCGTCCAGGACAAATACTGCTTCGACGAATATCTCGCCACCGCCCCCCTGGATAAACCGGGCGTGCGGCGCTTTCTGCAGGTCGTCGCCAGCCTGTCCACCTCCCATGACGAGGTGGAGCAGACCATGCTCTTCGAGGGAGTGGATCCCTGCGAGATCGCGCCTGACAGCATCGACGACGAATACGCCAGCCGCGGCATTCCCATGCGCACCCTGCGCAACGGCAAAGTGCTGCATGAAATCAGGCGTATCGAGGATGGCGTCGCAACACCCGCCGGCGCCTTCACCCTGCCGCCTGGCTATCCCGTCCTGAGCCGCCAGGAGGTCCAGGAGCGCCTCTCCCGCAAGGGCTTCAGCGAGGCCGAGATGGAGGAAGTCCTGAGAAGGAACCAGGCCATCCAGGAACAGATGGAGAGCCTGGCGCCATCGCCCCGGACACCTGGCCCAGCGACCCCCCCGGTAACCATCGATCTGATTCAATAACCCCATGGATCTCCCCAAGCTGGACGAGACCCAACTCAACGACATCGAAACCCAAACCCTGCGCCACTACGATGAGCGCTGCCTGCAGTTATGGGAGGGTACCCGGGACCACGATGTCAGCCAGAACCGCGACGCCCTGTTGCGCCATTTACAAGGTACTCCACCCTTCCGTATCCTGGACCTCGGCTGCGGAGGCGGACGCGACCTCATGGCCTTCCGCGCCCTGGGGCACGAAGTCATCGGGCTGGATGGTTCGACAGCCTTGTGTGAGCTGGCGCGCATGAACTCGGGTTGCGAGGTATGGCATCAGCACTTCCTTGACCTCCACCTCCCTGAAGCGTACTTCGACGGCATATTCGCCAATGCCTCCCTGTTCCATGTCCCGGGCCAGGAACTCACGCGCGTGCTCGGGCAATGCCGCCAGGCTTTGAAACGTGATGGCGTCTTGTTCGCCTCCAACCCCCGCGGTGACAACGTGGAAGGCTGGAACGGCCGGCGCTATGGCGCCTATTACGACCTGGAGAACTGGAGCAGGCTGGTGAGCAGCGCCGGTTTCGAACGCCTGGAATACTACTACCGCCCGCAAGACAGGCCCCGCCATCAGCAACCCTGGCTGGCCACTGTGTGGCGCAAGGCAAGCTGAAACGGAACGAGATCCGGGATGAAAGGCGACTTTCCCTGAATCCCGGCCCTTGAGCCCCCCTCCAGGCTACACAATGAACGTCAGTCAATGCAGCGCGGATTTCTCCCGCAACACGCGTGACATGCCTGCCGGCAGCAGGGGCTGGCTGAACAGGAATCCCTGGATGATGTCGCAGTCGTGGGCGCGCAGGAATGCCATCTGCTCCTGATTCTCCACTCCCTCGGCGATCACCTTGAGTTTCATATTGTGCCCCATGCCGATGATGGCGGAAACGATGGCCGCGTCGTCGGGATTGGTGGTGACATCGCTGACGAAAGAGCGGTCTATCTTCAGGGTGTCCACCGGGAAGCGCTTCAGGTAGTACAGCGAAGAGTAGCCCGTGCCGAAATCGTCGATGGAGAATTTCACACCCATGGCGTCCAGGGAATCCAGCGCCGCGTTGGCGGCGCGGGTATTGCGCATGATGACGCTCTCCGTCAGCTCCAGCTCCAGCAATGCGGGCTCTATGCCCGTGCGCTGGATGATGCGTTCGATCTTGGTGATGAATCCGGGATCATTGAACTGGCGATTGGAAAGATTGACCGTGATGCGCAGGGAGTCGAATCCGGCCTGATGCCAGGCATGGGCCTGGGCAAAGGACTGTTCCAGCACCCATTCACCCACGGTCTCGATGAGGCCCGTCTCCTCGAGCAGGGGAACGAAATCCCCAGGGAAGAGCAGGCCCAGCTCCGGGTGCTGCCAGCGCAGCAAGGCCTCCGCTCCCACGACCTGATTGGTGTGGATATCCAGCTGAGGCTGGTAGTGGAGCAGGAACTCGTTTCTTTCCAGGGCATGGCGCAGGCCATCCTCCATGGTGCGCCGCGCCAGTATTCTCGCGCTCATGTCCGCGGAACTGAACTGATACCTGTTCCTGCCCAGTTTCCTGGCGCGCAGCATGGCGCTGCGGGCATTTTTCACCAGGACCTCTCCTTCTTCACCGTCCTCCGGGAAAATACTGATGCCGATGCCGGCGTCAAGGGCCACCCGGTGCCGGTCCAGCACCACAGGCGGGGTAATGGTCGCCACGACCTTCCTGGCGATGATAGAGAGATGCTTCACATTGCTGATGTCGTCCAGCAACACCACGAACGCCCCGCTGTCAAGACAGGCAACGACATCCTCATCACGCACGGCGTCTCCTATGCGCCGCAGGAAGGCCTGTATGACCCGCTCCTCTAAATCATGGCCATTGCCGTCCATGGAGATCTCGGGGCGCTTCAGATCGATGAGCATGACGGCCACGAAGCGGTTGTGCAGACGGGCGCGGGCAATGGACTTTTCCAGCATCTCCATGAAGGCCTGCGGTCCGGGAAGCTCGCCACAGGGGCTGCCCGTCTCCCGGGCAGCCGCGTCACTCCCTTGCCGATGGTGGATCCGCGAGGTCACGTCATGGCCGGTGGCGACGACGTGAGTGAGCCTGCCCTGATCATCCCTGAACGGGGCAATGGTCCGCTCCTCATAGAAAAGAGAACCATCCTTGCGGAAATTCACGAAAGTGCCGCGGTAGGTCTTGCCCTCCAGAAGGGCGCTCATGATCTTCTTGTGACGTTCCGTGCGCGCCGGGCCGGCCTCGGCGGCATGGATCTTTCTGCCCAGCAACTCACCGCGGCGGTAGCCGGTCATCCTTTCATAGGCGGGGTTGACATACTCGATAATAAATTCGGGAGATGTGATGACAGCAGCCTCTTCAGAACCCTCCAGTGATTTCGTCAATTCGAGGAAGCGGGACTCGGTTTTCTTGCGCGCCGAAATATCCCTTACGGAACCTTCGATCCCCGCGCCGCCATCTCCACCATGGCCGCAATAGCGCGCATTGAGGGATACCCAGACAGGGGCCCCGTCACGCCTTTTTAGCTGCAATTCATAGTCGGTAATGGCCGCGCCTTTCTGCCCCAGCAGCCCGATGAGCTGGCGGCGATCCCGGGCATGCAGGCAAAGGCGATAGACGGGCACGCCGGTCAATTCACCCGCTTCGTATCCCAGCAGTTTTCTGACGGACTCCGAGACGCGTACGATACGGCCATGGGCATCGGTGCGGAAATAGGTGTCCTGCATCCCCTTCAATATGGTCCTGAGCTCCCGCTCCGAGGACTTCACCGCCTCGGTGGATGCTATTTGCGCCGAGATATCCGTGCAGGCGCCCATATAGGTCATCAGGCCGTTTCCTTCCTCGTTGGCGGGCACCGCCTGCACCAGCACCCAGCGCTCACTGCCATCGGGATGAAGAAAACAGACTTCGCCACTGTAGGCCCGGCCCGCTGCACAGGCCTGTTCCCAGTCACTGCGCACCTTCTCCCTGTCCGGCCCGGCAACCGTGTCGAACCATGACAGCCCCAATGCCTTGTCTACATCCATGCCGCTGATTTCACACCAGCGCTCATTGACATAGCTCAGCCGTCCCTTGGCGTCCGTGCTGAACAGGCCGACGGGCACCTTGCCGTCCAGCACAGCGTCTTGACGCTGCATACGTCCCTGTGAGGCATTATTGCCGAGCTGGCCATTGAGGCTCTGCCCCAGTTTCCTGGTTTCTTCCCTGAGGGCGCGCAGGCGATTGGCAATCACCAGGGACAGGCCCTGGTTGTAGTCGAAACGCCGGTTGATATAGGCCCCTGCCGTGAGGATCAACAACAGGCCAAGCAACCACAGCATGCTCCTCACGGTTATATCGGGGGCCGGCGGCGCCTCGGACCAGCCGTCCGACAGCACCCACCAAACGTCACCCACCCGCATTTCGTAGCTCTTGATATCATCGTTGGCGAAGGTCGCCCCATAGAACAGACGCCCACTTGCATCCCTGAGCTGGAAGCCGATGCCTTGCTGACCGGTTTCCAGTACGGCGCTGATGAGTACTGTCAAATCCAGCACGCCAAGCATGAAGCCCTTGAACTCACCCACCTGGAACAGGGGAACCACCACCGTCATGAGACGCCGTCCCCCATCCACGTTGACGGGATTGGCCGTAACCGTACGGGCCAGACGACGGCTCTTCTCGAAGAGCGCGCCTGCCGTGATCTGCGCGCTCACGACTTTGGTGAGCGTTTCGTCGCCTGCAGCGGGAAAATAGTATTGGACTGCGCCCTGCAGACCCATATAGGCCACGCCTTGAATGGCGCGATCATCGCCGCGCAGACGCCTTACCACCTCATGGAATTGCCTCTCATCCCCCAGATGCGAATCAATAAGGCTGAGAGCGGCAATGTCCTCGACGAGGGCAATCCGGTGACGTATGGCCTGCTCGAACTGTGCGCCCGCGAGACGCAGACGGGTTTCCAGCATTTCGCCATTGTGCGCGGCGGTCTGGGTGCGCAGATACTGGTCGGCCAGAATCAACGCCATGAAACCGGCGATGATGATGAAACTTGTGGCCAACCAGCGCTGCATGTGTATACTCCTGAGCCCTTAGCAGGGATAGTTGCCGCTTTCTCGGGATCGTGGCAATTAAGACGAGGAACAGGCCCTGCACTGTGCGCAGCGCAAAAAACCTAATGATATTCAGAGGGTTACAGCCGACATTCGGATTGCCGGCCGGGGAACGCCTTCCATGCACGGCAACCATGTCCTGCTTTGCCATCCCCTCCCTTATATTTTAATGGTTTACATCCCGCAGCGCCATCTCCATATTAGGCCGAATGAGCGATCAAATGAAAAACTCCTATATCGACACCTCCCATGAGCTGTATGCGCTGTGTGACCGCCTGCGGGATCAATCCTGGCTGGCCGTCGACACCGAATTCCACCGGGAAAACACCTACTACCCCAAGTTGTGTCTGTTGCAGATCGCAACGCAAGACGAAGTGGCCTGTATCGACCCCCTGGCCCTTGATGACATCTCTCCCATCCTCGACCTCCTGTACCAGGAAGACAAAACCAAGGTCTTTCATGCCAGCCGCCAGGATCTGGAGATTTTCCATCAATTACGCCACCGCCCCCTGAAGCCCGTTTTCGATACCCAGATGGCGGCCCCCCTGCTGGGTTATGGGGACCAGATCAGCTATGCCGCCCTGGTACAGGAGTTGCTGGGCGCGACCCTTAACAAGGAACACACCCGCACCGACTGGCGGCAACGGCCGCTGAGCGCCCAGCAGTTGGAATATGCGGCCAATGACGTCATCTACCTGGGCCGGATCTACCTGAAATTGCGCCACACGCTGGAACAACAGGGGAAACTGTCCTGGCTGGAGGAAGATTTCGCCAGCCTCTACGCGTCCGGTGAATACGAAACCGCGCCCCCAGACGCCTGGCTGCGCCTCAAGCATGCATGGCAACTGGAGGGAGAGCAGCTTGCCGCCCTGCAGGGGCTCGCCGCCTGGCGTGAAACCACCGCGCAGAAAAAGGACCAGCCCCGCACCTGGATACTGCGTGACGAGGCCCTGTACGACCTGGCGCGCGCCCTGCCCGGCACGCGAGAAGCGCTGGCCGCGCTGCCCACCCTGCCTGGCAAGACGGCGTCCCGTCATGGAGAAACACTGCTGGCCATCATCGATGAAGCGCGCCACCGCGAACCGCTCCCGGTCCCCATGGCCCTCTATCCCACCAAACGGCCGGACAAGGCGGAAAAGGAACAGGTCAACCGCCTGCTGCAAGCGGCCAATGAACGCAGCGAGGCCCATGCCCTGGACCCCAGGGCCGTCACCAGCCGCCGTGAATTGTCGCGCCTGCTGCGCGGGGAGCGGGACCTGAGGCTGTTGCGCGGCTGGCGGCGCCGGGTGGCGGGGGAAGCGCTGCTGGCTATTTTGGAGGACCACGCAACAGCATCTTCTCGGCCGTCTTGAGCCCCTTCTCCGGCCCGTAGAGAATCAGCGCATCGTCCTCCCGCAGCAGCATGTCGGGGGCGGGTTTCTCCGCCCGGATTCCACCCCGTCTTATGGCCGTCACCACCACGTCCAGGTCCTTGAAATCATAATACGCCAGGCGGCGCCCGATGGCATGGGCGCCGGACTCCAGAATCACCGTCTTGAGATGCTCGTTGCCGACGTGAAAATCCTCCAAAGCCCCCACACCCTCACCATGAAAGACTTCACGCAACATCTGAAAGCGCTGGTCATGGACATCCTGCACCTGGCGCACGATACGGGAAACGGGCACCTGCAGCAGATACAGGAGGTGGGAGGCGATCATCACACTCACCTCGAAGGAATCCGGTATCACTTCCGTGGCCCCCGCCTGCAACAGGCGGTCGAGATTGGCCTCGTCCTTGGCGCGCACGAGAAGAGGCACATCGGGCCTGATCTGCCGCACCTGATGCATGATCTTCAGCGTGGTATGAATGTCGTCGAAGGTGATCACCACGACCATGGCGCGGTCGATGCCCGCCGAGCGCAGAATCTCGGGGCGGCTCGCGTCGCCGTAATTGACCCGCTCGCCGGCGGCGCGGGCATCGCGCACCCGCGTGGGATCCAGATCCAGGGCGATATAGTCGCGGTTCTCGTTGTCGAGGAAGCGGGTGAGATTCTGGCCGATGCGCCCGTAGCCGCAGATGATGGTGTGATTGCGCAACTGCCGCGCCTCCTCCTCCACCGCGCGCGCGAACTGCTCCCGCTGGCGCAGATAGCCCTCGCCACAAATGTACTTCGCAATGAGACCATTGTACTGGATGAGCAAAGGGGCCAGGGCCATGGTGAAAATCACCGCGGCCAACAACAACTGCGTGGTCTGATTGTCCAGGATGCCGGCGGCGAAGGCCAGGGAGATGAGGGCGAAACCAAACTCCCCGCCCTGCGCCAGAATGGCGGCGGTGCGCACGCCCACGCCGAAGGTGATGCCCATCAGCTTGCTCAACAGAACGATGATGAGCGCCTTCCCCAGCACGATTGCCACCACCAGCAGCAATATCCAGTGGAGCATGGACCACAGGGCTCCCACATCCAGGAGCATGCCCACGGTAATGAAGAACAGGCCCAGCAGTACATCGCGGAAGGGCCGGATGTCCGATTCCACCTGGTGGCGGAACTCCGTCTCGGCCAGGATCATGCCGGCCAGAAAGGCACCCAGCGCCAGGGACAGGCCGGAAATATTGGTCAGCCAGGCGGCGGCCAGCGTCAGGAACAGTACCGTGAGGGTAAACAGCTCGGATGAGCGCGAAGAGGCGATTTCATGGAACAGCGGCCGCAGCAGCCAGCGCCCAACACCCAGCATGACGGCGATCACGACCACGCCCTTGGTGAGCGCCCATGCCAGCTCCTGGGGGACCGACATCCCCGCACCCCCGCTCAGGGCGGCGATGACGATGAGAAAGGGAATGACCGCCGCATCCTGGAACAGCAGGACACCAATGGACAGGCGCCCGTGACGGGAACCCAGTTCCGCCCGTTCCGTGAGCAGCTTGCTGACGATGGCGGTGGAGGACAGCGCAATGACGCCGCCCACCACGAAGGCCCCGCCGGGGGGAACGCCGGCCTCCCAGGCCACCACGGCGGCCACGGCGGTGGTCACCACCACCTGGGCGCTGCCGACGCCCAGCAGCTCCTTTTTCATGGCCAGCAACTGGGGAAAGGTAAACTCCAGGCCGACGGTGAACAACAGAAAGACCACGCCGAACTCCGCCAGCACATGGATATCCTCGTGGTCCGTCACCCAGCCGCTGCCATGGGGCCCGATGAAGGCACCCACCGCCAGGTAGGCGAGTATGGCCGGCAGGCGGAAACGGCGGAATACGGAGACGGCGAAGACGGCCACCGCCAGCATGACGAGGATTTCCTCAAGGATGGTGAAGTCCATGTTCAGCCGTCAACAGGAACACATGGCGATTCAGCCCGGCAGAGTGACAACCCTGCCGGCGGCCTCTCTGGCATGCGCGCGGGCAATCCCGATATCGTCGTCATAGGCCAGCGCCACGCCCATGCGGCGGCGCGGGTAGGCCTCGGGCTTGCCGAACAGGCGGAGTTCTGTGCCGGGCACCTGAAGCGCCCCGTCGATATTGCCAAAAGCAATACCGGCGGCGTCCATGCCGCCGTAGATCACGGCACTGGCGCCAGGTGATATCATGTCCACGACCACGGGCAGGCCGAGAATGGCCCGGGCGTGCAGTTCGAACTCGTTCTGGCGCTGGGTCACCATGGTCACCATACCCGTGTCATGGGGGCGCGGACTGACCTCGCTGAACCACACCCGGTCCCCCTTGATAAACAGCTCCACCCCGAAAATACCCCGGCCACCCAGCTCATCCGTGATTCGCGCGGCGATCTCCCGCGATTTCTCCAGCGCCATTGTGCTCATGGGCTGCGGCTGCCAGCTCTCCACATAGTCGCCGTGCTTCTGGATATGGCCGATGGGCGCGCAGAAATGTGTCTGAATGCGCCCATCGGAACCGCAGGCGCGCACGGTCAAAAGGGTAATCTCATAGTCGAAATCGATCTTCTCCTCGACGATCACCCGTGTGGTGCTGACCCTGCCGCCCGAGCGGGCATAGTCCCACGCAGACCCGATTTCATCGGGGGTCGCCACCAGGGACTGCCCCTTGCCGGAGGACGACATGACCGGCTTGACGAGGCAGGGGCAGGGGATTTCCCTGCCGACGATGCGCCCCAGCTCTTCCAGGCTCTCGGCAAAGGCATACCGCGAAGTGGCCAAACCCAAACGCTCCGCCGCCAGACGGCGGATACCCTCGCGGTTCATGGTCAGTTGCGCCGCCCGCGCGGTGGGAATGACCTCGGCCAGGCCGTCGGCCTCTATCTCCGCCAGGGTGTCCGTGGCGATGGCCTCGATTTCCGGCACGATGAGATGTGGCCTCTCCTGTTCCACCAGTTGTCGTAATGCGCGGCCGTCGGCCATATCGATGGTATGGGCGCGATGGGCCAGAGGGTGCCCCGGCGCATTGGGATAGCGGTCGACGGCAATCACTTCGACACCCAGCCTCTGCAGGGCGATGATGACCTCCCTGCCCAGCTCGCCGCTGCCCAGCAGCATGACCCGCTTTGCCCCCGGGGTCAGTGGCGTGCCGATGGTGACCTTGCCGCTGCTCATGGTGCGCTCCTGGATCGTCATCTCAACTCGATGGTTCCCGACACCCGCACCTCCACCTTGCTGCTGCCTTCCCGTACCGCGGGCGGAGTCATCACGGCGCTCGCCTCGCGGGACTGCAACATGGCCATGGGACGCACATCACGGGCAGAGGTATTGATGGACGCCTTGATGATGCGGTAGTCCCCGGCGCCGAAATTGTCCGCGATCAGGCGTGCGCGCGCCTTGAAGGCATCCAGGGCGCTGTCGATGAGCTTGTCTTCCGCCGCCTTGCGGCGCTGTGGCGTGAGTTCAAAGCCAACCGAACTGACCCGCAGGCGGTTTTGCAGGCGCCCCAGCAGACGGGTCAATGCCGCCGTATCGGCGCTGTTCAACACAAGAAACTGATAGGCGCGCCATTTGACGACCAGATCATCCTTCATCACCGCCCGCACCCGGTAGCTGCCCGTGGCGGCCTCGACTTCGGGGGAGCGTTCCGCCTCGGACAGGGTCCAGGCCATGGTCTGGTTGACGATCTCCGCCAAGCGGGCGGCATCCTGATGCTCCTCCTCCACCCTCAGGACGGCAATCATGCGGTCGTTCTCCACCTCCAGCGCTTCCTTAACCTGAAAATCGAAACGGTTCAGGGAGGACTCGTCACCTGCGGCGACAACGCCGGAGAAGGCCGTCAACGTCAAGACCAGCACCATTTGTAGGCAAAATACGGAAACTCTCATACCCCCTCCCCGATAGAGCGCAATAAGGCGCCATGGTGAAATTTGCTGCGCTGCATACGAGCCATCCATGACCTTTCCCATACGAGAACAGGCAGGCAATTCGATTGAAACGGCGCTCAAGAAACCCGCCCCCGATGCCGTTACTAATACTAGCAGCAAGCACTCTTGAAGGGAAAATAATGAAGTCCAGAATCGAAGATACCCCCAAGCTCCGCACCATAAGCACAGAAATCGAGAGCAACAGATTCAATCAAGTGCGTCTCGGCCTCATCCGCCTGGGCGGCCCCATTCGCATGAAGCTTCCGGGCCTGCGCGGCATGGATGTCATCATCGACGGCCAGGCATGGGTCTGTGTCGATCGCACCCTGTATGATCTCCCGGTCCTGGCCTGGACCGATTTCAAAAGCCAGCACCGTACCGGCATTCACGAACCCGTCCAGTGCCTGCTGCACTACTATCACGTCCATGCCGATCTCATTACGGAAACCGTCCTCGCAACCATCGTTTCCGTGCTGACCGAGCGCATGGAGGAAAAATATCCTGCGCGCGCATCCGCCATCCTCCAATTGCAGGCCAACAAGCGCACAGCATGACTTACGGTCAAGAGCCTGTCAGCATCCGCAGATACTCGTCCGCGTCAATCACCTCATCGCGCGGCTTTCTGTTCAGCATGTCCTGAACCACCTCATTGCCGGAATTGCGGACCTCCTCCACAGTACCCGTGATGAGGACCCTCCCATGATCCAATACCGTGATGCGATCTGCAATCTTGAGGGCGCTCTCCAGTTCATGGGTCACCACCACGATAGTGATGTTGAGCGCATCGCGCAGCTTCAATATCAGCTCATCCAGCTCGGCGGAGACAACAGGATCCAGGCCGGCGGAGGGCTCGTCGAAAAACAGCAGCTTGGGATCCATAATGACCGCCCTGGCCAGAGCGACACGCTTGGTCATGCCCCCTGACAATTCCGAGGGCATGAGATCCTCGAAACCCGACAGGTTGACCACCTCCAGTTTCATGCGCGTCATGATCTGGATGGTTTTTTCATCCAGCCTGGTATGCTCCCGCAAGGGGAGCTGGACATTTTCCGCCACCGTCATGGAACCAAACAGGGCGCCACCCTGAAATGCCACGCCGATCTGGCGGCGCAGGCTGTAGAGTTCTTTTTTGCTGATGGCGGCGATGTCCTTGCCCAGCACCTTGATGCTCCCCGATGTCGGACGGTGCAGACCCAGCATGTGACGCAGCAGGGTCGTCTTGCCCGAACCGCTGCCCCCCATGATGACCTTGATCTCACCCTGCCTGACATCGAAGTTGACACCATGCAGGATCTCGCGGTTGCCGTAGTGCGTCACGAGTTCCCTCACCTCGATGACAGTCTCTCCTCCGTCAGCCGCCACCCTGCGCCCCGTTATTCTCCTGCGGCCCATGCTTCCTTCCTGCCAGGGCATCAGCGACCGAATCATAGATGGGAAACACCTGGTCGAGCTTGGCCAGCTGCAACACCTGCATGGCGGCGGGGCTCACACCGACGAGGCCGAATTCGAGACTGGCGTCCTTGGCCAGTTGATAACCCTCCACGAGGCTGGCGACGCCGGAACTGTCGATGTACTCCACCCTGGATAGATCAACCAGCAGGTTCAGCCTGTCGTTCAGACATTCCAGGATCTGCTCCCGCGCCTTGGGAGAGTAATACAGATCCACCTCCCCATTGAGTTCCAGAATGGTGAATCGCCCTTCCTTTCTTACTGGATACATGTTTGGCCTGCCTATTTATTGTTTTCCGTACTCCGGGTCTTTCTCTTGCGCATCTGAAAGATATTGCCTACGCCTTCGGGGCACTTCAGAAAATGGCAATCGTCCATCACCTCATGGATCATATGCACACCCAGGCCGCCGGGCTTGATATCCTCCAGGTCCCGTGATTTGATCTTGCTTGCATCCACGGGGTTGGCGAAGTCGATGAGGCGGAAAAGCAGATCGTTACCGAGATCGAATACCTGCAGAATGATCTTCCCTTCACGGTGTTCCCCATAGGCATGCTGAATAATATTCATACAGGCCTCGTTGATGGCGATAACGGCGCAATTGATATCGCAGGAAAGACTGCCTATCTTCCCCATGGTTTCCCGCACCTCACTGCGCACAGCCTGCAATTGTTCAGCCTGAGAAGGAAAGTGCAGTTCCAGCAACAGCTGTTCCTCATCCATCATTGCTCCACTCGCGCCATGTCCAGAGCTACCATGCACCCTTGACGAGCTCGCGGCAGAGAGCATCGAATTCCGCCATCTGCGCCTTGCGCATGGCGGCCAGATCATTGACCTGACGCATGGAAATCTGCAGCGCCTGCTCGGGATCCACCTGCTCACTGCTCATCTTCAGATTGATGAGGACATCCTGGGTGCGGTGCAGGGTCAGCAGCTTATCCGTCTCTAGCCGGTGTTTTCTGGCAAGCTCATCGAGTTCTGGGTAGAAGGCGATCAGCTCCTGGGCCGACATTGTCGTACAAGGGTCGTCCCGCTTCACATTCATCACAACCACCAGTAAAACGAGGGAAAAAACCAGCCCCAGCGAAACGAACTGTGCCCATTTCGGCAGCTTGGCGCCTGACATCACTGCCTCCTGGCGACATACAACCCGCAGATTGAATGGTTCATACTGACCATACCGACGATATTCGTTGCATCATTAACCCGGCAACGAGATATATCGTTGCCGGGTTAATGGTCATCACCACCATGACACCCATCCTGAATCCGTGGGTTCAGGACCAATATCAACTCCTCTTGGCCACCATGCCTCCAGTGAATAATACCATAGCAAAGGAAATCAAAGTATTTTCGACGGCATCAACAGCAAAGACAAAAAGCAGTGGTGCCGGCACGAGGAGTCGAACCCCGGACCTACGGTTTACAAGACCGTTGCTCTACCAACTGAGCTATACCGGCAATGAGACTTTTCTTCCCCAAGCAACTCCCGGCCATGATCATGACCGTCTGGCGCCACTATAATTACAGAAAACTATTTATCGGAATCAGCCACTTACCAACCGGGCTGCGCCAACACAGGACGGGAAAATTGCGGCTATATTATTTTAAACAGGCCACAAAGGCAACCTACGGACAGTCCCTGGATACCAGTGCAATATCCCGCATCTGCAACATCAAGGGTTCCAGCCTGGCTTCGATGGAGGCGTCAACACCCCTCATGACCAACCAGTAAACAGTGACACGCTTGTAACGATCCTCTACGATTGTCGTATATCCCAGGGCGCGCATTTCATCCACCCGCTGCTCCATATAAAGGCGGGTACCGAATATACCCAGTGACAAGGCATAGTGTTTGTTGTCCAGGGGTGTAATGGACATATCGGACACCCCCCTGTTCCTGAGTTCACCCATCACGCTGCGCGCGCCCGCCAGGGTCAGTTCTTCCGGCCATTTCACCCAAAACCCAATGCGGCGCCTCATGGATTCCTCTTCAACGGCGGCTTGGACAGACGCCAGTTGCGAGGATGCAGCGAAGTCCTGCACCCGCTGCTTGTCCTGGAAGGGGCCTATCCTATAGCAGCTGGTGGCCGCTCTCTGATTCACAGGATCCGGCTGCCTGGATTGGACAGGCTCTTTTTTCTTCTCCGCCTGGTCGGGCTCCGCCCCAGCCTCTTTCCCCGTCTCTATTTCCTTCTTCGAGCCCGCCGCATCGGTTCTCTCGCCCAATAAAAGCAGAAGCGGCGCGTCACCAGGCGTTTGAGCCGCCGCAACATCCTCCCCCTGCCCGTCATCACGGCTGAACTGCCAGGCGAAAAATACGATATTCAGCACCACCAGCGCTGCAAACAATATTTTCAAGCACCCCCCCCGCCAATGACTGCCAGTCCCTGGAGCACAAGATCGGGCCTGTGCTGACAAGGACGCTCCATCCAGGGTAACAACACCTCCGCATCCCCTCCCGTCACAAGCACGGTGATTTCCTGCTCCATTTCCATCCTCTTCACGATACGTTCCATCACGGCCACCATCGTATGCAGGGTGCCCCGTATAACAGCGCTGGGGGTATCTGTCGCCAGCGGGGGTAACACGCCCTCTTCAAGCATTTCGTCCACGGCAAAATACAGGGCATCCGATTGCCGTGTCAGGGCATCACGCATCATGCGCAGACCAGGCATGATCAGACCGCCATGGTGG